>DATCZK010000094.1:0-42069 GCA_036525975.1 Burkholderiaceae bacterium | reverse complement strand
CAGGGGAAGCCGTGACGAGCCCGAACCCGGCGAAACGACGGATTGAATCGAAGTATCATCGACCGGGCGCTTTCTTCTGGGCATCATGACTGACCTTCCGACTACCGCCGGTTGGCTCGACTTCGCGTTGGCGATCGTCGCCGCGTGGCTGGCCGTGGGCGTGGTCGGGGTGGCGGCGCTGCGCAAGCTCGCGTTCGTTGCCAGAACGCTGTTCCCGCTGGGCGGCGCGCTCGGCCTGGCGCTGTTCGTCGTGGGCATCGGCGCCGCGGGCGCGCCCGCGCAGACGATCGTCCTCCCGATCGGGCTGCCGGGCCTTCCGTTTCACTTTCGCCTCGACTCGCTCTCGGCGTTCTTCCTCGCCACGATCGGCGGCGTGGCGGCAGGCGTGTCGGCGTTCGCCGCCGGGTATTTCCGCAAGGGCGAAGGCACGCCCCCCGGGTTGCTGTGCCTGCAGTACCACCTGTTCCTCGCCAGCATGGCGCTGGTGGTGCTCGCCGACGACGCCTACGCGTTCATGGTGATGTGGGAAACGATGGCGCTGTCGTCGTTCTTCCTCGTGATCACGAACCACCGGCTCGCCGAGATTCGCCGCGCCGGGTACCTCTACCTGCTGCTCGCGCACGTGGGCGCGATCTCGATCCTGCTGTGCTTCGGGGTGCTGCAGGCCGGCAGCGGCGACTACACCTTCGCGAACATGCGCGCGCAGGAGCTCGGCACGGCCTGGGCCTCAGCGGCCTTCCTGCTCGCGCTGTTCGGTTTCGGGGCGAAGGCCGGGCTCGTGCCGATGCACGTGTGGCTGCCCGAGGCGCACCCGGCCGCGCCTTCGCCGGTGTCCGCGCTGATGAGCGCGGTGATGCTCAAGACGGCCGTCTACGGCATCCTGCGCGTGGCCTTCGACCTCCTCCCGATGCAGATCTGGTGGTGGGGCGTGGTGCTGCTCGCGGTGGGCCTGTTCACGGCCATCTACGGGGTCGTGTTCGCTGCCGTTCAGGTGGACATGAAGCGGCTGCTGGCGTACTCGTCGATCGAGAACCTGGGGCTCGTGTTCGCCGGCATCGGGCTCGCCGTGGTGTTCGCCGCGCACGCCATGCAGGCGATGGCCGGGCTCGCTCTGACCGCGGTGCTCTACCAGGTCGCCAGCCACGCCTTCTTCAAGAGCCTCCTCTTCCTGGGCACCGGCTCGGTGATGCACGCGACCAGCGAACGCAGCCTGGGCAAGCTCGGCGGCCTGATCCGCTTCATGCCGTGGGTGGCCTGGCTCACCCTCGTGGGCGTGCTCGCGAGCGCCGGGCTGCCGCCGCTGGGGGGCTTCGTCGCGGAGTGGCTGCTGCTGCAGAGCTTCCTCTTCACGCCGGGCCTGCCGAGCGCATTTCTCAACATGCTGATCCCGGTCGTCGCGGCGCTGATCGTGCTGGTGGCCGCGCTGGCGGGCTACACGATGGTGAAGTTCTTCGGCGTCGTGTTCCTGGGGCAACCGCGCGAGGACTCGCTCGCGAGCGCGCACGACGCCGGCCGCTGGGAGCGCGCCGGAATGCTCTGGCTGGTGGCCGGCTGCGCGCTGCTGGGCCTCGCGCCCACGCTGGTGATCGCGTTGATCGACCCGGTCACCCAGGCGCTCGTCGCCAGCGGGATCGGCGCGACGGTTGCCGAGGGCGGCTGGCTGCTGGTGCCCGTGTCGGCCGAGCGCGCGAGCTACGGCCCGCTCATCTTCCTGCTGGGCGTGGGTGCCAGCGTCGTGCTCACCTACCTGATCGTGCGCCGCCTCTATCACGCGCGGCTGCGCCGAGCCCCGCCGTGGGACTGCGGATTCCCGTGGCAGAACGCGCGCATGCAGGACACCGCCGAGGGCTTCGGCCAGCCGATTCGCCAGATCTTCGAGCCGCTGTTTCGCATCGAGCGCCACCTGCCCTCGCCCTTCGACGCGCAGCCACGCTATCGCGTCGCGGTGAGCGACAAGTTCTGGCACTGGGTCTACCTGCCGATCGGCGCGCTGGTCACGCGGATCTCGAGCATCGTGAGCCTGCTGCAGCGCGGACGGATCTCGGTGTACCTGATGTACAGCTTCGTCACGCTGATCGTGCTGCTGCTGGCGGTGACGAGATGAGCCTCGCGGCCCTCGCCTCCCAGTTCCTCGAGATCGTGTTCGCGCTGCTGCTCGCGCCGCTGCTCTCGGGCTGGGTGAACCAGTGCCGCGCCTGGCTGCAAAACCGCACCGGGCCGGGGCTGCTGCAGCCTTACCGCGTGCTCCACAAGCTGTTTCACAAGGATTCGGTGCTCGCCGAGCACGCCTCGCCGCTGTTTCGCGCCGTGCCGTACGTCGTGTTCGGTTGCATGGTGCTCGCGTGCGCGATCATCCCCACGCTCTCGACCGACCTCCCGCTCGCGTCGGCGGCGGACGCGATCGCGCTGGTGGGGCTGTTCGCGCTGGCGCGGATGTTCATCTCGCTCGCGGCCATGGACATCGGCACCGCCTTCGGGTCGCTGGGCGCGCGGCGCGAGATGCTGATCGGCTTTCTCGCCGAGCCGGCGCTTCTGATGGTGCTGTTCACCGCGGCGCTCACCTCGAACTCCACCTCGCTCGCGACCATCGTCGAGCACGTCGCCAATCGCGAACTCGTGATCTCGCCCAGCCTCGCATTCGCCGGCGTGGCGTTCACGATGGTGGCGCTGGCCGAGAACGCGCGCGTGCCGGTGGACAACCCGGCCACGCACCTCGAACTGACGATGATCCACGAGGCTCTCGTGCTGGAGTACTCGGGGCGTCACCTCGCGCTGATCGAGTGGGCCGCGAGCCTGAAGCTGTTCGCGTATTCGTGCATCGGGCTCGCGCTGTTCTTTCCCTGGGGAGTGGCGTCGGCCGACGCCCCAAGCGCCCTCGCGCTGGCGGTGCCCGCGCTCGTGTTCAAGCTCGCGATCGGCGGCGCGCTGCTCGCGCTGATCGAGACGCTGAGCGCGAAGATGCGGATCTTCCGCGTGCCCGAGTTCCTCGGCACCGCGTTCCTGATCGCGGTGATCGCGATGCTCACGCACATCCTGCTGGGCGCCTGAGATGACCGCGTTGTCCGGCCAGCTGATCGACCTGTTCGCCTCGGTGCTGCTGCTGCTCGCGTTCGCGATGCTCTCGCAGCGCCGGGTGCTCAGCCTGATCAACCTCTACGCGCTGCAGGGCGTGATCCTGGTGGCGGCCACGCTGGTCGTGGCCTACCTCACGCACCAGTCGCACCTCTACGCCTCGGCCGCGCTCACCTTCGCGCTCAAGGTCGTGCTGATCCCGGTGCTCCTGCACCGCGGAATGCGCAGGCTCGACGTGCGATGGGACGTGGAAACGCTGATCAACATCCCGACCACGATGCTGATCGGGATCGTGCTCGTGATGTTCGCGTTCTACCTCGCCTCGCCGATCGCCGCGCTCGCGCACACGATCGCGCGCGGCACGCTCGGCATCGCGCTGGCCTGCGTCCTGCTCTCGTTCCTGATGATGATCACGCGCTCCAAGGCGGTGCCGCAGGTGATCGGCTTCCTGTCGATGGAAAACGGCCTGTTCTTCGCGGCCACCTCGGCCACCTACGGGATGCCGATGGTGGTGGAACTGGGGATCGCGCTCGACGTGCTGGTCGGCGTGCTGATCCTGGGCGTGTTCCTGTTCCAGATTCGCGAGCAGTTCGACAGCCTGGACATCCGCCACCTCGAGCGGCTCAAGGAAGACTGAGTTGGAGCCTCTGCTCGCCGTCCTCGGCATACCCCTCGCAGGGGCGGTCGTGCTCGCGTTCTGGGGGCACCGCGACGTCGCGCCCGAGGTCAACGTGGGCGCGAGCCTCGCGACCTTCGTCGCGAGTTGCGTGCTCGCCGCCGAGGTGGCTTCGCGCGGGCCCTTCGCGGTGCTGGGCGACGAGTTCTTCATCGACCCGCTCAACGTGTTCCTGGTGACGCTCACCGCCTTCGTGGGCTTCACCACCGCGATGTTCTCGCGGCCCTACATGCGCGTGGAGCGCGACAACGGGAAGATGACCGCGCCGCGCATGCGCCTGTATCACTCGATGTACCAGCTGTTCACGTTCACGATGCTGCTCGCGCTCACGACCAACAACATGGGCATCCTCTGGGTGGCGATGGAGGCGGCCACGCTGTCCACCGTGCTGCTCGTGAGCGTCTATCGCACCGCGGCCAGCCTCGAGGCGGCCTGGAAGTACTTCATCCTGTGCGGCGTGGGCATCGCGCAGGCGCTTCTGGGCACGGTGCTGCTGTACATGGCCTCGGAGAAGCTGATCAGCGCCGAGGCGGGTGCGCTGCTGTGGACGAACCTCGACGCGGTGAAGACGCGGCTCGACCCGACCGTGATCACGCTCGCTTTCGCGTTCCTGTTCGTGGGCTACGGCACGAAGGTGGGGCTCGTGCCGCTGCACAACTGGCTGCCCGACGCGCACGCCGAGGGGCCCACGCCGGTCTCGGCGGTGCTCTCGGGCTTGTTGCTCAACGTGGCGCTGTACGCGGTGCTTCGCTTCAAGGTGCTCACCGACGGCGCGCTCGGCCCCGGTCTCGCCGGGCAGCTGATGATCGTGTTCGGCCTGGTCTCGGTGGTGGCGGCCGCGTTCTTCCTGTCGCGCCAGCGCGACGTGAAGCGGATGTTCGCCTATTCGTCGATCGAGCACATGGGCCTGATCACGTTCGCGTTCGGGATCGGGGGGCCGGTGGCCACCTTCGCCGGCCTGCTGCACATGACCGCGCACTCGCTGATCAAGTCGGCGATCTTCTTCGCGGTCGGGCACGCGGCGCAGGTTGCCGGAACGCAGGTGATGGACGACATCCGCGGGCTCGTCCGGGCCAGCCCCACCATAGGCTGGGGCCTGATGCTGGGCTCGCTCGCGATCCTCGGCATGCCGCCCTTCGGCGTGTTCGCGAGCGAGTTCCTGATCCTCACCACCGCGATGCGCGAGGTGCCCTGGGCGACGCCGCTGCTGCTGCTCGCGCTCGGCGTGGCTTTCGCCGCGGTGTTCGGCAAGGTGCAGCCGATGGTGTTCGGCGAGGGCAAGCTCGAGCCGCTCGCGCACCCGCCGGCGCTGATTCCGGTGTTCGTGCACCTCGCGCTCGGGCTGATGCTGGGCCTGTGGGTGCCGCCCTTCCTCGCGCAGTGGTACCGGGAAGCGGCCCGGATGGTGGGAGGCTGAAGGCATGAGGATATGCGGCGTCGACGTCGAGCAAGCGCGGCTGGCCACGCCGCTTCCGGTGATCCGGGCCGAGGTCGATCGCGACCAGTGGTCGGTGGCGGCGCACGCGGCGGCCGAGTCCGGCGGCCGGCTCGTCTCGGTCTGGGCCAGCGACCGCGCCGACGCGGGCGGCCTGGTCGTGCACGCCGCGTTCGGGCTGCCCGAGGGACTGCTGTGGCTCGAGCTCCCCCTCGGCGACGGGGAGACGCCCTACCCCGATCTGTCGCGCTACTTCCCCGCCGCGGCGCGGATGCAGCGAGCGATCCGCGACCTGTCGGGCATTCGCGCCGACGCGGCCAACGACAACCGCCCCTGGCTCGACCACGGCGCCTGGCAGGGCGCGCACCCCCCGCTGCAGCGCGCGGCCCCCCGCGCCGGCGTGGAACGCCCGCCCGATCGGCAGCCGCAGAGCGCGGACTACCCGTTCGTGCGGGTCGAGGGCGACGGCGTGCACGAGATCCCGGTCGGGCCGGTGCACGCCGGAATCATCGAGCCCGGCCACTTCCGTTTCTCGATCGTGGGCGAGAAGGTGCTTCGGCTCGAGCAGCGCCTGGGTTACGTGCACAAGGGGATCGAGAAGCGTTTCGAGGACTTCGCCCCGCTCGAGGGGCACCGCCTCGCCGCGCGCGTGTCGGGCGATTCCACCGTCGCGTTCGGGTGGGCCTACTGCATGGCGCTGGAAGCCTGCGCGGGCACGCGCGTGCCGCCGCGCGCGGCCGCGCTGCGCGCGCTGATGCTCGAGCGCGAGCGGGTGGCGAACCACCTGGGCGACCTGGGGGCGCTGGGCAACGACGCCGCGCTCGCCTTCGGCCTCGCGCAGTTCTCGCGGCTGCGCGAAGACTGGCTGCGCGCCTCGCACGAAGTGTTCGGCCACCGCCTGATGATGGACGCGATCGTGCCCGGGGGCGTCGCGACCGACGCTTCGGGCGAACAGCTCGCCGCGCTCGGCGCGCACTGCATCGAGATCGCGCGCGAGGTCGGTTCGCTGCGCACGATCTACGATGAGCACGCGGGCCTGCAGGACCGTTTCATGACCACCGGAACGGTGAGCGCGGCGCTCGCACGCAAGCTCGGCCTGACCGGGCTCGCCGCGCGCGCCAGCGGCTGCGGTTCGGACCTTCGCGCCGATCACCGGTGGTGGCCCTACGACGTGCTCGAGGCGAGCGCGGCGCGCGACCCGCGCGGCGACGTCGCGGCGCGCGTGGCGGTGCGGTTCGACGAGATCTTCGAGTCGCTGCGGCTGATCGGCGCGATCATCGAGCGCATGCCCTCTTCGCCCACGATGGCGCAAGCGACGCTGCCGGCGGGCGCGCTGCGCGGCGCCGGCTGGGTGGAGGGGTGGCGCGGAGAGGTGCTGGTCGCGCTCGAGCTCGAACCCGGCGAGGGGGGGCACCGCATCGTGCGCTGCCACTGCCACGACCCGTCGTGGCAGAACTGGCCGGTGCTGGAGCACGCGGTGATCGGCAACATCGTTCCGGACTTCCCGCTGATCAACAAGTCGTTCAACCTCAGCTATTCGGGGCAGGATCTCTGATGCTGAAAATGATCCGATCGATCGTGCGCGCCGGGATCGTCACCGAGGCGCCGCCCGAGACCTCGCCCGCCGGGCTGGCCGACGAGCACCGGATCCATCGCGACCTGCTCGGCATCCTCGGGCGCGCGCTGGCGATCCGGCAGGTGGACGCGGGCTCGTGCAACGGGTGCGAGCTCGAGATCCACGCTCTGAACAATCCCTACTACAACATCGAAGGGCTCGGGATCCGCTTCGTTGCCAGCCCCAGGCACGCCGACATGCTGCTCGTCACGGGCCCGGTGTCGCGCAACATGGCGCAGGCCCTGCGGCGCACCTACGAGGCGACCCCGGAGCCCCGGCTCGTGGTCGCCGTGGGCGAGTGCGGCTGCAACGGCGGCGTGTTCGGCGAGAGCTACGCCAGTTGCGGCGCGATCGCCAACGTGATCCCGGTCGACCTCGCGATTCCGGGGTGCCCGCCGGCGCCGCGCGCGATCCTCGCCGGCATCCTCGCAGCGGTGCGGCGCGCGCGGGAGTCGGCGTGAGCGCGAGCGCCCCGCCCCGCATCGTGCGGATAGACCTGGAAGACGCGAACCACGTCGGCGCCCTGCTCGCGCTGCTCGACGAGTACGCCGCCGGCCCGACCGCCCGAGGCTACGGGCTCGAGGACAGCGTGCGCGCGCAACTGCCCGCGGTGCTGGCCGCCCGCCCGCACTACCTCGGGCTTCTCGCCTTCGTCGACGACGAGCCGGCGGGCGTCGTGAACTGTTTCGAGGGCGTGTCGACGTTCCGCGCGCAGCCGCTGCTGAACATCCACGACATCGCGGTCTCGCCGCGCTTCCAGCGCAGGGGCGTGGGGCGCGCGCTGCTGGCCGCGGTGGAGGCGGAGGCCCGCGCGCGCGGGTGCTGCAAGATCACGCTCGAGGTGCTCGAGGGCAACGACGGCGCGGTGAAAGCCTACCTGCGCGCGGGCTACCAACCCTACGCGCTCGACCCGGCGATGGGCCGGGCGATGTTCTTCGAGCGAAAATTCTACTGACGCGAACGCGTCGACCCAACCAAAGGAGTGACCCGATGCCAACCTTCGACGTCGTCTGCGAGGCGAACATGGTGGAGTTGCGCAACGCCCTCGACCAGGCCAACAAGGAAGTGTCGAACCGGTTCGACTTCAAGGGCTCGGACGCGAGGATCGAGCAAAAGGAGCGCGAGCTCACCGTGTTCGCCGACGACGACTTCAAGCTCGGGCAGGTGCGCGACGTGCTCGTGGCCAAGTGCGCCAAGCGCGGCGTGGACGTGCGCTTCCTCGAGTACGGCGACCCGCAGAAGATCGGCGGCGACAAGATGAAGCAGCAGATCACCGTTCGCCACGGCGTGTCCGGCGACCTCGCCAAGAAGATCGTGCGTGCGATCAAGGACAGCAAGCTCAAGGTGCAGGCGAGCATCCAGGGCGAGACGGTGCGCGTCTCTGGCGGCAAGCGCGACGACCTCCAGTCGGCGATCGCGCTGCTCAAGAAAGAGGTGACCGACGTGCCGCTCGCCTACCAGAACTTCAGGGACTGACCGGCGCGGGCGTCCGCCCGGCCTCGCGCCGCTCGCTCAGCGTTGCTGGTCGATGCGCGCGTACGCCGAGTGGTTGTGGATCGACTCGAAGTTCTCGGCCTCGACGCTGAACGAGGCGATGCGGGGGTCGGTCTTGAGCCGCCCCGCGACATCGCGCACGAGGTCTTCGACGAACTTCGGGTTGTCGTAGGCGCGTTCGGTGATGTGCTTCTCGTCGACCCGCTTGAGCAGGCCGAAGATCTCGCTCGAGGCTTCGGTCTCGGCCACGCGGATCAGATCCTCGGGGGCGATGGGCGCGCTCGCGCGCACCGTGATCGTGACGTGCGAGCGCTGGTTGTGCGCGCCGTAGTCGGCCACGCTCTTGCTGCACGGGCAAAGGCTCTTCACCGGCACGACCACCGACAGGGTGGTGGCGGCGTCGGCCACGCCGCCGTCGATCGCGATGCGCACCTCGTAGTCGAGCATGCTCTCCACCTTCGAGACCGGGGCGCGCTTCTTGAGGAACAGCGTGAAGCCCAGCTCGATCGCGCCGCGCTCGGCTTGCAGCCGGCCGAGCATGTCGGCGTGCAGCGCCGCCATCGCGGCGGCGTCGAGCGCGGCCGCACCGGGGGCGATCGCGGCCTCGAGCAGCTCGACGAAGCGCGACATGTGCGTGCCCTTCTGGTGCGCCGGCAAGGCCACGTAGAGGCTGAAAGCCCCCACCCCGGGCTGGTCGACGCCGTCGGCGCCGCGCCAGCGCAGCGGGTAGCGCAGGTCTTTCACCCCCACGCGCTGGATCGGCTGCTGGCGCACGTCGGCGCTGCCCTGCACGTCGGGCATCGGGGGGTTGATCAGCGCGTTCGGGTCGCGGATGTTCATGTGGGTGTGGGCCGTTCCTGAGCCCGAATTATGCCTGTTGCGGCCGGTTCGCGCCGGCTGCCCCCTCACACCGAACGGGTGATGCCGCCGTCCACCCGCAGGTTCTGCCCGGTCACGTAGCAGGCGCCGTCCGAGAGCAGGAACGCCACCGTGTGCGCGATCTCGTCCACGGTGCCGTAGCGGCCCATCGGGATGCGCGCGCGGTAGTGCGCCTTCTCGGGAAGGCTGTCGATGAAGCCCGGGAGCACGTTGTTGATGCGGATGTTCTTCGCCGCGTACCGGTCGGCATAGAGCTTGGTGAACGCGGCCAGCCCGGCGCGGAACACGCCGGAGGTGGGAAACGCCGGGTCCGGCTCGAACGCGGCGAAGGTGGAGATGTTCACGATCGCGCCGCCGCCGCAGCGTTCCATGACCGGCGTGACCAGGCGCAGCACGCGGATCACGTGCAACAGGTAGGTTTCCATGCCCAGTTGCCAGTCGGCGTCGCTGATCTCGAGCAGCTCGCCCTTGGGGCCGTGGCCGGCGCTGTTGACCACGGCGTCGATCCGGCCGAAGCGCTCCAGCGCGAGCTCGACGACGCGCGCGATGTCGGCCGGTTCGCGGTTCGACCCGGTGACGCCCACGCCCCCCAGTTCGCCGGCGAGCGCCTCCCCCTTGCCCGACGAGGACAGGATCGCGATGCGATAGCCGTCGGCGGCGAGGCGCCGCGCGATTGCCGCGCCCATGCCGCTGCCGGCGGCGGTGAGGAGCGCGACGCGCTCCGATGGTGGCTTGGTGGGTGGCTTGTGTTCAGTGGTCATGGCTCGCCTCTGCATTCACCAGGGTGATGATACGGGCGCCGGGGTATTCAGCCGCGGCATCGCTCCGGTGGACCTCTACGTTTCGGTGGCCGGCATATCGCATTTCTTCTTCTCGAACCGTCTCACGCTGTCATCGATTTTCGGTCGCGACCCTGGCCGGAGCGCAGCGCTACGGGTCTACCGGCGTCGCCTCGTGACGCTGGGAATTGCGGTGCTGCGCCGGTATCAACCAGATGGTTGACGGGGTTATGCCCCCCCCATACACTGCCTCGAACCCGATGCGCAGACCTGTGGAGCGGCTTCGATGAGCGGTTCGATTTCCCACCTGCTCGACCCGGCCGGCCTGCCGAGCGCAATCGAGTCGGTCGAGGCTCTCGAGGACTTCCTGAGCCTTCCCACCCGGGCGCTGGTCGACGATCTGGCGGCGGTCGACGGCGACCTGATGATTCTCGGCGTGGGTGGCAAGATGGGCCCCACGCTCGCGCGCCTGGCCAAGCGCGCCGCGCCCGGCAAGCGCGTGATCGGCGTGGCCCGATTCAGCGACCCGGACGTGCGCGCGCGAATGACGCGCTGGGGCATCGAGACCATTGCTGCCGACCTGCTCGACCGCGCCGCACTCGCGTCGCTGCCGCGGGTGCGCAACGTGGTGTTCGCCGCCGGCAGAAAGTTCGGCGCAACCGGCAACCCCGCGCTGACCTGGGCAATGAATGCCTATGTTCCGGCAATGGTCGCCGAAACCTTCCACGACGCGCGCATCGTCGCGTTCTCCACCGGCAACGTCTACCCGCTCATGCCGGTGCGCCACGCGGGCGCGAGCGAGGCCACACCGCCCGCGCCCATCGGCGAGTACGCGCAGTCGTGCGTCGGGCGCGAGCGCATGTTCGAGTACTTCTCCGATCGGTATCAGAGCCCGGGCCGGATCTTTCGCCTGAACTACGCGATCGACCTGCGCTACGGCGTGCTGCTCGACATCGCCGCGCGCGTGCACCGCGGCGATCCGGTCGACGTGACCATGGGCCACGTGAACGTGATCTGGCAGGGCGACGCGAACGCGCAGGTCCTGCGCTGTTTTCGGCACTGCACCACCCCCACCACGCCGATCAACTGCACCGGGCCGGACACGCTGTCGGTGCGCTGGCTTGCCGAGCAGTTCGGCGAACGCCTGGGCAAGACGGTGCGAATCAGCGGGCACGAGGCCGACACGGCACTGCTGTCGGACACCACGCAGGCGCGCTCGCTCTTTGGCGAGCCGGTGGTGCCGCTGCCGGTCATGCTCGACTGGGTGGCCGACTGGGTCGCGCGCGACGGCGCCACCTACAACAAGCCGACCAAGTTCGAGGTACGCGATGGCGGCTTCTGAGGCTGCCACCCGCGTCGTTCTCGACGAGGACGACGTGCCGGGCGCGCTCGCGCTCTCGGACGCGTCGGGCTGGAACCAGACGGCGGAGGACTGGTTGCAGTTCCTGCGTCACGGGCGCGTGCTCGGCGTTCGCAGCGCGCTGGGCGAGATCGTTGCCACCGGCGCGGCGCTGCCCTACGACGCCAGCCAGGGGTGGATCTCGATGGTGCTCGTGACCCCCGCCTGGCGCCACCGCGGCCTGGCCACCGAGTTGCTCAACGACTGCGTGTCGCAGCTGCGCGCGAGGGGCATCACGCCGGTGCTGGACGCGACGCCCGCCGGCGAGCAGGTGTACCGTCGCCTGGGCTTTGCCGGCGGCCTCGGCTTCGAGCGCTGGGAGGCCGGGCTGGGGTCCGGCCCCTCGGCAGCGGTGCCCGCGCGCGCGGCACCTGGACCCGGCGCTGCCGGGTCGGCGCGCGGCTTGGCGAGCGCGCAGCAAGCTGCGCGCAGGGCCGGAATCGAGGACATCGACGCGTTCGCCGCGCTCGACGCCGGCGCCAGCCGGATCGCGCGACGCTTCCTGCTCGAGTCCTTCCTCTCGCGCCGCGACACCCGGGCGTGGATGAGCGGCGACGGCGAAGGCTTCGTGATCGCGCGCGCCGGTCGACGCGCCACCCAGGTTGGACCGCTGGTGGCCGCCGATGAAGCTGCGGCCACCGCGTTGCTCGACACCGCGCTCGCGCACGTCGTCGGGCCCGTGTTCATCGACGTGCCCACGCGCTGGCAGGCGCTGTCCCACTGGCTCGATCAGCGCGGATTCCGTCGCCAACGCTCGTTCCTGCGCATGGCGCTGGGTGGGACGGCTGCGCTGGGCGGGAGCGATCGGCTGTTCGCGGTCGCGGGTCCGGAGTTCGGCTGAATCATGGCTTTGCATCCCGAGCCAACCATCGCGGCGAGCGAGGCCTGGCGGAGCACCTTGCGCGAAGGCGCGGTGATCCCGGCGCATCCGCTCGCGCTCGACGCGCGCCGCCGGCTCGACGCGCGCCGCCAGCGCGCGCTGAGCCGCTATTACCTGGACGCCGGTGCCGGCGGCCTCGCGGTGGGAGTGCACACCACGCAGTTCGCCATCCGCGAGCGCGGTCTGTTCGAAGAAGTGTTGCGCATCTCGGCCGACACCGCGCGCGAGTGGAATCCGCAGGCGCGTGCGCTCGTGCTGGTGTCCGGCATCTGCGGACGCACCGAGCAGGCGGTGGCCGAGGCGCGGCTGGCGCGCGGGCTGGGCTATCACGCCGGGCTTCTGAGCCTGGCGGCGATGAAGGGCGCGAGCGAAGACGCGCTGATCGAGCACTGCCAGGCACTGGCGCGCGAAATCCCGCTGATCGGCTTCTATCTGCAACCGGCCGTGGGCGGACTGCCGCTCGGCGCGGGCTTCTGGACGCGCTTCGCCGCGATCGAAGGCGTGGTCGCGATCAAGGTGGCCCCCTTCAACCGTTATCGCACGCTCGACGTCGTGCGCGGCGTGGTCGAGGCGGGCGCCGAGCAGCGCATCACGCTGTACACCGGCAACGACGATCACATCGTGCTCGACCTGGTCACGCCCTTCACCGTCAATCGTGCCGGCAAGCCCGTGACCGTTCGCTTCAGGGGCGGCTTGCTCGGGCACTGGTCGGTGTGGACCCAGAAGGCGGTCGAACTGCTGGCACGCTGTCACGCGGCGGCACGCGACAACGCGCCGGTAGACGCCGGGTTGCTCGCGCTCGACAGCCGCGTCACCGACTGCAACAGTGCGTTGTTCGACGTTGCCAACGAGTTTCGCGGTTGCATCGCAGGCTGCCACGAGGTGCTTCGCCGGCAGGGGCTGCTCGAGGGCATCTGGTGCCTCGATCCGGACGAAGGGCTGAGCCCGGGCCAGATGCAGGAGATCGATCGCATCTACGCAGTGCACGGCGATCTGAGCGACGACGCGTTCGTTGCCGCGAATCGCGATCGCTGGCTGGCCTGAGGAGCGCGCCCGATGAAGATCGCCGCCATCGAAGTGTTCCTGCTCGGCTTTCCGTTCAAGGCCGTGTTCGTGCTGGCCGGCGGCGTGGCCGGCGACCCCAAGGCTCTTTCGCATCGCGTGCTGGTCCGCCTCACGACCGAGTCGGGCAGCGTGGGCTGGGGTGAGGCGACCCCCACGCCGCGCTGGACCTACGAGACGAGCGAGACCATCGTCACCACGCTGCGCAACTACCTGGCACCCGCCGTGATCGGCATCGAAGTCTGGAACCTGCACGCGCTGCACCAGGCGATGGACCGCGCGATCAGCCCCGGCGTGACCACCGGCTCGCCGCTCGCCAAGTCGGCGATCGACGTGGCGGCACACGATGCGCTCGGTCGCGCGCTCGGCGTTCCGGTCTACCAGCTCCTTGGCGGGTGCCGGCGCACCCGCTTCGACCTCACCTGGATGATCTCTCTGCAGCGCCCCGAGGAAGCCGAGGCGGCAGTGGCGGAGGGCCTCGAGGCCGGCTACACCACTTTCGACGTGAAGATCGGCATGCACGGCGAGGAGGGTGACTTCAACCTGGTGCAACGCACGCGCCGCGCTGCTGGCGAGCGATCGGTCCAGGTGGACGCCAACCGCGGCTACCGCGTCGACGCGGCAATCCGGCAATCGCGCCGCTTCGCCGACCAGGGCGTGGCGCTGTTCGAGCAGCCGCTGGACGGATTCAACCTGTCGGGCTACCGACGCCTGAACGCCGCCAGCCCGGTGCCGATCGGCATCGACGAATCGCTACGCTCCGTGCCCGACCTGATCGAGTACGTGCGCGCCGACGCGATCGGCGTCGCGGTGGCCAAGGTGCAGCGCAACGCCGGCCTGCACCGCTCGCGCCAGTTGTGCGAGGCGGCCGAGGCCGCCGGGTTGTCGCTGGCGCTGTCGGGCCTCACCGAAACCGACCTGGGGCTGGCCGCCGGGCTGCATCTGGCGGCTGCCTTCGACATCAATCCGCTCGCGCTGAACGGCCCGCAGTACATCGACACGCCGTTTCTGCGCGAGCGCGTCTGGCGCGGCGGCGGGCAGGTGGCCCTGCCCTCGGGACCCGGTCTGGGCGTGGACGTCGACGAGGCCTGGGTGCGCCGCCACGCGATCGGGACGCCATCGTGAACACGACGCTCAAGTGGTTCGCGCACAACCTGCCCGCGATCGGCCTGTTCGTCGGGCTGATCGTCGCCTGGGACCTCGCGGTGAGGTTCCTCGACATCCGCGAATACCTGCTGCCCAGCCCGGGCGCGGTGTGGCGCGCGATGATCGAAGGCGACATCCCCTGGGGCCGCCACATCTGGGTCACGGCGCTGGAAATCGTCGGCGCCTTCGTCGTGGCCGGCGTCGCCGGCGTGGTGCTCGGGCTGGCGATCGCCTGGTCGAGCGCGATGTCGCGTGCGCTCACGCCCTTTCTCGTGTTCGTCAATACGCTGCCCAAGGTCGCGGTGGCGCCGCTGTTCCTGATCTGGATGGGCTACGGCATCCTGCCCAACATGCTGATCGGCGCGCTGATCGGCTTCTTCCCGGTCGTGATCAACACCGCGGTGGGCCTCACCCAGATCGACGACGACCTGATCGACCTGGGGCGCGTGTTCAACGCGCCGAAGTGGATGGTGTTCGTGAAGATCCGCGTGCCCAACGCCTACCCGTACATCCTGAGCGCGCTCAAGATCACGGCCACCGCTGCGGTGGTGGGCGCGATCGTGGGCGAGTTCGTGGCTTCGCAGCGCGGGTTGGGCTATGTGATCATCACTTCGCAAAGCAGCATGAACACGCCGGTCGCATTCGCGGCGCTGGTCTGGATCTCGATCCTGGGCCTGGTGCTGTTCGGTCTGGTCGCCGCGCTTTCCCGCCTACTGGCGCCATGGGCAGGCGATCTTTGAGCGGGAATCGAACAATGACGTCAACACAAGGAGAGCATCGATGAGCAAGTCACTAAGAGCACTGGCGCGATCGGGCGCCGCGGTCCTAGCGCTGTGTGCCAGCGGTGCATTCGCGCAGGCACCGGAGAAATTCACCTTCTCGCTGAACTGGTTCGCGGTGGGCGACCACGCCGCGTACTGGGTGGCACTGGAAAAGGGCTACTTCACGCAACACGGGCTCGACGTCACGCTCGAGAATTCCAAGGGCTCGGGCGATTCGATCGCCAAGGTCGACACCGGCCGCGCCGACGCCGGGCTGGCCGACGCGGTGGCGGTGCTCGGCGCGTCGGCGCGCGGCGCGCGCGTGAAGATGGTCGGGATGGTGTTCGACAACACGCCGCTGAACTTCTTCAGCCGCAAGGACAAGCCGATCACCAAGCCCAAGGACCTCGAGGGCAAGACGGTCGGCGCGCCGCCGGGAGACGGACAGCGCCAGGCCTGGCCCGCGTTCGCCAAGCTGCACAAGATCGACGAGAGCAAGGTCACCTGGGTCAACGTGGAGCCGTCGGCGAAGATCGCGGCGCTGGCCGAGAAACGCGTCGACGTCGTTGGCGACTACAGCACCGGGCTGCCGTTCTACGAGAAGGCGATGGGCGTGGGCAACGCGCTGATGATGCCCTGGGCCGATACCGGTTTCGACCTCTACAGCATGTCGATCATCGCCAGCGAGAAGACGATGAAGGAGCGGCCCAAGGCGCTGCGCGCCTTCCTCGAAGCCGCGTACATGGGCTGGCGCGACGTGATGGCCGACCCGAAGGGTGCGCTGGCCATCTTCAAGAAGCGCGTTCCCGAGATCGACCTCGGGATCATCGAACCCAACATGATGCTGGGCCTGAACCTGATGCGCACCAAGAACTACGCCGAGAAGGGCATCGGCTGGATCGACGACAAGAAGATGTGCGCCTCGGTCGACATCGTGAACACCTACATGGGCGTGCCGCGCAAGCTCGATTGTGCGGCCGTGTATACCACCGAGTTCCTCACCAAGGTGGCGATGCCGGTGCCGGCGAAGTAAGCGAAGTCACCGCGTGAGCATTGACGAACCCGGGCGGGGAGCCGCGCAGGCGGCTCCCCGCCCGCTGATCGAGATCGACCGCGTCGGCATGACCTACCAGGCCGAGAGCGGCCCGGTGGAGGCGCTGCGCGAGATCTCGCTCGCGGTCGAGGAGGGCGAGTTCCTGGCCGTGGTCGGGCCCAGCGGATGCGGAAAGTCCACGCTGATGCGCGTCATCGCCGGACTGCGGCAGGTGAGCTCCGGGCGCGTCACGGTGGACGGCGCCGTGGTGAACGGGCCGGTCTCGCGCGTGGGGATGGTGTTCCAGGCGGCCGTGCTCCTGAAGTGGCGCACGATCCTCGACAACGTGCTGCTGCCGGTGGAACTGTCCGGCCTGAATGCGGGCGGGTACCGGGCGCGCGCGCGCGAGCTTCTGCACCTGGTCGGGCTGGCCGATTTCGAGGACAAGCTGCCCAACGAACTGTCGGGGGGGATGCAGCAGCGCGCGTCGCTGTGCCGCGCGCTGATCCTCGATCCACCGATCCTGCTCATGGACGAACCCTTCGGCGCGCTGGACGCGATGACGCGCGACGAAATGAACCTCGAGCTGCTGCGGATCTGGGGCGAAACCGGCGAAGGCAGCGCGCGTGCGCGCAAGACGATCGTATTCGTCACGCACTCGATTCCGGAAGCGGTGTTCCTTGCCGACCGCGTGGTGGTCATGACCCCGCGACCCGGCCGGGTCTCGGGCACGCATTCGGTGCGGATCCCCCGGCCGCGCAGCGTCGAGACGCGCGCTTCGCCAGAGCTGGGTCGCATGACACTCGAGATCTACGCCGAGCTCACGGGGACTCTGGGCAGGCGCGACCCTCCCCTGGCCGCACAACGGTGACGCGCGCGCGCGGCCCGCGGAGCGCCTCGTGCGCCTGAGCCTTTGCAACGAGGTGCTCGCACCGATGCCGTTCGCCCGGCAGTGCGAATTCGCCGCAGCGCTCGGCTATGAAGGACTGGAAGTGGCGCCGTTCACGCTGGGCGAGGATCCATTGGCGCTCACCGCCGCCGAGCGCGCCCGCCTGCGCAGCGAGGCACAGGCAGCCGGCGTGGTCGTTTCGGGCTTGCACTGGCTGCTGGCGAGTCCGGCCGGGCTGTCGATCACCTCGGCCGATCCCGACACGCGCGGCCGCACGCTCGCGGTCATGCACGGGCTGATCGATCTGTGCGCCGACCTCGGCGGGCAGGTCATGGTGCACGGGTCACCGGCGCAGCGACGCATGCCCGCATCGGGCGACATCGCGGCAGCGCGAGAGCTCGGAATCGCCGCATTTGCCGACGTTGCCGAGCACGCGCAGCGCGCCGGGATCACCTATTGCATCGAGGCGCTTGCGCCGCCCCATGCCGATTTCATCAACACGCTGGACGAGGCGGTGGCGATCGTGCGCGCGATAGGTCACCCGGCAGTGCGCACGATGCTCGATTGCTGTGCGGTCGCGCGCGCCGAGCGCGAGCCCGCCGAAACGCTGCTGGAACGATGGCTGCCCACCGGTCTGCTCGCGCACGTGCAGGTGAACGACGCCAACCTGCGCGGACCGGGCCAGGGCGCGCTGCGCTTTCGCCCGTTGCTCGCCGCGCTGCGGCGCCACGGCTACGCCGGCTGGGTGGCGGTGGAGCCCTTCGAATACGTGCCCGACGGTCCGGCCTGCGCCGCGCGCGCGATCGGCTATCTGCGCGGCGCGATGGAGGAGCTGTAATTGAAACCTGCCGCAACTCGCCTCAAAGTGAGCAGTGTCGAGCTGTTCGAAGCCCCGTTTCGCCTGCGCCTGCCGTTTCGCTTCGGCGTGATCACCGTTACCGAAGGCGTGCAGGCGATCGCGCGCGTGCGCATACGGCGCGAGGACGGGCGCGAGGGCGTCGGTTACGCTGCCGAGGCGCTCGGCGCGAAGTGGTTCGACAAGAACCCAAACCTCACCGACGCGCAGAACCTGCATCAGCTGCGCAAGTCGCTCGAACTGTGCGAGCAGGCCTATCGCGCAGCGCCCTGGTCCACCGCCTTCGACCTGCACGCCGATCACTACGCGCAACTTCTCGCGGCCGGTGCCGCACTCGACCTGTTGCCGCTGGTGGCGAGCTACGGCCCGGCGCTGCTCGACCGCGCCGTGCTCGACGCCCTTTGCCGCATCGAGGGGCTGAGCTTCTGGGACGCGATGCACGCCAACCTGCCCGGCATGCGCCAGCACGCGATCGCGCCGGATCTCGCCGGCCTGGACATCGACGCCTTCCTGGAGAGTCTGTCCCCGCTCGCCACGCTGCACGCGCGGCACACGGTCGGACTGGTCGACCCGATCGTCGCCGCCGACCAGCCGGCCGGCACCCGCGTGGCCGACGGTCTGCCGGAAACCCTCGAAGAGGTTTGCGCGTTCTACGGCAACCGCCACTACAAGCTCAAGGTCTGCGGTCAGATCGAGGCCGATCTCGATCGGCTCACGCGCATTGCCCGCGTGCTCGACACGATCGAAAGTCCAATCCACATCACGCTCGACGGCAACGAGCAGTACGAGGACGCCGAGTCGATCGCGGCGCTGTGGTCGCGCATGGAGGGCATTCCGGCGCTGCGCAGGCTTTGCGCGTCCACGCTGTTCATCGAGCAACCGATCAAGCGGCAGAAGGCGTTCACGCAGAGCGTGGCCGCGCTCGCTCGATATCGCCCCGTGATCATCGACGAATCGGACGGCGACCTGCGCGCGTTCGGACGCGCGCGCGCGGTCGGCTACACCGGCGTGTCGTCCAAGGCGTGCAAGGGCTTCTACAAGTCGCTGATCAACCTCGCGCGCTGTCGCCTCTGGAACGCCGGCGGCGGCAAGTACTTCATGTCTGCCGAGGATCTCACGACGCAGGCCGGGACTTCGGTTCAGCAGGATCTCGCGCTCGTGAGCCTGCTCGGCATCAACCACGTGGAGCGCAACGCCCACCACTTCATCGACGGCTTCGGGCAGCGGCCGGCCGGCGAGGCCGCTGCCTTCCTGGCAGCTCATCCGGACCTCTATCACGCGCAGGACGGCCGGGTACGGCTGCGCATCCGTGACGGGCAACTGGCGATCGGGTCGCTGCAATGCCCGGGCTTTGGCGCGTCGGTCAGCCCCGAGCTCTCGAACACACCGCCGATGCCGCGCGCAGACTGGCCCGGCAGCGCATCGATCAAGGACCCACGGACGTGAACGAATACGAAGCCTTCGACGGCCTGGGGCTCGCGGGTCTGGTCAAGCGCGGCGAGGTCAAAGCCGAAGAACTCGTGCAGGCGGCGTGGCAGCGCACGCAGCAACGCAACCCGGCATTGAACGCGGTGGTGACGCCGCTGTTCGACACGGCACGCGCGCAAGCGCGCACCGCACTGGCCGCCGGACCCTTCGAGGGGGTGCCCTTTCTCGTCAAGGAACTGGTCGCGTCGGTCGCCGGCGTCGCGACTACGTTCGCGTCACGCCTGTACGCGGGCAACGTCGCCAGCGCCGACAGCGAGATCGTCGCCCGCTTCAGGCGCGCCGGCCTCGTGATCGTGGGCAAGACCAACTCATCGGAGTTCGGTCTCTCGCCGGCCACCGAGTCGCATCTCTACGGCATCACGCGCAACCCCTGGCGCGAAGACCTCTCGCCGGGCGGCTCGAGCGGCGGCTCGGCCGCAGCGGTGTCCGCCGGCATCGTGCCGGTCGCGCACGCCACCGACGGTGGCGGGTCGATTCGCATTCCGGCCTCGTGCTGCGGGCTGTTCGGCCTCAAGCCCACGCGCGCGCGCGTCACGTCGGGGCCGGAAGGCGGTGAAGGGCTGAGCGGCCTGGCGATGCAGCACGTGGTGAGCCGCAGCGTGCGCGACAGCGCAGCCATGCTCGACGCCGTTGCCGGCGCGATGCCCGGCGATCCCTACGTCGCGCCGCCGCCTGCGCGCGCCTATCTCGCTGAAGTGAGCACGCCGCCCGGGCGGCTGCTGATCGCATTCGCCAGGACCGCGCCCAGCGGCGTGCCGCTGCACCCGGACTGCGTGTCCGCAGTCGAAGACGCGGCCCGCCTGTGCGAGTCGCTCGGCCACGAGGTGCAGGAGGCGTCGCCGCAGTTCGACGCCGAAGCGATGCGCGCTGGCTTCGGGCTGATCTTTTCCGCGCACACGATGGCCAACGTCGGGCGCGCAACCGGCGGCGTGTTGCCGGATCCGCAACTGGTCGAGCCGCTGACCTATGCGCTGGCTGAACGAGGCAAGCACATCTCGGCGGCAGAGTTCATCGGCGCGGTGCACGGACTTCACCGCCAGTCGCGACGCGTTGCGCAGTTCTTCGAACGCTACGACCTTTGGCTCACACCGACACTGGCGCAGCCGCCCATGCCGATCGGCCACTTCGACATCGACTCGGGCGACTTCGACGCCTGGCTCGCGCAACTCGACGCGTTCCTGCCGTTCACTTACCCGTGCAACGTCACGGGTCAACCGGCGATGTCGGTGCCGCTCTTCTGGTCGGCCGAAGGCCTGCCGATCGGCTGCCAGTTCGCGGCGCGTTATGGCGACGAATCGCTGTTGTTCCGCCTGGCCGGTCAGCTGGAACAGGCGCGCCCCTGGTTCAACCGTCGCCCGCCGATCTGAGACGCGGCTGCGGCGAGAACGAGCTCTGCTTCGCCTTCCGGCGCAGCGGTGCAGCGGTGCAGCGGCGCCGCGGCCCAGCGCCTCAATGCGCGGTCCGCCTCACTTGCGCTCGCGCTGCACCGATTCGTGCCAGGGCACCACCACGCGACGCAACCCCAGCACCGACACGTAGAGGATGAAACCCATCAGCGTGAGCAGCACGATCACGCCGAACAGCTTGTCGACCTCGAAGGCGGCCAGCGTCTCCACCGCGAGGTGACCAAGCCCGGCGTTGCCGCCGAGGTACTCACCGACCACGGCCCCGATCGTCGCGAGCACGATCCCTACCTCCATTCCAGTGAGGATGAACGGCAGCGACGCGGGCAACTCGAGGTTGACGAAGGTTGCCCAGCGGCCCGCGTTCAGGCTCAGCATCACGTCGTGCTGCGAGCGGTCGATCGACTTGATGCCCGCGAGCGTGTTGGTGAGGATCGGAAAGAACGCGAGCACCGCGGAGATGATCACCTTGGAGGTGATCCCGAATCCGAACCACAGGATGAACAGCGGCACCAACGCGATCTTCGGAACGACCTGGGTCGCAACGATGAACGGATTGAGCGTGCGCTCCAGCCAGGCCGCCTTGCCGAGCACCACGCCCAGGCCCACGCCCACCACGATCGCGATCAGAAAGCCCAGCAGGGTTTCGATCAGCGTGACCTGGATCTCGTGCCAGATGCCGTCCTCGTTGAGCAGTTCCAATACAGCGCCCAGCACGCGCTCGGGCGGAGGGAGAATGAACCGGGAAACGTCGAACACCACGACATAGGCTTTCCATCCGAGCAGCAGCAGGATCGTGAGCAGCGGCGTGGTGAGCCAGGTGATGTGGCGAGAGCGAAAGAGCTTCAATCGGTCTCTCCCGAAATTTCGTCGAGCCGATGACGCAGGGTGGAGACGATGCCCTGGAACTCCGACGTTGCGGTGAGGTCGAAGTCGCGCGGACGCGCGAATTCCACCGGCAGCACCCGGTCGATGCGGCCCGGGCGCGGCGTGAACAACACGACCCGGTCGCCCAGGAACACGGCCTCGCTGATCGAATGCGTGACCAGCACGATCGTGCACGCGCTTTCCTGCCAGATGCGCTGCAGTTCGAGGTTCATCGTCTCGCGCGTCATCGCATCGAGGGCGCCGAAGGGCTCGTCCATCAGCAGCACCTGCGGACGGTAGCTCAGCGCACGCGCGATCGCCGCTCTCTGGCGCATTCCGCCCGAGAGCTCGCGCGGCCAGCGGCGCTCGAATCCGGCAATGCCGACGAGTTCGCACAGCTCGCGCGCGCGCCTGAGTCGCTCGGCGCTCGCAACGCCGCGCAGCTTGAGAGGCATCGCAATGTTTTCCTCGACGCTGAACCACGGAAAGAGGCTCGCCTCCTGGAACACCATGGCCAGCTCGTTCACGAGACTGGCGTCGCGGCCGTCGTTCACCCACAGCGGCCGATCGCCGAAGCTGATCGAACCTTCGCTTGGCGGCATCAGACCGCCGATCAGGCGCAGCATCGTGGTCTTGCCGCAGCCCGAGGGGCCGAGCAGAACGACGAACTCGCCGCGGCGAATCGACAAGCGCGTTGGCGCCAGTGCCGGCACATCGCCCTCGGCGGTGCGGTAGGTCATGCCCACGTCGTGGAGTTCGATCCACGGCGCGCCGGCCACCGCTGCGCCAGCCCTCGAGCGCGTTGGCGTGCTGGCTTGCGTTGTCGCGGCCTGCGGCATCGACTTCACGACGGATCGGCCGCGAATTCGCTGCGCTCGCTTTGCAGCGCCGCGACGGCGCGATCGAGGGCGATCACCCGCGCGTAACCGAAGGCCATGGCCGAGAGCGACGCCGCGTGCCGCGCGGGGTCGAAATCTCCGCACGCCTGCGCAACGACAAAGGTGCGCAGGTCGCGCTGTCCGGCGTCGCGCACGCTCGACTCCACGCACATCGACGTCGTGACCCCGCACACCATCAGGCAGTCGATCCCGCGCGCGCTCAGCACCTGTTCGAGATGGGTGCCGACGAAGGCCGAGAAGCGCTGCTTGCCCAGCACGATGTCGCGCGCGTGCGGGGCGGCGCCCTCGATCAGCTCGACGTCGGCGGTGCCACGGCGCAGCGCGCCGATGCGCGCCAGGTTCGGGCGCAGCTCGTGCATCAGCAGGCCGCCGTCGGCGTAGTCGGCCGCGTAGTGCATGGCGGTCCAGATCACGGGCACGCCGGCCGCCTGCGCAACGCGCGCCAGTTCGAGCGCATGCGCGGCGGCCGACTCGATGTCCGAGATATCGCGCCCCTGCGCCGCGATGGAACCGTCGCGCGCGCAAAAGGCGCGCTGCAGGTCGATCGCGAGCAGCGCGGCGCGATCGCGTTCGAAGCGCATCAGCCGCGCTTGGCCTTGTCGATGAACGCGTTGGTGTAGAACTGCGACGCGTCGCCCGGCTTGGCCAGACCGACCTTGGCCATCAGGTCGAGCGCCTTTTGCCAGCGCGCCGGAACGTTGCGCAGAAGATTTTCCTTTCCTTCCGCGGCAAAGAGTTCCATCTCGGCGCGCAACGCCTTCTCGGCGGTCTTCACGTCTTCGATGCCGCGCATCTTGAACGCCTTGAAGGACTCGATCACCGGGGCGAGATCCTTGCCCGAATAAAGGTCGTTCATCGATCTGTTGACCGCGCGCAGGAAAGCCTCGATCAGGGCCGGCTCCTTCTGGATGGTCTCGGTACCGGCCACGTAGACCTGCCCGGGAATGGGCGCGTAGCGATCGGTGTTCCAGGAGTGGATCGGCTGTTTGGCCTCCTCGAGCGCCACCACCGTGCCCATGCTCGCGATGTAGGCGTCGATCCGACCCTGCTCGATCAGCGCGAAGGCGCCCGGCGCATTTCCCACCACTTCACGGTTGATCGTGTCGGCTTTGATGCCCTTGTCCTCGAGCATCATGTCGAGCAGGTTCTCGGCCAGGCCACCCTTGGAGGTGATGCCGATCGTCTTGCCCTTCATGTCGTTCGGACCGTCGATGGGCTTCTTGGTGTTGCTGATCATGAACAGCGGCGAGGCCTGCGTGACGGTGGCAATGGCCTTCAGCGGCGCACCCTGCCCGCCGACCGCGCGCATCAGGTCCACGCCACCGGTGCGGCAGAACTTCGCCTGCCCCGAGAGCACCTGCTGCACGGCCTGCGCGGAGCCCTTGCCGCCCTGCACGTCGACCTTGAGCCCTTCCTTCTCGAAGTGCCCCCCCGTGACCGCCCACAGCACCGGCGCAAAGCCGATCAGGTACCCGAACGGCGTCATGAAGGTGATCGAGGTGGCCGCGCGCGCGTCGAGGCTCACCACCGACAGCCCCAGGCCGCCCAGCGAAGCCGCGAGCGAAAGGCACGATCCGGTGGCGAGGAATTCACGGCGCGCGAGCGCCGGTACGGATTTCTTGCTCATGACGGTGACTCCTCCGATGGTTGCTGTTGTTCGCACGACTGGCGCGCCTGCGGGACGCTTCGGTCAGGCCGAAACTGCACCGCCGGACCGATCCAGGTTGCCATAGTCGCACACGAGTCGGGCGCTTCGATCGAGCGTCCAGCCGCGCCGGTAGAGGTAGCCGTCGACGAGTTCGAGCTCGCCCAGCGCTGCGAGTTCCTCGTTGTCGGCGGCGTGCAATTTCAGGTGCGGGGTGCCCTGCCAGACGTCGGTGGTGCGGACGTTGGTGAGCTCGAGTTCGAGTAGCTGGCTCAGCTCCGCGATGCCCGGGCCCGGACTCGCGAGATAGCGGTACAGAAAGGTCGTGGCCCCGTAAGAGGGCAGCCCGGGCAGCTGGCGCGCATCTGCGCCAAGCGCGACGCCGACCTCCAGGATCGGCTCGCCGTTGCGCGAGACGAAGCCGTGGGCGCGCGCCCCCGGGCCCAGCGACGGCATGCCCGGATTGCAGTCGTTGAAGCGCGTGCGCTGGACGGTGGCGAGGCGCTTTCCCCAGCCCATGACCTGGCCCATGCCCATCGACCAGTCGCGGTCCACCCAGAGGAAGGCCGTGTAACGGCCGCGGCGTTCGCCGTAGCGCACGTTGAAGCCGACCAGGCCCTCGTTGTAGTTGCTGCGCGCCGGGTTGCGCCAGTATTGCTCGGGGTCGGCGGCGCTCACCTTGACCATGTCGCCCACCATGGCCCAGCCCGAACCGTCTTCGGCGGGCTCCATGCCCGGTGGCAAGAATCGCGCGACCGTCGCCGGATCGGCGCGGAAGGTCACGTGGATGGCGTCGCAGGCGATGTGGTGCGGGGTGGGCTCAACGAGCGCGGCACCGCCAAGATCACTGCGCGGATTGGAAAGGCCGACCCAGGGGCGCGTCATCGTCACTCCTTGCTGGTGTGCTCGCGATTGCGATCGCCGGAAGCCGTGCGGGCGAGGCTCGCGACGAGCTCGGTTTTCAGTACCTTACCCGTTCCGGAGCGCGGCAGCGACTGCACCAGCTCGATCCGCGCCGGCACCTTGTACGGCGCCATGCGCGTGCGGCAATAGCTTGCCAGTTCGGCCAGGATGTCGGCAACAAGGTCGCGCCGATCGTCGGCGCCGGCAACTTCCGGCGCAGCGCCGAGCACGACGAAGGCCGCCACTTCCTCGCCCAACCGCTGCGAGGGCAAGCCCACCACGGCGGCTTCGCTCACGCGCGGGTGCTCGAGCAGGATCGCCTCGATCTCGTCGGGATAGATGTTGACACCGCCGCGAATGATCAGGTCGCGCGCGCGACCGGCCAAGTGCAGAAACCCGCCCGCGTCGATGAAACCCAGGTCGCCCGGGTAATACCAGCCGTCGTGGAACGCGTGCAGACTCGCCTCCTCGTCGCGGTAGAAACCGGTGGCGGTGCCGGCACTGCGGTAACGAATCCGTCCGATGCGGCCCGCGGCGAGCGGCGCGTGCGCGTCGTCCACGATCTGCACCTCGGTGCCGAAGATCGGCGTGCCGACCGAGCCGTCGGCTTCCTCGCCGTGCTCGGGCAACAACACCGACACTCCGCCACCCTCGGTGGAGCCGTAGTAGTTGACGAAGCCCGGCGCGAGCACGCGCATGACCTCGCGGCGTTCGCGCGCATGCAGCGTGGCGCCGCTCGAGACCAGGATGCGCAAGCCGGGAAATCGCGGCGACGATGCGGGTTCGTGCGCCGACGCCGACATGTCCAGAAGGCGCCGCAGCAGCGTCGGCACCAGCAGCAGCACGGTGGCGCGATGACGCGCGACCGCCTCGACCAGCTGTGCCGGTTCATAAGGAGGCGGGAACAGCGCGACCGTTCCGCCCGCGTGCAGGCAGCCCATCGCGAGGCCGCGGCCGGCGCCGAAATAGAGCGGCGTGGCGCTGAGGTAGGTGTCGCTCGCCGACATGCCCAGCGTCTTTTGCTGGAACACGAAACGCGCGACGAACTGCGCGTGCGAGAGCATCGGCCCCTTGGGCCGCCCGGTGGTTCCGGAGGACAGCGACAGCACCGCCGGCGCGTCGCCGTCATCGCTCGCGCGCTGCACGGCCGGGAAGTTCACAAGCGCATCGAGCCAGTCGGCGCCGATCGCAAGCCTCCGGGTTTCGGCGCTGCCCGGCACGCGCTGCTCGCCTGGCGTCGCGCCCTCGTCCGCCCAGGCGCCCACGGCCGCCAGCAGGTGGCTGGCGCCGAAGTGCCCGGTCACGCGTTCGACTTCCTCGAGCTGCCATCGGCAGTCGATGGGCAGGATCACCGCCCCCGCGTGCGCGATCGCGTAGTAGGCCACCAGATGCTCGATCTGGTCGGGCAGGCCCACGCCCACGATGTCGCCCGGGCGCACGCCATGCGCATCGAGCCAGCCCGCTGCCTGCCGCACCATGCGATCGAGCGTCGCGTAGTCGATCGATCGCGCGTCGTCGGCGAGCGCCACGTGCCCGCCGCGCGTTCTCGCGTGTGCAGAGATGACCGAGGCGAGATTCATCGCGGCACGACGCGCGCGCGCGTCGGCGAAGCGCTTCTGCTTGCCCGGGGGAGGTTGCGATGAAACAATCGCTGCGTCATCCACTCGCGCGCCGCAGCATGCCGCTGCCACCGCCCTGCCTGCAGATCACCATGCCCAGAGACTTCAAAGCCATCGACGCTGTCGTCAACCTGCAGACGCCCGAGGCACTCGCGCACCGCCCGGCCGACCGGCGCGATTTCTACGTCGGCAAGATCGGCGTGCAGGAGCAGGCGTTCAGCGGGCTGTCGCTCGACGAGATGCTGGGCAAGATGGATGCCGCCGGGATCGAGCGCGCGTTCCTGATCGCGGCGAAGATCGGACGAGAGGGTTTGCCCGGAAGCTGGCGCCTGCCCTACGAGGTGGTCGCGCGCGCAGCGGCGGCGCATCCGGATCGTTTCAGCGGGCTTGCCGGCATCGACCCCTACGAAGGCATGGCCGGCGTGCGCGAGCTCGAACGCGCGGTGCGCGAGCTCGGCTTCATCGGCGCGCATGTCTATCCTCACTGGTTCGATCTGGCCCCCGACCACGCGAAATACTATCCGTTCTACGCCAAGTGCGTGGAGCTCGGCGTGCCGATCCAGATGCAAGTCGGACAATCGCTCATCTACACGCCGGCGCAGCCGATGCGCAGCGTCGGCCGACCGATCGCGCTCGACGCGGTCGCCTGCGACTTTCCCGAACTCAAGCTCGTCGGCATCCACATCGGCATCCCCTGGCACGAGGAGATGATCGCGATGGCGTGGAAGCACCCGAACGTCTACATCGGCAGCGACGCGCACTCGCCAAAGTATTGGCCCGAGCCGTTCGTGAAGTACCTCAATTCGTATGGGATGAAGAAGGTCATCTTCGGAACCGACTATCCGATCATCGACTTCGGTCGCGCGGTGAGCGAGATCGACGCGCTCGGGCTCAAGCCCGAGGCGATGCGTCGGCTCATGCGCGAAAACGTGACCGATCTGTACGGTCTGGCCAAGCGGTAGATCCGGGCGGCCGGCACTCAGGGCCGGCTCGACACCAGCCGCGGCGAGGCGGCGCCCACACTGTCCTCGAGCGGCGCCCGCGCCACGATCGGCTCGCCGAAGCGCGCGCGGATCGAGCGCTCGATGCCCTCGGCGTCGAGCCCGACCGATCGCAGCAGCTGGCCCTGCTCGCCGTGGTCGATGAACTGGTCGGGCAGGCCGAGCTGCAGCAACGGCACCACGACCCCCTGCGCCGCGAGCGCCTCGGCCACCGCGCTGCCCGCACCGCCCATCACCGCGTGCTCTTCCACGGTGACCAGCGCGGCGTGCGTGCGCGCCAGCGCGCACACGAGGTCGGCGTCCACCGGCTTGACCCAGCGCATGTTGGCCACGGTGGCGTCGAGCGCGTGGCCCGCGGCGAGCGCGGGCGCGAGCATCGCGCCGAAGGCGAGCACGGCCACGCCCTGCCCGCGCCTTCGCACCTCGCCGCGCCCGAACTCGATCGGGTCGAGCGACGCGAGCGGCTTCGCGCCCACGCCCGCGCCGCGCGGATAGCGCACCGCGCTCGGGCCGTCGTGGAGGAAGGCGGTGGAGAGCATCGCGCGGCACTCGGCCTCGTCGGAGGGCGCGAGCACGACCATGTTCGGGATGCACCGCAGGTAGGCGAAGTCGTAGTTGCCGGCGTGCGTGGCGCCGTCGGCGCCCACGAGCCCGGCGCGATCGAGCGCGAAGGTGACCGGCAGCCGCTGCAGCGCCACGTCGTGGATCAGCTGATCGTAGCCGCGCTGCAGGAACGTCGAGTAGATCGCCACCACCGGTTTGAGCCCCTCGCAGGCGAGCCCTGCGGCGAAGGTGACCGCGTGCTGCTCGGCGATGCCGACGTCGAAGTACCGGCGCGGGAAACGCTTCTCGAATTCGACCAGGCCCGAACCCTCGCGCATCGCCGGGGTGATCGCCACGAGTCGCTCGTCGGCGGCGGCCATGTCGCAGATCCAGTCCGAGAACACCTGCGTGTAGCTGAGCCTGGGCTGCGCCGGCGAGGGCTTGATCCCCTCGCTCGGGTCGAACTTCCCGGGCCCGTGATAGAGCACCGGGTCGACTTCCGCCCGCTCGTAACCCTGGCCCTTCCTGGTGACCACGTGCAGGAACTGGGGCCCGCGCAACTCGCGCATGTTCTGCAGCGTGGGAACGAGCGATTCGAGGTCGTGGCCGTCGATGGGCCCGACGTAGTTGAACCCGAACTCCTCGAACATCGTGCCCGGCACGACCATGCCCTTGGCGTGCTCCTCGAGGCGGCGCGCGAGCTCCATCATGGGGGGCACCCTGGAGAGCACCGCGCGGCCCATGTCGCGCGCGCGCGCGTAGAACTGGCCCGACATCAGCCGCGCGAGGTAGCGGTTGAGCGCGCCCACCGGCGGCGAGATCGACATGTCGTTGTCGTTGAGGATCACGAGCAGGTCGATCTCGGGCGTGACGCCGGCGTTGTTCATCGCCTCGAAAGCCATTCCCGCGCTCATCGCGCCGTCGCCGATCACCGCCACGTGGCGCCTGCGCCCGGGCCCCTGGTTCTCGCCCTTGTTTCGCGAGGCCACCGCCATTCCGAGCGCGGCCGAGATCGACGTGGACGAATGCGCGGTGCCGAAGGTGTCGTACTCCGATTCCGAGCGGCGCGGAAAGCCCGAGATGCCGCCCATCTGGCGCAGCGTGGCCATGCGCTCGCGCCGGCCGGTGAGGATCTTGTGCGCGTAGCTCTGGTGGCCCACGTCCCACACGAGACGGTCTCGCGGCGTGTCGAACACGTAGTGCAGCGCGATCGCGAGCTCCACCGTGCCCAGGTTCGACGACAGGTGCCCTCCCGTGGCCGACACGGTGTCGATCACGAAGCCGCGCAATTCGCCGGCGAGCTGGGCGAGCTGCTCGCGCCGCATTTCGCGCAGCTGGGCGGGCGAGTCGATCTGCTCGAGCAGTCTGCGCTCAGTCACTGTCTACGCGCTCCGGTTGACGATCAGGCCGGCGAGCTCCTCGAGCCGCCCCGCGCGAGCGCCCAGCGGCGCGAGGGCCCGCAGCGCGCGCTCGCGCAACTGCGCCGCCAGTTGCTTGGACTCGGACAGGCCGAGCAGCGACACGTAGGTGGGCTTGCCGTGCGCGCTGTCCTTGCCCGCCGTCTTGCCGATGGCGCTCGCGTCGCCTTCCACGTCGAGGATATCGTCCACCACCTGGAACGCAAGCCCCACCGCCTGCGCGTAGGCGTCCAGCGCGGCCAGTTCCCCGGCCGCCGGCGGCTCTCCCGCGAGCGCCCCCATCCTCACGCTGGCGCGCAGCATCGCGCCGGTCTTGCGCCGGTGCATGTCCTCGAGCGCCGCGAGGTCGAGCTTCGCGCCGACTGCGGCGAGGTCGATCGCCTGGCCGCCCACCATGCCCGCAGCGCCCGCCGCGCGCGCCAGTTCGAGCACCATCGGCGCGGCCCGGGATCCGGTCGACGCGAGCACCTCGAACGCGAGGGCCTGCAGCGCGTCGCCCACCAGCATCGCGGTGGCCTCTCCGAAGGCCACGTGCACGGTGGGCTTGCCCCGGCGAAGCACGTCGTTGTCCATGCAGGGCAGGTCGTCGTGCACCAGCGAGTAGGCGTGAACGAACTCCACCGCACAGGCCGCCGCGTCGAGCACGCGGGCATCCGCGCGCGACACCTCGCCGGCGGCGTGCACCAGCGCCGGGCGCACGCGCTTGCCGCCCTCGAGCACCGCGTGGCGCATGCCCGCGGCCAGCGACTCGGGCACTGCCGCGCACGCGTCGATCGCCGCGGCGAGCGCGGCTTCGGTGCGCGCGGCGACCGCGCGCATCCAGTCGTTGAACGCGCCGCCGGGTGCGCTGGCGGCGGCGCGGGCGGCCGGGCCGCGCGCCCCGGCCTGCTCAGTCGTCGCCATCGTCGCCATCGTCGCCTTCGCCGCCTTCGCCGTCCTCGTCGCCCCGGGCGGGATCGCCGTTGCGCGCGGTGCGCGCGTCGAAGGGCTTGAGCAATTCCCCCTCGAGCACCGAGACCTGCTGCTGCACGTCGGACAGCACCTTGCGGCAATGCGCGACGAGCTCCGCGCCGCGCTTGTAGGCCGCGAGCGAATCCTCGAGCGACAGGGCGCCACTCTCCATCTTCTCGACCAGCTTCTCGAGTTCTTCCACCGCCTGCTCGTAGGACAGCGCCGACGTGTCGCCGGCGCCTGCCGCCTTGCCCGCCCTCTTCACCATCGTGTTCGCTCTCGTGACCGCGCGCCTCGCGGCAAAACATTGATTTTACTGCGGTTTGCTACCCCCAACGCCGGTCAGGGGGTATGCTCGCAGAAGTTGCTCGACTCCTCGTCCCAAACGCCGACCCATGTCAATGCGCTGGCCGACTTCTTTGGGGTATGCTGCCCCTCCTTCGCGGCTGTCCGGCCAACCCCAGGTTCGCGTTCGCAACGGTCGGGGCTCAGGCTCGGTTCGGCTTTTCGGGGCTCGCTCGTTCGGGAGGTTGTGAGATGTCGGATCTGGGTCGGGGTGATTTCCTGGCGCGCTCGCGCGCCCAGTTGCCCGTCTCGGTGTATTTCGACGAGGCGTTGTTCCAGCGCGAACTGGAGACGCTGTTCCGTCGTGGCCCCGGCTACGTGGGCCACGCGCAGATGGTGCCCGAACCGGGCGACTACCACGCGCTCGCCGCCGAAGCCGAGGGGCGCGTGCTGGTGCGCTCGCAAGGCGGCGTGGAGCTGCTCTCGAACGTGTGCCGCCACCGCCAGGCGGTGATGCTCAACGGCCGGGGCAACGCGTCGAACATCGTCTGTCCGGTCCACCGCTGGACCTACGACCTGCGCGGCAAGCTCCTGGGCGCCCCGCACTTCGCCGAGCAGCCCTGCCTGGACCTGGGTCGCACCCCCTTGCAGAACTGGCGCGGCATGCTGTTCGAGGGGCCGCGCAATGTCGCGATCGACCTCGCCGCGGTGGGCCTGGAGCAGGACTTCAACTTCGACGGATACATGCTCGATCACGTCGAAGTGCACGAGTGCGACTACAACTGGAAGACCTTCATCGAGGTCTACCTCGAGGACTACCACGTGGCCCCGTTCCACCCCGGGCTGGGCGGTTTCGTCTCCTGCGACGACCTGCGCTGGGATTTCGGCAGCTGGCACTCGGTGCAGACGGTCGGCGTGCACGCCGGGCTCGGCAAGCCGGGCACGCCCACCTACGCGAAGTGGCACGAGCAGCTGATGCGCTACCGCGGAGGCGTTGCGCCGTCGCACGGCGCGATCTGGCTCACCTACTACCCGAACGTGATGCTCGAGTGGTACCCGCACGTGCTGGTCGTCTCCACGCTGATCCCGCGCGGCCCGCGCAAGACCACCAACGTCGTCGAGTTCTACTACCCCGAGGAGATCGCGCTGTTCGAACGCGAGTTCATCGAAGCCGAGCGCGCTGCCTACATGGAGACCTGCCTCGAGGACGACGAGATCGCGTTGCGAATGGACGCGGGGCGCAGGGTCCTGCTCGAGCGGGGCGAGAACGACGCCGGCCCTTACCAGAGCCCGATGGAAGACGGCATGCAGCACTTCCACGAGTTCTACCGCCGCGAACTGGAGATGCGCGGCCGATGACTCCGGCATCGCCGCTGGTGCACTGGACCACGACGATCCGGGCCGACGAGCTCGCCGCCGTCATCGACCACTGCGTGCTCGTCGACTGCAGACACGACCTGTTCGACCCGCAAGCGGGCCGCCGCGCCTACGAGGCAGGCCACATCGCGGGCGCGCACTTCATGCACCAGGACCAAGACCTGGCGGGCGAGCGCGACGGGCGCAACGGGCGCCACCCGCTTCCCGACCGCGAGGCCTTCGCGGCGCGTCTTCGCGCGATCGGCCTGAACCGCGACCAGCAGCTCGTGGGCTACGACGACCAGGGCGGAATGCTCGCGTCGCGCCTTTGGTGGCTGGCGCGCTGGCTGGGGCACGATCGCGTGGCGGTGCTCGACGGGGGCATCGGCGCGTGGAAGCGCGCGGGCTTCCCCCTCAGCCAGGAAGCGCCGCAGCCGCAGCCCGGCGACTTCGTCGCGCTCGAGCCGCTCGAGCGCCCGGTGTCCACCGCCGACGTGGCGCGCGACCGCGGGCACGAGCGCGCGATGGTGCTGATCGACGCGCGGGCACCCGAGCGGTACGCCGGCGAGATGGAGCCGCTCGACCCGGTGGCAGGCCGGATACCGGGCGCGCTCAACCGGCCGTTTCAGCGCAACTTGCAGCCCAACGGCACGTTCAAGCCGGCCGACGCGCTGCGCGCCGAGTATTCGCGGATGGTGGGCGAGGGGGACCCCCGGCGCGTCGTTCACTACTGCGGCTCCGGAATCACGGCGTGCCACAACATGATCGCGATGGAGATCGCCGGCATGCGCGGCAGCTCGCTCTACCCCGGGTCGTGGAGCGCGTGGTGCGCCGACCCGGCGCTTCCCGTGGCCAGCGACGCCTGACCCGGTTGGCGCGACGATTCAGTCCGGGTGCGCGCCCCCGGTGAGCAGCGCGACCACCGCGATTCCGATCAGCATCAGCGTCACCTGCAGCCCCGACTCGTTGTAGCGGGCGCGGCTCTGGCGATGCAGGTCGGGCACGAGGTCGGCGAGCGCAATGTAGACGAAACTCGCCGCCGCCACCATCAGCACGTAGGGCAGGATCTCGGCGTGCTCTCCCAGCACCAGGTACCCCGCCACGCCGCCCGCAACGGCCGCCATTCCCGAGAGCAGGTTGTAGGCGAGCGCGCGCGCGCGCGTGTAGCCGGCGTTGCGCAGCACGATGAAGTCGCCGATCTCCTGCGGGATCTCGTGCGCGGCGGCGGCGAACGCCGTCATCCAGCCAAGGCGGATGTCGGCGACGAACGCGGCCGCGATGATCACGCCGTCGGCGAAGTTGTGGATGCCGTCGCCCACCAGGATGAGCAGCCCCTGCGGCCCCGCCTCGTGGTGGTCGTGGCCGTGCGAGTGCTCGTGGCCGTCGCCCTCGTAGTGGTGGCTGTGACGGAAGATCGCGAGCTTCTCGAGCAGGAAGAAGCCGACCAGCCCGGCGAGCAGCGTGGCGCTGAGCGCGCGCAGGCTGGCGCCCGACCCGATCGCCTCGGGCAGCAGGTGCAGGATGGCCATCCCGAGCAGCAGACCGGCCGACAGGCTCACCAGGCGGTGCACGACGCCCGAGAGCAGGGTGAGCGACAGCAGCGCGGCCGCCACCACGCTCGCTCCGCCCGCGAGCAGGGTCGCGGCGATGATGTGCAGCAGGGTCATTTCGGCGGCGCCGGCACGGGTGGATGCGCACCTCAGTGCGCTCTCTCCCAGTTGGGCCCGGCCCCCACTTCCACTTCCAGCGGCACGCGCAGCTGCGCCACCCCCGCCATCAACCGGTGCAGGCCCTCGCGAACGGCGTCGACCTCGGCGTGGGGCACCTCGAGCACGAGCTCGTCGTGCACCTGCATGATCAGCCGGCTCGCCAGGCGCTCGGCTGCGATCCAGTCGTGCACCGCGATCATCGCGAGCTTGATCAGGTCGGCCGCCGTGCCCTGCATCGGGGCGTTGATCGCGGCGCGCTCCGCGGCCTGGCGCCTCGGCCCGCTCGGGCTGCGGATCTCGGCCAGCCAGAGCCTGCGCCCGAACACCGTCTCCACGTAGCCCTGCTCGCGCGCGAGCTCGCGGGTCTCGTCCATGTAGCGGCGCACGCTCGGGTAGCGCTCGAAGTAGGTCTGGATGTAGTTCTTCGCCGCGTCGCGCTCGATGCCCAGCGCGGCGGCGAGGCCGAAGGCGCTCATCCCGTAGATCAGGCCGAAGTTGATCACCTTGGCATAACGGCGCTGCTCGGCGCTCACCTCGTCCACCTTCACCGAGAAGATCTCGGCGGCGGTGGCGCGGTGCACGTCGAGCCCCTTGGCGAAGGCGTGGAGCAGCGACTCGTCGCCCGAGATGTGCGCCATGATGCGCAGTTCGATCTGCGAGTAGTCGGCCGAGACCAGCTGGCAACCGGGCGGCGCGATGAAGGCCTCGCGGATCCGCCTGCCCTGCGGCGTGCGCACCGGGATGTTCTGCAGGTTCGGGTCGCTCGACGCGAGCCGGCCGGTGACGGCGACCGCCTGCGAGTAGCTGGTGTGCACGCGCCCGGTGCGCGCGTTGACCATCCGCGGCAGCTTGTCGGTGTAGGTGGACTTGAGCTTCGCCAGCCCGCGGTAGTCGAGCACGATGCGCGGCAGCGGATATTCCTCGGCGAGCTGCTCGAGCACGCCCTCGTCGGTGGACGGCGCGCCGCCCGGCGTCTTCTTCACGACCGGCAGGCCGAGCCGCTCGAACAGGATCTCGCCCAGCTGCTTGGGCGAATTGAGATTGAAGGGCTGCCCGGCCGCCTCGTGGGCCTTGGCCTCGAGCGCCATCACCTCGCGGCCCAGCTCTTCGGACTGCGCGGCCAGCAGATCGGCGTCGATCAGCACGCCGTGGCGCTCCATGCGCTGGAGCACGACCGAAGTGGGCACCTCGATCTGGCGGTAGATGCGCTCGAGCGTGGGCTCGGCCGAAATTCGCGGATAGAGCGTGCGATGCAGGTGCATCGTGACTTCGGCGTCTTCGGCCGAGTAGCGCGTGGCCTGGTCGAGCGCCACCTGCTCGAAGCCGATCTGGCTCGCGCCCTTGCCCGCCACCTTCTCGTAGGGAATCGTCTCGCGACCGAGGTGGCGGCGCGCGAGCGAGTCCATGTCGTGCGGTCGGTGCGCCTCGAGCACGTAGCTCTCGAGCAGCGTGTCGTGCTCGATGCCCGCGAGCACGACGCCGTGATTCTCGAGCACGTGCGCGTCGTACTTGAGGTTCTGCCCCACCTTGCGCTTGCCCGGGTTCTCGATCCACGCGCGCATGCGCGCCAGGACGTGCTCGCGCGAGAGCTGCGCCGGCACGCCGGCGTACGAATGCGCCACCGGGATGTAGCAGCCCACGCCGGGCTCGACCGAGAGCGAGATCCCGACCAGCTCGGCCGCCATCGGGTCGAGCGAGGTGGTTTCGGTGTCGATCGCGGTGAGCGCTGCGCCCTCGATGCGCGCGAGCCAGGCGTCGAGCTCGGCGTCGGTGGCAACCATCTCGTAGCGGGTCGCGATCCCGGCGTCGGCAGCCTGGGGCGCGACGTCGTGGGCAATGCCCACGCGAGAGCCTGCCGCGACCGCGGGCCGGGGGCGGGGCGCGCCGGGGTTGCCGCCGCCACCGGCTGCGTCCGGCCCTTCCTCGCCGGCTTCGAGCTCGCGCAGCCAGGAGCGAAAGCCGTAGTGGCGGAACAGCGCGCGCAGTTCGTCCTCGCGCTCGTGCTCGAGCGGCAGCGATTCCTCGATCGACTTCACGTCGGCGGAGAGATCGCAGTCGGTCTTTACCGTGACGAGCTTGCGCGCGGTGGCCAGCCAGTCGATCGACTTGCGCAGGTTCTCGCCCACGACCCCGCCGATCGCATCGGCGTGCTCGATCAGGCCGTCGAGCGAACCGTATTGCTCGAGCCACTTCACCGCGGTCTTCGGGCCGACTTTTTCCACCCCCGGGACGTTGTCCACCGTATCGCCCACCAGCGACAGCCAGTCGACGATGCGCTCGGGCGCAACGCCGAACTTCTCGATCACCGCCTCGCGGTCGAGCCGCTCGGGCGGCCCGCCGCGCGGCGTCATCGTGTTCACGAGCGTCACGTGGTCGCTCACGAGCTGCGTCAGGTCCTTGTCGCCGGTGGCGATGATCGTGCGCATGCCCTTTTCGTGCGCGCGCGCGGCGAGGGTGCCGATCACGTCGTCGGCCTCGATGCCCTCGATCATCAGCAAGGGCCAGCCCATTGCGCGCACGATCTCGTGGATCACCGGAATCTGGCGCACCAGGTCTTCGGGCATCGGCGCGCGATTGGCCTTGTACTGCGGATACCAGTGGTCGCGGAAGGTCTTGCCGGGCGCGTCGAACACCATTGCGCCGTGCGTCGCGCCGCCGCCCAGTTTGCTGTCCGATCGCAGACGCCGTAGCATCCCGACCATCCCGTACACGGCGCCTGTGGGCTCGCCTTCGGAATTGCGCAGGTCGGGCAATGCGTGAAACGCGCGATAGAGAAAGCTCGAGCCGTCGACCAGCAGGAGCGTATCGTCAGCCATGTCCAGCACCAAGCAAGTGCCGCAGTTGCGCGCGATCCCGAGCCGTGAGCGCTCGACTTCGCTTAAGGCTCGTGAGTCGTGGCATATCCTGGGAATTATCTCAGAGTTCATCGAGGCCACCGAGCGCCTGGCCGAGATCCGCCCGGCGGTGTCGATCTTCGGCAGCGCGCGGGTGCGCCCCGGACACCGCTGGTACGAGCTCACGGTGGAGCTCGCGCGCATGCTCTCCGACGCCGGCTTCGCGGTGATCTCGGGCGGGGGGCCGGGAATCATGGAGGCGTCCAACCGCGGCGCGCACGCCGGCGCGGCCCCTTCGGTGGGCCTGAACATCGAGCTTCCGCACGAGCGGGGGGGCAACCCCTACCAGGACATCTCGGTCAACTTCCGGCACTTCTTCGCGCGCAAGGTCGCGTTCGCGAAGTACGCAACCGCCTTCGTCGCGGTGCCCGGCGGATTCGGCACCCTCGACGAGGTGAGCGAGGTGCTCACGCTGATCCAGACGCGCATGGGGCGGCGCATTCCGGTGATCCTCGTCGACTCGGCGTTCTGGAAGGGCCTGATCGACTGGATGCGCGACTCGCTCGCCGCCAATGGCCTGATCGACAGCGCCGATCTCGAGCTCTTGCGCATCGTGGACGAGCCTGCGCGGGTGGTGGAAGCGATCTTCGACTTCTACGGCAACCGCGGCTTCGCTCCCACCGTGAGCGAGCGCGAACTGCTGTTCAACCTCTAGATCGGTGAAACCGGGAAACCGGCTCGGTCTGGGCACGACGCGCTGCAAGGACGATCGATGGCCGTCTTCACGCCCCTGAGCCGCGCGCAGCTCGAGCGCTGGCTCGAGCGCTACGACCTCGGGCGCCTGGTCGACGTGCAGGGCATCGCGGCGGGGATAGAGAACTCGAATTTCTTCGTCGACACGCAGCGCGGACGCTACGTGCTCACGCTGTTCGAGCGGCTCGCCGCGCACGAACTGCCCTTCTACCTCGAACTGATGCACCACCTGGCCGCAGCCGGCGTTCCGTGCCCCGACCCGGTGGCCGACCGCGGCGGCGCGGCCCTGGGCACGCTTGCGGGCAAGCCGGCGGCGCTGGTCACGCGCCTGGCGGGCGCGGCGATCGAGCGCCCCGGGCGCGGGCACTGCGCACAGGTGGGGCAGGTGCTCGCGCGCATGCACCTGGCCGCGGCCGACTACGGCGCGGTGCAGGTCAACCCGCGCGGGCCGGCGTGGTGGCCCACTGCGCTCGCCGAACTCGACCCTTTCTTCACGCCGGCCCAGCGCTCGCTCGCTCGCGAGGAAACCGAGCGCTTCGCGCGCTTCGCCGCCGGCCCGAGCCACCGCGCCCTTGCCGCGAGCGCAGTTCACGCCGACCTGTTCCGCGACAACGTGCTGTTCGACGGCGAGACGCTGGCGGGCGTGATCGACTTCTACTTCGCGGCCACCGAGACCTGGCTGTTCGACCTCGCGGTGGCCTGCAACGACTGGTGCATCGACCCGGACACCGGCGAGCTCGACCCCGGACTGCTCGCCGCGCTGCTCGGGGGCTATCGCGCGATCCGCGACCTCGGCGCAGGCGAGCGCGAAGCCTGGCCGACGATGCTGCGCGGCGCCGCGACCCGGTTCTGGCTGTCGCGCATGCACGACCTGCACCTGCCGCGACCCGCGCAACTGGTGCGCCCGAAAGACCCGGGCCATTTCGAGCGTATCCTTCGCGCTCGTCGCACCCGGGTGCCCCCCATCGACTGATTCGAACGCGCCTCACCGATGCAGATCGCAACACTCTCCGCCGCCGCCGGCCGCGCCTGGGCCCTCGAGGGGTTCCGGCTCCTGGGCCGCAGCCCGATCCCGCTGCTCGCCATCACGTTCATGTACCTGATCATGCTGATGGCCACCACGCTGATCCCGCTGCTCGGGCCGTTCGCCCCGATGCTGCTCACGCCGGTGATGTCGGTCGGGGTGATGCACGCCGTGCGTGCCGCCGACCGCGGCGAGACGCCCACCCCGCAGATGCTGTTCGGCGGCTTTCGCGACGGCGGGGGCCGCGCCTGGAAGATGCTGCTCGTGCTGGGCGGGTTCAACGCGGCGGCCACGCTCGCCACGCTCTCGCTCTCGTCGCTCGCCGACGGCGGAACGCTGATGAAGATCGCGACCGGCACGATCCAGCCCGACGACCCCGGGCTGGAGGATGTCTCGCTCGTCTATGCCTCGGTCGTGTTCCTGATCGCGTACGCGCCGCTGCAGGCGGCGATGTGGTTCGCGCCGCTGTTCGTGGCCTGGCACGACATGCCGCCCGCGAAGGCGCTGTTCTTCAGCTTCGCGGGGGTGATGCGCAACAAGCTCGCGTTCGTGAACTACCTGCTCACCTGGTTCGCGGTGGCTTTTGCCGCGTCGCTGCTCGTGCAGGCGATGAAGTTCGTGCTCGGCGCGACGCCGATGCTGATGTCGGCGATCCTCTCGCCGCTGTCGCTGGTGGTGCTCACCGCGCTGTACTGTTCGTTCTGGCCCAGCTATCGCGACGCGGTGCGCGACGACCGGGATCGGGCCACGCACTGAAGCGCGGCCCGGCCGCGGGCCTCAACCCACCGGTTCGAGCTTGGCGACGGCGAGCGCGAGCCACTTCACGCCCGCCTTGGCGAAATTCACCTGCGCGCGCGCGTCGCTGCCGCTTCCCTCGAGGTCCACGATCACGCCCTCCCCGAAGCGGGCGTGCGCAACCGACTGGCCGACGCGAAACGCCAGCCCCCGGTCGAAACGCTGAGCCACCGCGCGATCGCCCCGGCTCGCCTGGTGCACGACCTCGGACCACGAAGCGCCGCCCGACCAGTCGGTGCCGGCGGCCCCGCCGGCGCCGCGCCCCGCGCCGGAAGCGGGCTCGCGACGGCTGCCCAATCCGTTCCAGCCTCCGCCCCAGCCCTCGCGCAGCGCGCGCTGGCGTGCCCCCGTGCGCGGCGTGAGCCACTTGAGCGACGACTCGGGCAGCTCGTCGAGAAAACGGGACTTCAGGCTGTAGCGCGTCTGCCCGTGCAGCATGCGAGTCTGCGAGAACGAGAGATGCAGCCGCTTGCGCGCGCGCGTGATGGCCACGTACATCAGCCGGCGCTCCTCCTCCAGCCCCTGGTCCTCGGCGAGGGCGTTCTCGTGCGGAAACAGGCCCTCCTCCAGCCCCGTGATGAACACCGCGTCGAACTCGAGGCCCTTGGCCGAGTGCACGGTCATCAGTTGCACCGCCTCGGCGCCCTCGGAGGCCTGGTGGTCTCCCGCTTCGAGCGAGGCGTGCGCCAGGAAGGCGGCCAGCGGGGAAACGGGCGCGGCCTCGGCGCCCGGCGCAGCGGCCGGGGTTGCGCCGTCTTGCGGCGCGCCCGCCACGAGCACCTCCGCACCCACTGCGCCCGGGTCCGCAACGAACGCGGCGGCGGCGTTCACCAGTTCGCGAAGGTTCTCCACGCGCTCCTGGCCTTCGCGCTCGGTGCGATAGTGCGCCACCAGCCCGCTGCGCTCGATCAGGTGCTCCACCGCCTCGGCGAGCGCCAGGTCGGCCGTCTCGGCGCGCAGCGACGAGACCAGCGCCGAGAACGTGGCCATCCGGCTCGCCGCCGCCCCCTGCAGCATCGGAACCGCCCCCAACAGGCTGGAACCGGCCGCGCGAGCGGCATCCTGGAGGGCCTCCACGCTGCGCGCACCGATGCCGCGCGCGGGAAAGTTCACGACCCGCAGGAACGCGCCGTCGTCGTCGCCGTTCTCGATCAGGCGAAGGTACGCGAGCGCGTGCTTGACCTCGGCGCGCTCGAAGAAGCGCAACCCGCCGTAGACGCGATAGGGCAGCCCGGCCGAAAACAGCGCGTGCTCGATCACCCGCGACTGCGCGTTCGACCGGTACAGGACCGCGATCTTGTCGCGGCCCATGCCCTCGCGCGAGAGCGCCTGGATCTCCTCGACCGCCCACTGCGCCTCGAGCGCGTCCGACACGGCCTCGTAGACGCGCACCGGCTCCCCCTCGCCGAAGTCGGTCCAGAGGTTCTTGCCGAGGCGATTGAGGTTGTTGCGGATCAGCGTGTTCGCGGCGGCGAGGATGTTGCCGTGCGAGCGGTAGTTCTGCTCGAGCTTGACGAGGTTGGTCACCTGGTACTCGCGCTCGAATGCCGCCATGTTGCCCACGTTGGCGCCGCGAAACGCGTAGATGCTCTGGTCGTCGTCTCCCACCGCGAACAGCGACGCCCCGCCCGCCGCCAGGGCCTTGAGCCAGCGGTACTGCAGCCGGTTGGTGTCCTGGAACTCGTCGACCAGAATGTGCGCGAAGCGTCGCTGGTAGTGCTCGCGCAGGTGCTGGTCGCGCTGCATGAGCTCGAAGCTGCGCAGCAGGAGCTCGGCGAAATCGACCACGCCCTCGCGCTGGCACTGCGCGTCGTAGGCTTCGTACAGCTCGACGCAGCGGCGCGCGTAGTCGTCGTGCGCCTCCACCTGCGAGGATCGCAGCCCTTCCTCCTTGGCGCTGTTGATGAAGTGCTGGATGTTGCGCGGCGGGAACTTCTCGTCGTCGACGTTCAGCGCCCTGATCAGGCGCTTGATCGCTGCGAGCTGATCCTGGCTGTCGATGATCTGGAAAGTCTGCGCGAGGTTGGCTTCGCGATGGTGGGCGCGCAGCATGCGGTGGCAAAGGCCGTGAAAAGTGCCGATCCACATCGCGCGCGGGTTGATCGGCAGCATCGCCGACAGGCGGGCGCTCATCTCGCGCGCCGCCTTGTTCGTGAAGGTGACGGCGAGAACCCCCGCCGGGCTCACCTGCCGCGTGGAGAGCAGCCAGGCGATGCGGGTGGTGAGCACCCGCGTCTTGCCGCTGCCCGCCCCGGCGAGGATCAGCGCGTGCTCGGGCGGCAGCGTAACCGCTGCGTGCTGGTCGGGGTTGAGGTCCTTCAGGAGATCTTGCATCACTGGTCGCCGATGGCTGTGATTTTACACAGTACCGGCGACCCTGCCCCTATGCGCGCGTGCGCCCCGTCCGGGCTGCCGCCTTCTTCGCCGGAGCCTTGTTCCCCGCGGGCTTCTTCACCGCGGGCTTCTTCACCGCCGGCTTCTTCGCCGCGGGTTTCTTGGCCGCGGGTTTCTTGGCCGCGGGTTTCTTGGCCGCGGGCTTCTTCACCGCGGGCTTCTTCGCCGCAGGCTTCTTCACCGCGGGCTTCTTGGCCGCGGGCTTC
>DATCZK010000093.1:0-5351 GCA_036525975.1 Burkholderiaceae bacterium | reverse complement strand
CGCGTTCGCGCGGGAGAGCGGTACGCGTGGCCCCGGCACCGCATCATCGGTCGGCAAGCCGCGTCCTGCATCTGCCCTTTGCGCTACGACGATCATCTGATGTTCAGGCCCGGTTTCGAGCCGTACCCTCGGCGTGTTCGTCTTGAACCTCGAGGATACCGCGCAATGACCAGCCTGATCATGATGCCGTCAATCCTCGAGATCGGGCAGCCGTAGATCGACGCTGCTGCTGCGTGAACGCACCGCACGAGCACGCGCGCGCGCCGCACCACAAACCTCTGACAAGGAGAAAGAAATGGCCTACGGAACGCGCTTCATGATCGGGGCGGCAATGTTCGCCGTCGCAGTGGCCGCCCAGCCCGTGGAGGCCGAGTTCGATCAGCAGGGAGCAGACTGCTTCTTCGCGGAGAATCGCGATGACCCGTTGTGTCGCGACACCGTCCTGGCTGCGGCCTCGCCGCCGCAGCACGCCGTTGCGCCCCTGCAGTACCTTCCCGCGCAGGGAGACGGCGTGGACTGCTTCTTCGCCGAGAATCGCGAGCATCTCCTTTGCCGCGAGACCAGCATCCCCTTTGCCGCGAGATCCTCTGTTCCCTGACGGGGTGGCGCGCTCGCGCGCTTAGCGCGTGAGCGCCCGCAGCGATTCGTTGGCCGCCCTGGCCATTTGCAGCGCCCGGTCCTCGTCCGCCTGTATCGAGACCGAGAACGTCCGCGGCTTGCCCGGGTCGCTCGCGTCGATCAGCGGCTCCAGCGATCCCGGAGGGCCGGACGAGCGCGCGCGAGCGTGCCCGATCAGGAACGCCGTCGTCCCCTCGAAGAAAGCGTCCGGCGCGTCCTGTCGGGGGGCGGTGCGATAGGCGACCGAGGCTCCCGGGATCTCGATGCGCCCGGCGTCCTTCGTCGGCGCGAAGAGGTCGTTCATCGCCACCTTCACGACGATCTCGGAGTCCTTGCGGTATTCCCGCGTCGCCACCCGCTGGGCGTCCTCGAAGCCCTGCCTTCGCGGGCCGTCGGCCAGCCAGGGGTTGGCCAGGGCGCGGCGGCGCTGGTGCAAGGCCTTCAAGCCATCGCCCAGGCCCCTGAACTCGGCCTCCAGCCGGGTGCGCGCGTCCTTGTCGAGGTCTCGATTCTTCAGTGCCGAGCGGGCCGCCCCCATCTGCTTGCTCGCGTCGGCGATCTGCTGGTCGACTGCCTTCACCTGCTCCTGCTCGTCGGGCGTCAGGCGCCTGGCTTGCGCCAACGCGCGGTCGTGCGCGGCCCTTCGCTCGGTCATGCCCTCCACCCGCGTCAAGCGGCGTTCGAACGACAGCCTCAACACGGTGGTTCCCTTGCAGAACGTGCGCGGCGCCTGCGGGCTGGTGTCTCTCGTGACCTTCCAGCCCGGGGGCGGGGGGAACGATTCCCGCAGGGCCGTCAGGACCCGGATGGCCGTTTCCTTTTCGTGCGCAGTGGCGTCGCGCCCGCCGTCGGGGCAATCGGCCAGAGCCGCGCTCGGCAGCAGGGCGAACAACGCGCCCATCAGCGAAAGCACTCGGCGCACGAAGAGCCCGACTTCCCCTGTGACCCTGGCTGGCGCGATTGTCACGGCGTCGCCTCCCATGCCTGGAGCGCACCGCGCGCGGCAAGACCCTGAAAGCCCGACGCCCTGCGCGGCGCTGGCGGCCGTCAGGCGTGATGTTTGCGGATCCAGTGAACCAGATTCCGCCCGCGCTCGTCAACGCGCGCGCGGCCGGCGAGACCGGCTCAGCCGGCGCCCGCCAGCAGCTTGCCCATCTGCGCGAGCCCCGGCTTGAGCGCCTGGACGTAGCGCTCGACGATCGCGGTGTTCTGCGGGGTGGGCTCGCTGCGCGCCCTGGCGAACATGGCCCCGTATCCGTCGAGCCGCGCGCCCACCAGCCACTTCTGGATCTCCGGGGACTTCGTCCAGGCGTGCACGTTCTGGGCGGCCGTCAGTTGCATCCGCAGCCAGTCGATCGGTTCGTCGGGGATGGGAACGGGCCGGCAGAGCGCGTTCTTCTCGTCGTCAGTCGAGAGCGTGGCCTCCACGTGCGCGACAAACGCGCCGCTGAAGGTCGGCTGGCACGGGCGCACGTACTGCACCTTGATGCACCCGCCCTGGAAGATCGGCTGCTCGGGCAACCGCGGGATGCCGTCGGCGCTGCAGTTGACGTGGACGTTGCCCGCCGACGTCGGCACCTCGCCCCCGTCGAGGACGATCCGCTCGGGTTCGATCGCCTGCACGTGGCCCATGCGCACGACCTTGGTCACTCGCCGCAACTGCGCCAGTTCCGCGTCGCTCACGACCGCGCATCGGTACATCGTGGGTTTCACGCTCGGGTCGATGCGCGTGAGCACGCGCGCGGCTTCCAGGCGCGCGAACAGGTCGTCGATCGACGACGCGTCGCGCCCCGACTCCAGCTCCGCCGCCAGGCCGCCGAAGGTGTCGGCGAAGAAGTCGTAGCTCAGCTGGACGACCTGTCGATTGATCAGCCACGAGTCGCGCGGCCGGATCCAGGTGATCTTTGCCGGATCCACGCCCTGGCCCAGGAGCCAGATCACCGTGTCCATCGACGTCTTGCCGGCGCCCACGACGACGAACCCGGCGCAAGCTTCCTTCAGATCGACCAGGGCATTGGGAGGAACGCACCGCACGCCCGGCGAGACGGCGAAACTCGGTGGATGCGTCGACGGCACGCGGGTATCGGCCAGCGTGACGTCCACGAGCTTGCGGCGCGCCTTCACGCGCGTGCGCTCGCCCGTGACGATCGAGGTCGCGACGCCGTCGTCGGCGTGGTTGGTCAGCGGGAGGTACGTCACCCGGCCGCTCGGGAGAAACCGCTGCCGCATCACCTGGTCGAAATACGCGCAGATCTCGTGGCCGCCCGCCAGTTCGTGCAGGCCCCTGTTCAGGCCGACCTGGTCGATCCTGCCCGTGCCCAGCGGCCTGGAGTTCACCCCGTAATTGATCGAGGGGCCGTGCAGCCGCACGAACGGGTACGAATCGTTCCAGTGCCCGCCTGGCTTGTGGCGGCGGTCCACCATGATGATGCTGGCGTCGGTGTCGGTGAGCAGGGTGTCCGCGAAGGCCATGGCCACTGCGCCGGCCCCCACGACCACGTAGTCTGCTTCGAGCGTGCGTTCGTTCATCTTCTGGCCTTTCGAATGGGACATCAGGCGGGGTAATCCGCCGCGAGGAAACGCAGCAGCGCGGCATTCACTTCCAGCGGGCGTTCCTGCTGGATCCAGTGACCGGCCCCAGGGATCAGCACCGTCTCGCGCAGCTCCGGCACGCTCTTGCCGAGCATCGGCACCGACCGGGCCCCGATCACCGAAGTGATCACCTCGTCGCGCTCCCCGGCGATGAACAGCGCGGGGCGCGTCACTCTTGCGCCCTGGAACGGCGCCGTGACCTTCCAGTTGCGCTCGAAGTTGCGGTACCAGTTGAACGGCCCGCGAAAACCGTTCTCGCGGAACCCGGCGGCGAACTCGCCGATGTCCGCCTCGGTGAGCCATTGCGGCAAGACCGCCGGCTCGAGCGCCTGGTCCAGGAATCCACGCCCGGGCGGAACGCTGAGCAGCGGCGGGCGGTCCGCCGGCGCGTCGCCCGACAGCGTGAACAGCACCCGCCGCAGCGCCGATTCAACGTCCCGCTCGAACTCGGCCTCGACGACGCCTTCGCGGTTGAAGTGGAACCAGTAGAAGTCTTCGAGCCCCGCCGCCCGCAGGGCGGCCAGCGGCGGCCCTGCGGCGCTGCGCGGGGTGAACGGCACGCTCATTCCCGCCACCGCCGCGAACACGTCGGGGCGCATCCAGGCTGCGCTCCACGCCACCGCGGCGCCCCAGTCGTGGCCCACGATGCAGGCCCGCTTCTCGCCCAGGGCCGCCACCAGCGCCACCATGTCGCCGACCAGGTCGGTGATCGTGTACGCGTCGATCTCGCGGGGCGCCGAACTGCCCCCGTATCCGCGCATGTCCGGTGCGACGACCCGGTATCCGGCCCGGGCCAGCGCCGGGATCTGGTGGCGCCAGGAGTAGGCCAGTTCGGGCCATCCGTGGCACAGCAGCACCAGGGGGCCGGTGCCCTGCTCGGTGATGCGCAGCGTGATGCCGTTGGCCTCGACGTTCCTGCGAGCCTGCGCTTCGGGCATGAGCGTCTCCGTTGCGTTTCGCTGGTCGGGCCCGTGATGATGCCGCAGCCGAACCGATTCGTCATCGGGTGCCGGTTCCCGGCCGCTTCCCGACATCGCCGCCCGGGAGTTCCGCGGCGCGCCGCGCGTCGGGGAACGACGTGCCGGCGCGGGACGTTGCGCGGTTAGCATGGGGGTCTTTGTGCGACGAAGGCGCGAAGGCTCTTTGCCGATGACCCGAGACACCGTAGACATCCTGCGCGAGCCGTTGACGTTGCCGTGCGGGCTCACGCTGAAGAATCGGCTGGTGAAGGCAGCCATGACCGAGGGCCTCGCAGCCCCCGACGGCTTGCCCAACGAAAAGCACGTGCGCCTCTACCGCACCTGGGCCGAGGGCGGCCCGGCGGCGCTCATCACCGGCAACGTGATGGTCGACGGTTCGCACCTCGAGCGCCCCGGCAATGTCATCCTCGATCGCACGCTGACCGAAGCCGAGCGGGCGCGCTTCAGGGCCTGGGCCGAGGCCGCAAGCGCGAACGGTTGCCAGGTGTGGATGCAACTCTCGCATTCGGGCCGCCAGACCCAGAAGCGGATCAACCCGAGGCCCAAGTCGGCATCCGACGTCGCGCTGAGAATTCCAGGCGGCCTGTTCGCCCGGCCGCAGCCGCTCACCGCCGACGAGATCGGGCAGGTGGTGGATCGTTTCGCCGCGGCCGCGGCGCAGGCGCAGGCCTGCGGATTCAGCGGCATACAGGTTCACGCCGCGCACGGCTACCTGATCTCGCAGTTCCTCAGCCCCGCGGTGAATCGCCGCGAGGACGCGTGGGGCGGCCCGCTGGAGAATCGGGCGCGATTGCTGCGCACCATCGTGGCTGCGATCAAGGCGAGCACCGGCGCCGGCTTCGCCGTGACCGTGAAACTCAACAGTTCGGATTTCCAGAAAGGCGGTTTCGCGCCCGATGACGCGCGCCAGGTCGTGCGCTGGCTGGCCGAAGACGGCGTGGACCTGATCGAGCTGTCCGGCGGCACCTACGAGCAGCCGAAAATGCTCGAGCTCGAGGGCCTGGAACCCGCGCAGCAGATCGCGGTGCGCGCGAGCACGCGCGCGCGCGAGGCCTTCTTCCTGGATTTCGCGGCGGAGTTGAAGCGGCAACTGACCGTTCCGCTGATGGTCACGGGCGGCTTCCGCTCGGCCCGTGGCATGGTCCACGCGGTTGGCGACGA
>DATCZK010000092.1:0-19646 GCA_036525975.1 Burkholderiaceae bacterium | reverse complement strand
CCGCGCCGGCGCAACCCGCGCGCACCGGATCGCGCGGCGCGCGCACCGCAGGTAGGAGAAATTCCTACGCGTGTAGGAATTTCTCCTCGGGCATTCAGGGAAGATCTCGGATTCAGGATTGCCGGCGAGTTGCCGAGACTGGCCCCACGTTGAAATCAGGACCGACAACGGGTGCCAAGGAGAAGCGCATGACCCTCGACGACCGGATGATGGCGGAAATACGGGAAGCCAACCTGGCTTATCTCATCCTCGCCCAGCGGCTGATTCGCGCGGACCGCGCGCAGGCGCTGTACCGGCTCGGCATCTCGGACGAGGTTGCGTCGATCATCGAGGCGCTCACGCCCACGCAGATGATCAGGGTCGCGGCGGGCAACAACCTGATGTGCCGGTTCCGCTTCGAGGAGGAGATGATCTGGTCGCTGCTCGCCGAGCACGGCGCGACCCGCGCCGACGGCGAGACCGGGAACGCCTCGAGGCTGCACGCGAGCATCCTGATGTCGGGCAAGCTCTCGGAAGTGCTCTGACGTGACCGCGCGAAGCCTCCTGGAGGACAGCCGCCAGTTGCAGCGCGCGATCGCGCTGATCGGATTGGGCGCGCGACTGCAGTTGCTGCAGTCCGAGACCAGCCTGCCCCACGAACGGCTCCTCAAGCTGTACAAGGAAGTGACCGGGCGCTCGCCCTCCAAGGGGCAGCTGCCGTTCTCGACCGACTGGTTCATCGGCTGGCAGCCGAACGTCCACTCCTCGCTGTTCTTCAACATCTACGAGTATCTGCAAAAGGCGAGCGCGATCGACGAGGTCGAGGCGCTGATCAAGGCCTATCAGCTCTACGCCGCCGAGGTGGCCGCCAACGACGTCGAGCCGTTGCTCTCGGTCACCAGGGCCTGGCGCCTGGTGCAGTTCGTGCACTCGGGCATGTTGTGCCTCACGCGCTGCAAGCGCTGCGGCGGCAACTTCATCAACCACGCCTACGAGCTGGCCGGAAACTACGTCTGCGGCCTGTGCGAACCGCCGGCGCGGGCCGGAAAGGGGCGCCGGGGCGGGCTGGCGCACTGACCGCCGGCGCTAAAGGATGCGCGCTCGAGGCCGTTATCCGGATGTAAGGCGTGAATGAAGTCACTTTAGCCAGGCATCCGACCCCATGTTCTCGATCACCGGCTGCGCAAATTCCAACGGCACGCGAGTCGCGGCCTTCGGTTCGAACGGCGCGCAGGGTGTGACGCCCCCGCGCGTGCGATCGCGCGTGCGGCCGGCTGTGGCGTGCGGCGCGGCTTCCCGGCCAGGAGAGAAACGGTGAACGGTTCGGTCAGCAAACTCGTGGACGGCGAGCTCGCGAAGGCGCGAGCCGCGACAGCGGCGGGCCAGAGCGCGCCAGCGCAGTCGAGCGGGCGCGTGCAAGACGAGGTTCGCAACGCGCAGGCCGAACTGGCCGAACTCGCCCGGATGGCGTCGCAGCTGGGCGCGATGCTCGCGGGCAACGCGAGCGCCTCGCAGCGCGAGCAGGGCGTTCGCGATCTCATCGACGCGGTCGGGCGGGCGTGCGCTCGCAGCAGCTTCCGGCTCGACGAGATCGCGGCTGCGCACCGGCGCGCGGCGCGCAGCGGCTGATCGGCGGCAAATACGGGGAGAAGCAGGCTCTTTTCGCGGCTTCGGTTTCGCGGGGAGCCGAAATAATCGGGTGAGAAATTCAACTCTCCCCGATCGATGGCAGACAACGAACCCAGCCGCGAAGACCGACAGCCCGCGCTGTCGGCCAGCAAGCTCCAGCAGGCACGAAGCGAAGGCCAGGTTGCGCGTTCTCGCGACCCGGGCGGCGCGCGGGTGCCGGGTGCGGCCGTTGCAAGTCCGATCGCCACGATTCATTGAGCACGAGGTGGGCGACATGCACACGGCGCACGAAACACTCGACCGGCAATCGGCAACCATGGAGTACGGGCCCATGGTGCGGCGCGTGGCGTCGCAGATGATCGCGAAGCTGCCGGCGAACGTGGAACTCGACGACCTGGTGCAGGCCGGGATGATCGGCCTGTTCGAGGCGCTCTCGCGCTACCAGGCCGACCACGGGGCGCAGTTCGAGACCTTCGCGATGCAGCGCGTGCGCGGCGCGATGCTCGACGAGTTGCGGGGCGCCGACTGGATGCCGCGTTCGGTGCGCCGCAACCAGCGCGCGATCGACGGCGCGATTCGAGGCGCCGAGCAGCGTCACGGGCGCGCCCCGACCGAGCGCGAGGTTGCCGCCGAACTCGGCCTGGCCGTGGACGAATACCAGAAGCTTCTGGGCGACGCGCGCGGCGCGCAACTGGTGTCCCTCGACGACTTCAGCGACGGCGGGCAGGACGGCTTTCTCGATCGCCATCGGTGCGATGCCGGCGAAGACTTCGACGCCGACCCCGGAAAGATGCTGCGCGACGACCGGTTCCGCGAGGCGCTGACCGACGCGATCGAGGAGCTGCCCGAACGCGAGAAGCTCGTGATGGGGATGTGCTACGAGCAGGAAATGAACCTCAGGGAGATCGGCGCGGTGCTCGGCGTGACCGAGTCGCGGGTCTCGCAGTTGCGCAGCCAGGCGGTGGCGCGTTTGCGGGTGAAGCTCAGGGGGTGGTCGTGAGGCCCGCGGCGCGGGCGCGCGCGGTGTCGTCACGCCGTCCGCGAGTGCGCTGATGTTGCTATCGCTAAGGCGCAAGCGCCAGGGGGCGGAGCCGGGCGGCGAGGCCCGGCTGGAGGTTTCGCCCGCAAGCGCGCGGCTCGTCGACGAACTCGCGCGCCAGGCCGCCGAAGCCGGGAAGCACGGCGCCGACGTGCAGGCGAGGGTCGACGCGCTGGGCGCGCAGCGCGAGCGCGATGCGGCCGAAATGGGCGCGCTCGCGGGCACGATCGACGGGGTCGTCGGCTCCACCGAGGCGATCGCGAACGCCGCTCGCAACGGGCAGTCGCAGATGCGCGAGGTGCGCGGCGCGGTCGCGGCAGTGGCCGACGGCGTGGAGGGCGTGCTCGAAACCCTCGGCCAGGCGTCGAACGCCGCGCAGGAGATCACCCAGATCGCGTTGCAGACGAGGCTGGTGGCGTTCAACGCATCGGTCGAAGCCAAGCGCGCGGGCGAGGCGGGGCTGGGTTTTGCCGTCGTTGCCGAGGCGGTGGAGGAACTCGCAACCAAGGTCGGCCAGTCGTCGACGCGCATCACGAACACGCTGGAGCAGCTCGATCGGCGCATCTCGGAGCTCGCCGCACAGATCGCGACCCGCTCCAGCCGGGGCGACGGCGCGTTCCAGTCGTCGCTCACCGGGGCCGAGCGCAGCGTGGCCGAGATCGCGGCGGTCGCGCGCGAGAGCCTGCAGGCGTGTCGATCGGCGGCCGAGCGCGTTCGCGCGCTCGAATCGGGCGCCGGGCCGGCCGGCGGCTCGCTCGAGTGCGCCCGCGAAGCGGCCGGTCGCTTCGGGGAAATCTCGCAGGCGCTTTTCGAACTCGCCGCCGCGAGCGGCTGCCCCACCGCGGACGCGCCGTACGTCGCGGCCGTGCACGCCGCGGCGTCGCGGATCGGCGAGGTCTTCGAGCAGGGCGTGAGCAGCGGCGAGATCAGCCTCGCCGACCTGTTCGACGAGCAATACGAACCGGTGCCGGGGTCCGATCCGCAACAGCACCTGAGCCGCTTCACGCAGTTCACCGACCGCGTGTTGCCGCCGGTGATCGAGCCGATGCTGCGCCTCTCGCCCAAGGTCGTGTGCTTCACCGCGGTCGATCGCAACGGCTATCTGCCCACGCACAACGCCGCGTTCTCCAGGCCGCAGGGCCCCGACCCGGACTGGAACGCCGCGAACTGCCGCAATCGCCGCATCTGCGACGATCGAATTGGCCTGGCGGCGGCGCGCAGCGAGCGCAGGTTCCTGCTGCAGGTCTACCGCAGCCACGCGGCCGGCGGCGCGTTCTCGACGATGAAGGATCTGTCGGCCCCGATCAGCGTGCAGGGCAGGCACTGGGGCGCGGTGCGCCTGACCTACGGCTTCTGAGGGTTCGCCCCGCGGCCGCCGTTTGCGGGTTCGGCCGCCTGGGCCGCCCCGGCGATCATCCTGTCGGCCACCGACCGGGCACAGACGTGGAACGTGCCGCTTGCGATCGCGGCCTTCACCTGGGAAACCTTGGCGGCGCGCAGCGCTTCGGCCGGCGCCGACGCGCCCGCCGCCGGGCTGCGCGATGCGCCGGAGATCTCCACTCCATCAGGGTCTTCGCTGTGGCCGATTTTCATACCGAGTTCCCGGCCGGACCATTCCGACCCTTGCAAGGCTCCTCAAGCCAGTATCGGCGCGCGCGAAACAGACTTGAGGCGCCCGCGTCGCAGGCGCGCGCTAGAATTCGTCCGGATGAACCAGGACGAACTCAAGCGCGCGGCCGCGCGGGCCGCAATCGGCTACGTGAGCCCCGGCCAGATCGTTGGCGTGGGCAGCGGGTCGACGGTGAACTTCTTCATCGACGAGCTCGCCGCGATCCGTGATCGCGTGCCGGGGGCGGTGTCGAGTTCCGAGCGCAGCACCGAGCGGCTGCTGGCGCGCGGCATTCCCGTGCTCGACCTCAACACCGTGGTCGCGGCAGGCACGCCGCTGCCGGTGTACGTGGACGGCGCGGACGAGATCAACGACCGGCTGCAGATGATCAAGGGCGGCGGCGGCGCGCTCACGCGCGAGAAGATCGTCGCGCAGGCGTGCGAGCGCTTCGTGTGCATCGTCGACGCCTCGAAGCTGGTCGAGGTGCTGGGCGCCTATCCGCTGCCGGTGGAGGTGATCCCGATGGCCAGCGCGCAGGTGGCGTCGCGCCTGCGCGAGATCGGCGCCAGGCCCGCGGAGCGCGCGGGGTTCGTCACCGACAACGGCAACCTGATCCTCGACGCCGCCGGGCTCGCGATCGTCGACGCGCCGGCGCTCGAGGCGGAGATCAACCAGTGGCCGGGCGTGGTTACGGTGGGCCTGTTCGCGCGTCGCGGCGCCGACGTTGCGCTGATCGCGAGCGAGCAGGGCATCGAGACGCGCTTCGCGCGCTGAGCGCGGGAGCGCCGGCCGGGTTGTTCAGTCCGCGGGCGGCACGTAGCCCGCGGGCCGGTCCGAGCCCTCGCCGAAGAAGAACTTCTCCATCTGGGTGGCCAGGTACTTGCGCGCCCGCGCGTCGGCCAGGTTGAGGCGGTTCTCGTTGACCAGCATGGTCTGGTGCCTGAGCCACATCTGCCAGGCTTCCTTGGACACGTTCTCCCACAGCCGCTTGCCCAGCTCGCCAGGGTAGGGCGGGAAATCGAGCCCTTCGGCCTCGCGTTGCAGCTTCACGCATTGCACGGTTCTTGCCATTTCGACTCCAGTGTTTCCCTGACTCTAGCAGAGCGGCGTTCTCCCGCTTCGCGACCGGGCCCCGTTCGCGGCGGGGTGCGCCGGGCTAGAGGTCCTTGATCAGCACCTGCGACTTGCGCTGCCAGTTGTAGAAGCCCTTGCGCTCGGAGGGAAGCGACTCCACGTCGCCCAGCACGAAGCCGCGCCGCAGGAACCAGTGGGTGGTGCGCGTGGTGAGCACGAACAGCCGCGTCAGGCCGGCGCCGCGCGCCCGCTGCTCCACGCGCTTGAGCAGCCGCTCCCCGTCGCCGCGGCCCTGCACCCTCGGGTTGACCGCGAGGCAGGCCATCTCGCCGATCTTGTCCTCGGCGAACGGGTACAGCGCCGCGCAACCGAAGATCACGCCGTCGTGCTCGATCACGCTGAAGTTGCCCACCTCGCGCTCGATCAGCGCGCGGTCGCGCCGCACCAGCGTGCCGTCTTCCTCGAGCGGGCGGATCAGCGCGATGATGCCGCCCACGTCGTCGTGGCCGGCCTCGCGCAGCGCCTCGAGCCCTTCCTCGACCACCATCGAGCCCACGCCGTCGTGCTTGAACAGCTCGAGCAGAACGCTGCCGTCCACGTCGAACGGGATCACGTGCGCCCGGGCGACCCCCTTCTCGCAGGCGCGCAGCGCGTGCTTGAGGTAGAAGCGCTCGGCCGCGCCGAGGTGGTCGGACGCGAGCATCGACTTGGCTTCGGCTTCGGAGATCTCGCCCAGCAGCGCCCCCTCGGCGCTGCGGATCCCGGGCAGCTCGGTCACGAAGATCAGCTTGTCGGCATCGAGCGTGGCCGCGGTCGTGGACGCGACGTCTTCCATCGTGAGGTTGAAGGCCTCGCCGGTGGGCGAGAACCCCAGGTTGGACAGCAGCACGACCGCGCCCGAATCGAGCGCGAAGCGCATCATTTGCGCGTCCACCTTGCGCGCGAGCCCGGTGTGCATGAAGTCGACGCCGTCGACGATACCCACCGGCCGCGAACCGATCAGGTTGCCCGAGACGACCCGAATCGCCGAGTGCGCCATCGGCGTGTTCGGGAGGCCCTGCGAGAACGCGGCTTCGATGTCCAGGCGCATCTCCCCGGAGGCCTCCTTCACGCACTCGAGCGTGGCCGCATCGGTGATGCGCAGGCCGTTGTGGTAGCGGGGTTCGAAGCCGCGCAGGCGCAGCTGCTCGTTGATCTGCGGGCGCGCCCCGAACACCACGACGATGCGCATGCCCATCGCGTGCAGCAGGCTCACGTCCTGCACCAGCGCGTTGAGCCGCCCGCTCACCACCAGGTCGCCGGGGAACGCGACCACGAAGGTGCGCCCGCGAAAGGCGTGGATGTAAGGCGCGACCGCGCGCAGCCAGGCGACGAACTGCTCGTTCTCGGGCGTGGCGGGGAGCTCGGCGGGTGCGGACATGGCGTGCCTCGGGGGCGGTGAGTCGCTCATTATAATTTCGCCGTGGCCCAAGCCCCCCGCCCGCTGCCGCCCTTCCAGTTCCCGGACTCGCTTCCTGTCAGCGCCAGGCGCGACGAGATCGCGAAGCTGATCCGCGCGCACCCGGTCGTGATCGTGTGCGGCGAGACCGGGTCGGGCAAGACCACCCAGTTGCCGAAGATCGCCGCGGCGCTCGCCGGGCGCGGGCAGGCCGGGCTGATCGGCCACACGCAGCCGCGCCGCCTCGCCGCCACGACCGTGGCGCGGCGCATCGCCGAGGAGATCGGCACGCCGCTCGGGGTGAACGTCGGCTACAAGATCCGCTTCAACGAGCGGTTCGCGGCGGGGGCGTCGATCAAGCTGATGACCGACGGCATCCTGCTGGCCGAATCGCTGCACGACCGGGCGCTGCGCGCCTACGACACGATCATCGTCGACGAGGCGCACGAGCGAAGCCTGAACATCGACTTCCTCCTCGGATACCTCAGGCAGTTGCTCGAAGGGCCCCGGCGCGACGACCTCAGGGTCGTGATCACCTCGGCCACGATCGACGCCGAGCGCTTTGCCCGGCACTTCGGCACGGCGGGGAGCGACGCGCCGGTGATCGAGGTCTCGGGACGCACCTACCCGGTGAGCATCCGGTACCGCAGCTTCGACGAGGACAGCCGCGACGACGACGACGAGTCGGACCTTCCGTCGCGCATCGAGGAGGCGATCGACGCATTGTGGCGGGAGGCGCCCGGAGACGCGCTCGTGTTCCTGCCCGGCGAGCGCGAGATTCGCGACGTGGCCGATCACCTGCGCCGCGCCCACGCGCGCGCCCAGAGCGCGCGCGGGCCGGCCGCGATCGGGCGCGGGCCGCTCGAGATATTGCCGCTGTTCTCGCGGCTGTCGGCGGCCGAGCAGCAGCGCGTGTTCTCGCGCTCGTCGGGGCGCAGGGTGGTGCTGGCGACCAACGTCGCCGAGACCTCGCTCACGGTGCCGGGAATCCGTTACGTGGTCGACGCGGGCACCGCACGGGTCAAGCGCTACCTGTACCGCAGCAAGGTCGAGCAGCTGCAGATCGAGGCGGTGTCGCAGGCCGCGGCGAACCAGCGCGCCGGCCGGTGCGGCCGGGTGATGAACGGCGTGTGCCTGCGGCTGTACTCGGAGGCCGATTTCGCGGCGCGCCCCCGGTTCACCGACCCCGAGGTGCTTCGCTCCTCGCTCGCGGGCGTGATCCTGCAGATGAAGGCGCTCAGGCTGGGCGACGTGGAAGCCTTCCCTTTCCTCGACCCGCCGCCGCGCAAGGCCGTGGCCGACGGGTACGCGCTGCTGCACGAGCTGGGCGCGACCGACGAGCGCAACGCGCTCACCGAGGTCGGGCGCAAGCTGGCCAGGCTGCCGGTGGATCCGCACATCGGGCGGATGCTGCTCGCGGCGCACGACGCGGGCTGCCTTCGCGAGATGCTCGTGATCGCCGCCGGCCTGTCGGCGCAGGATCCGCGCGAGCGCCCGCTCGAGCGCCAGCAGGCGGCCGACCAGCAGCACAAGCGCTTCGCCGACGAGCACTCCGACTTCCAGTCGCTGCTCAAGCTGTGGGATTACTGGCGCGCGGCCCAACAGGAGAAGGCGTCGAACCGGCAGCTGCAGAACCGGCTCGATCGCGAGTTCCTCTCGCCGCGCAAGCTGCGCGAGTGGGCCGACGTGCACCGCCAGCTCGCCGATGCGGTCGGCCAACTGCACTGGAAGGAGAACGCCGCGCCGGCCAGTTACGAGACGCTGCACCGCGCCCTGCTCACCGGCATGCTCGGCAACCTCGGCTATCGCGCGCCCGACGAGCCGCTGTACCAGGGCACGCACCAGACCCGCTTCGCGATCCACCCGGCCTCGTCGCTCACCCGCAAGCCCCCGCGCTGGCTGATGGCGGCCGAACTCGTCGACACCGGGCGGCTGTTCGCGCGCAGCGTTGCGCGCATCGAGCCGGCGTGGATCGAGCAGGCGGCGGCGCACCTGATCCGCACTTCAGCCAGCGACCCGCACTGGGAGAAGAAGGCAGGGCAGGTCGTGGCTCTCGAGCGCGGCGTGCTCTACGGGCTCACCGTGTACGCGCAGCGGCGCGTGCACTACGGGCCCCGCGACCCCGCGCTCGCGCGCGAGCTGCTGATCCGCGAGGCGCTCGTGGCGGGCGACTGGGACAGCGACCTGCCGTTTCACCGCCACAACCGCAAGCTGATCGACGACATCCGCAAGCTCGAGCAGCGGATCCGGCGGCCCGACCTGCTCGTGGACGAACAGTGGATCTTCGACTGGTTCGACGCGCGCGTTCCGGCCGACGTCTACTCGGCGTCCACGCTCGAGGCCTGGTACCGCAAGGCGCGGCGCGCCGAGCCGGCGCTGCTCGAACTCGAGCGCGAGCAGCTGATGCGGCGCGACGCGCAGGGCGCCGGCAGCGACGCCTTTCCGCGGCGCCTGGCGATGCACGGCATCCAGTTCGCGCTGGCGTACCGCTTCGACCCCGGCGCGGCCGACGACGGGGTGACGATCACGGTGCCGATCCACGGGCTCAACCAGGTGGACTCCGAGCGCTGCGAGTGGCTGGTGCCGGGCATGCTCAGGGACAAGGTGGCGGCGCTGGTGAAGTCGTTGCCGCAGAAGCTGCGCCGTCACCTGGTGCCGGTGCCCGAGTACGTGGAGGCCTTCGTCGAGCGCGCGCCGGCCAGACTCGACGAGCGCGCGCCAAGCACCCCGTCGCTGGTGGACGCGCTGCGCGACGACCTGGCCGCGAGCCGCAACCTGCGGGTGCAGGCCACCGATTTCCGGCTCGAGGCGGTGCCGGCGCACCTGAGGATGAACTTCAGGCTCGTGGACGAGCACGGCGGCGCGCTCGCGATGTCGCGCAACCTGGCGGAACTGCGCGCCACGCACGGCGCGCGCGCGCAGACCAGCTTCCAGCGCGAACTCGCGAAGGCGGCCGCGGTGATCGGGCGCGGTGACGCAGCCGCTGGCGCCGCGCCGGCCCCGACGCAGGCGCGCGCGCCTGCGAAGGGTGCGGCCGCCGCCGCCCCGGGCACGCAGCCGCCGCTCCTGGTCGCGGGCGAGCGCTACCGCGAGTGGTCCTTCGGTCCGCTCTCGGAGCTCCTGGAGCTGCGCCGGGGCAAGGACACGCTGATCGGGTATCCGGCGCTGGTGGACGCGGGCGACGCGGCGGAGCTGCAGGTGTTCGACGACCCGGCGAGCGCGCAGGCCAGCATGCGCGACGGCCTGAGGCGGCTGTTCGCGATCGCGCTGCGCGAGCCGCTGCGCTATTTCGAGCGCAACGTGCCCGATTCGCAGCGCCTGTCGCTGCTCTTTACCGCGCTGGGTTCGGCCGAGGACCTGCGCGCCGAACTGGTGCGCGCGATCCTCGAGCGCACCTGCCTGGCCGATCCGTGGCCCCGGGATGCCGACGCCTTTGCGGCCCGGGTGGCCGACGCGCGCGGGCGCCTCAATCTCGTCGGCCAGGAACTGGCGCGCACCGCGCTCGCGATCCTCGCCGAGCATCAGGCCGTGACGAAGAAGCTCGCGCAGTCGCGCGGCTTTCCCGACGTGCTCGCCGACGTCGAACAGCAACTCGCCGCTCTCGTGCACAAGCGCTTCCTGAGCGAGACCCCGGCGGCGCAGCTCGCGCACCTCGAGCGCTACCTGCGCGCGATCGGCGTGCGGCTCGACAAGCTGCGCTCGGACCCGGCGCGCGACGCGCAGAAGATGGCCGAGTTCGCGCCGCTGCAGGTGAACCTGCGCCGCGCGCTCGCGCAGCGCCGCGGCCAGCCCGACCCGCGGTTGCAGGAGTTTCGCTGGCTGCTCGAGGAGCTGCGGGTCTCGCTGTTCGCGCAGGGGCTGCGCACGCCGATGCCGGTGTCGGCCAAGCGCCTGCGCAAGGCCTGGGAGTCGATCGCCGCCTGAGGCCCGGCGTTCAGGCGGCGCGAAGGCCGAAGGCCCAGATCACCAGCGACACGGTGGCCAGCGCGATGAACGTGCCGGCCAGCGTGGCTGCGCTGATCTCGCGCGTGTCCACGCCGTAGCGTCTCGCGATGATGAAGCTGTTGCTCGCCCCCGGCAGGCTCGCCGCGAGCACGCCCACCGCGGCGCTGGCCGGGTCGACCGAGAACACGAACAGCATCAGCACCGCGGCGAGCGCGGGGTGCACGACGAGCTTGAACGTGATCAGCGCCGCGACGGCGTGGTCGATCACGATCCGTCGGTCGCCCAGCGACGCGCCGATCGCGAACAGCGCGCACGGCCCGGCGGCGCTGCCGAGGATCCGGGTGAAGTTGTCCATCGTCTCGGGCATCTCGGGCGCGGCCAGCGACCACGCGAGCCCGAGCCCGATCGACAGCACGAGCGGGCTGCGCGCGAGCCCCGACACCACGACGAGCGCGATTCGCGGCGCGCTCTGCCGGCCCTGCGAGCGCCTGCGGTTGAGCTCGAGCAGCGCGATCGAGAGCGTGATCAGCACGAAGATGTCGCAGACGATCGCGAGGATCATCGTGGGCAGGTATTGGCGGCCCAGCTCGATCGCGAGCGGTATGCCCATGTAGCCGAGGTTGCCGTGCGAGGCGCTGAGCCCGAATGCCGCGGCCTGCGAGCGCCGCGCGCTGCGCTGTCGATCGTCGCCCGGCGGCGCGCCGCCCAGCGCCGCGGCGCGCGTGAGCAGGAGCACGATCAGCCCGCCCGTGACGTAGGCGGCGGCGAAGCGCCAGTCGACGAAGCTCGCGAGCGGCTGCGTGGCCACGACGCGAAACAGCATCGCCGGCAGCGCGAAGAAGAAGACGAACGCGTTGATGCCCTCGACCGCGCGCTCGGGCAGGATGCGCCAGCGCTGGCCGAAGAACCCGCAGAACACCAGGGCGAAGACCGGAAACGTGATCTCGAGAACGCGAAGCATCGATGGGGTTGCGCGAACGCCACGGCAGCGCCGGCCGAGACCGCGAACGGGGCCGTGGCGCCGCTCGCGACGGGCGGGCGCGTTAAATTGGCCCGCAAGTCTAATAGAATTCGGCCGTGGAGCCAGTCGCGCGTGGTGCGCTCGTGCTCGAAAGCCGTCCGCGCTCGCGCACCGAGGCGCGGCGCGAAGGATTCAACCCGATGCTGCCCCGTCCCCGCTTTCGCACCGTTCGCCTCCCCGCGGGGGGGCTCGGCCTCGCCCGGTTCGCGGTGGGCGCCGCGCTCCTGGCGGCGGCGCCCGCGGCGGTCGCGCAGGTTGCGATCGTGCTCAATTCCCGCGATGCGACCGTGTCGCTGGTCGACCAGAAGACCTACAAGGAGGTCGGCCGCTTCGACGTCGGCAAGGAGCCCCACCACCTCTACCCGAAGCCCGACGGCAAGACGCTGATCGTGGCCAACGCGGTGAGCAACGACCTGCACTTCCTCGACCCGGTGAGCGGGAAGATCCAGCGCCGGGTGCGCAACATCGACGACCCCTACCAGATCGGCTTCTCGCCCGACAATCGCTGGTTCGTCTCGGTGGCGCTGCGCCTCGACCGGGTCGACCTGTACCGCTACGACGGGCGCGAGATCGCCCCGGACAAGAAGATCCCGCTCGCGAAGGCGCCGAGCCACGTCTGGTTCTCGGCCGACAGCCGCTTCGCCTTCGTCACGCTGCAGGAGAGCGACGAGGTGGCGGCGATCGACCTCGAGCGCCAGGCGCTCGCCTGGAAGGTGAAGGTGGGCAGGCAGCCCGCGGGCATCATCGTCACGCCCGACGACCGGCTGCTGCTCGTGGGGATCATGGGCGAGGACTACGTCGAGGCGATCGACTGGCGCGAGCGCAAGACGGTGGCCAGGATCCGCACCGACAAGGGCGCGCACAACTTCCGCGGGCTGGGCGACGGGCGCCACGTGTTCGTCTCCAATCGCGTCGCGAACACGGTCTCGCGCATCGACATGAAGACGCTCACGGTGGTCGAGACCTTCCCGGTGCCCGGCGGGCCCGACTGCATGGAGGTCACCGCCGACCGCAGCGAGCTGTGGGTCACTTCGCGCTTTCGCCAGCAGGTCTCGGTGATCGACCTGAAGACGGGCAAGCTGGTTCGCGAGATCCCGGTGGGGCGCTCGCCTCATGGCATCTACTTCCAGAGCCGCGCGCCGCTGCTCTGAGGCGGCGGCGCTCGCGCTGGCGCTGTGCGCCGCCGGGCCGGGGCAGGCGGCCGGGCCCGCGCAGGCGTCCCCTCCCGCGCAGGCGGCGTGCAAGGGCACGGTCTACCTCACCTTCGACACGGGCAACATGCGCCACGCCGAGCTGATCGCCGCCACGCTCGCGCGCCACCGGGTGCGCGCCACCTTCTTCCTCGCCAACGAGCGCACGCCGCGCGGCGACTTCGCCCTCGACGACGGCTGGGCGCAGTACTGGCGCGACCGCGTTGCCGAGGGGCACCAGTTCGGCAACCACACCTACGACCACGTCTACTTCCGCGCCGAGGGCAAGGGCGCCGCAGGCCGCGGCGAGGGCGCCGCGCTCGCCCTCGCCCGGCCGCAGTTCGGCAGCGAGGCCGGGCGCACGCTGCGCTGGGACGCCGCCGCCCTGTGCGCCGAACTCGAGCGCGTGCACAAGCGCTTCACGGCGCTCACCGGGCGAGCGCTCGACCCGATCTGGCGCGCGCCGGGCGGCAAGGCGCCGCACAAGGTGATCGAGCAGGCGCGCGCCTGCGGCTACGCGCACGTGCACTGGGCGCCGGCCGGGTTTCTCGGCGACGAGCTGCCCTCCGAGAGCCATCCCAACGCGCGGCTGCTCGAGCGGGCGCTGCGCGACATCCGCGACGGCGACATCCTGATGGCGCACCTGGGGATCTGGTCGCGCAACGATCCGTGGGCGCCCACGCTCGACCCGCTGATCGAGGGCCTGGCCAGGCGCGGGCTGTGCTTCGCCACGATCGGCGAGCACCCCGACTACCGTGGCGCGCGCGTGCAAGGCGCGAAGCCGAAATGATCGAGTGGCTGGGCCGCGCCTTCGTCTCGGTGCAGGCGTGGATCTTCGAGCAGGGGGTGCAGCCCGCGATGCACGCGGCCGGGCTGATGACCTACGCCGAGCAAGCGTTCGACGCGCTGGAGTGGGCGCTGATCGGCGCGATCGAGGTGACGCTGCTCGCGGCCGTGATGATTCCGCTCGAGCGCCTGCGAGGGCTCGAGAAGGTCACCGACCCGCACGCGGTGCGCATCGACCTGCTCTACACGCTGCTGCACCGGCTGGGCGGCTTCGCGCTGGTCGTGTTCGCGCTGATCACTCCCGTGGCCGACGCGCTCGAGGGGCAGTTGCGCCTGCTGGGGTTCTCGCGGCTCAACGTCGACCAGGCCTGGCCGGGCGTGACCGACGTGCCGGTCGCGAGCTTCCTGATCTACCTGGTGCTGCTCGACTTCCTCGACTACTGGGTGCACCGCGCGCAGCACCGCCTCGGGTGGTGGTGGGCGCTGCACTCGCTGCACCACAGCCAGCGGCAGATGACCTTCTGGTCCGACAATCGCAACCACCTGCTCGACGACCTGATCCGCGACGCGCTGATGGCGCTGGTGGCGGTGGTGATCGGCGTGGCGCCGGGGCAGTTCGTCCTGCTCGTCGTCGTCTCGCGGGTGATCCAGAGCGTGCAGCACGCCAACCTGCGCTGGCGCTGGGGCGGGATCGCCGAGCGGGTGGTCGTGAGCCCCAGCTTCCACCGGCTTCACCACGCGGTCGGCTACGGCCACGACGGCCCCGCGCGCGGGTGCAACTTCGCCGTGCTGTTCCCGGTCTGGGATCTGCTGTTCGGCACCGCCGACTGGCGCCCCGGTTTCGTACCCACCGGGGTGGCCGACCAGCTCGAGGGTCGCGACTACGGGCGCGGTTTCTGGGCCCAGCAGCGGCTCGGGCTGCGGCGCATGCTCGGGGTCGACCGGCGCGGTTGACTTATCATGCGTGGCCATGGAACGCGTCGTTGCCGCCTTCTTCCGCGCGCTCGCAAGCCAGCTGCATCCGAAGATGCTCGCGCTGCTGATCGTGCCGTTCGCGGTCGCGCTCGTGTTCTGGATCGTGGTCGCGGTGCTGGTCTGGGATCCGCTGATCGAGTTCCTCCAGGCGATGTTCTTCGACGGCGGCGGCGCGATCGCCTGGGTCTACGAGAAGCTCGCGCAGCTCGGCGTGGAAGGGCTCGAGGGCGTCGCCACCGTGTCGGTGGCGCTGCTCCTGCTCGTGCCGGCGATGTTCGTCACGGCGCTGGTGCTGATCGCGGTGCTGTCGATGCCGCTGGTGAACCGGCACCTGGGCGCGGGCGCCTACCGCAACGTGGTCCGCCACGGATCGTGGTCGGTGCCCGCGAGCCTTTGGAACGCGGCAGCCGGCACGCTGGTGTTCGCGCTCGGTTACATCCTCACGCTGCCGCTTTGGCTCATCCCGCCGCTCGGCTTCGTCGTTCCCTGGCTGTGGTGGGGGTGGTTCACCGCGAGGGTGATGCGCTTCGACAGCCTGGTCGAGCACGCCGCGCCCGAGGAGCGGCGCGACCTGATCCGCCGTCATCGCGGGCAGTACATGGCGCTGGGGCTGATGGTCACGGTGCTCAACTACGTGCCGCCGCTGTTCCTCGTCACGCCGGTCCTGTCGGCGCTCGCCTTCGCGCACTTCTCGCTCGCGCTGCTGCGCGACGAGCGCGCCGCGGCCAGCCTGGCGGCGCAGGAGCGGGCGCGCGAGCTCCCTTCGCGATGACGGCGCGGCGATGAACTTCGGGCTGATCGTCGTGGGCGACGAGATCCTCTCGGGCAAGCGCCACGACAAGCACCTCGTGAAGGTGGCCGAGTTGCTCGGCGCGCGCGGGTTGCGCCTCGCTTGGGCGCGCTACCTGGGCGACGAGCGCGCGCGGCTCGCCGCCGCGCTGCGCGAGTCGTTCGCCGCCCCCGAGCCGGTCTTCTGCTGCGGCGGAATCGGCGCCACGCCCGACGACCACACCCGCCAGGCCGCCGCGCTCGCGCTCGGCGTGGAACTCGAGTTGCACCCGGTGGCGCGCGAACGGATCGCGAGGCGCTGCGCCGAGATGGCGCTCGAAGGGCGCGGCACGGCCGACATGAGCACGCCGGAGAACCGCCAGCGACTGAAGATGGGCGAGTTCCCCAGGGGGGCCGACGTGATCGAGAACCCGTTCAACGGCATCCCGGGCTTCTCGATCCGCGAGCACTACTTCCTGCCGGGGTTCCCGAGCATGGCCTGGCCGATGATCGAGACCCTGCTCGACACCCGTTTCGAGCACCTGCACCACCGCGCGCCTTCGGGCGAGCGCGCGCTGCTGCTGTACGAGGTGGCCGAGTCGGCGGCGGTGCCCCTGATGGAGGCGGTCGAGGCCGCGCATCCCGAGGCCAAGGTGTTCAGCCTGCCCACGGCGGGCGACGACGGCCGGCGCCGGCACATCGAACTGGGCGTGCGCGCGCCTGTCTCGATTCTGGACGCCGCGTTTGCGCAACTCGAGCGAGGCGCGCGTATGCTTGGCGAGGTGGAAATGATCGCTACCCCGCTGCGCAAGTGAACCTGCCGACCGATCCGGCGCTGCGCGACACCACGCTCGCGGCGCGATACGAGGCCACCGACGGCGAGGTCTTTCTCACCGGAACGCAGGCGCTCGTGCGCCTGCCGCTGATGCAGCGCCAGCGCGACCTGGCCGCCGGGCTCAACACGGCCGGCTACGTCAGCGGCTATCGCGGGTCGCCCATCGGAGGCTACGACCAGGCGCTCTCGCGTGCCCGCGCGCAACTCGATGCGCACCACGTGCGCTTCGTGCCGGGCCTGAACGAAGACCTGGCGGCCACCGCGATCTGGGGCACGCAGCAGGTGAACGCCTTCCCCGGCGCGAACTACGACGGCGTTTTCGCGATCTGGTACGGCAAGGGGCCTGGCGTGGACCGCTGCGGCGACGTGTTCCGCCACGCCAACCAGGCCGGGAGCGCGCGCCACGGCGGCGTGATCGCGATCGCGGGCGACGACCACGGCGCCAAGTCCTCCACGGTGGCGGCCCAGACCGACTACATCTTCCAGGCGGTTTCGATGCCGGTGCTCGCGCCGGCAACCGTGCAGGACATCCTCGACCTCGGGCTGCACGGCTTCGCGCTCTCGCGCGCGAGCGGCCTGTGGGTGGGGTTCAAGTGCGTGACCGACGTGCTCGAGACCGCGGGCGTGGTGGACGTGTCCGCCTCGCGCGTGCAGCCGGTGTCGCCCGCGGGCATCGTGATGCCGGCGGGCGGGCTCAACCTGCGCTGGCCGGAGCAGACCTTCCCGCAGCTCGAGGAGCGGCTCGCCCGCTACAAGCTGCCCGCCGCGCTCGCGTACGCGCACGCGAACCGGCTCAACGCCAACGTCTTCGGGCGCGAGGACGCGAGCGCGGGCGGCGAGCCGGCGCGGCTGGCGATCGTGAGCACCGGAAAGAGCTGGCTCGACGTGATGCAGGCGCTGGCCGACCTGGGCATCGACGACGACGCCGCGCGCGCGATCGGGCTCAAGGTGATGAAGGTTGCGATGCCCTGGCCGCTCGAGCCGCGCGCGTTGCGCGCGTTTTGCGAGGGCGCCGAGGAAGTGCTGGTGATCGAGGAGAAGCGGGCGCTCATCGAGAGCCAGTTGAAGGAGCAGCTGTTCGCCGCCGGCGGGCGCACGCGGGTGATCGGCAAGCGCGACGAGCGGGGCGCGTCGCTCGTTCCGGAGTGGGGCGAGATCTCGCCCGCGTTTTGCGCGCGGCTGATCGTCGCGCGCCTGCGCGGGCTCGCCCCGCGGCAGGGCGCCGCGGGCGGCCCGGGCGGCGAGGCCGCCTGGACGGCGATGCTCGCGCGCTGCGCGCAGTGGCTGGCAGCGCTCGATCAGCGCGATCCGCCGCCCGAGCTGCGCGCCCAGGGGCAGGCCCAGGGGGCGGCGATCCCGATCGAGGCGGTGCCGATCGAGCGGATTCCGTACTTCTGCGCCGGATGCCCGCACAACACGTCCACGCGCGTTCCCGAGGGTTCGCGCGCGCTCTCGGGCATCGGCTGCCACTACATGGCGCAGTGGATGGACCGCGACACGGCCACGTTCACGCAGATGGGCGGCGAAGGGATGACCTGGGTCGGGCAGGCGCCGTTCGTGAGCACGCCGCACGTCTTCCAGAACCTCGGCGACGGCACCTACAACCACTCGGGCTCGCTCGCGATCCGCCAGGCCGTTGCCGCCGGCACGCGCATGACCTACAAGATCCTGTTCAACGACGCGGTCGCGATGACGGGCGGCCAGCCGCACGAAGGCGCGCTCACGCCCGCAGGCATCCAGCGGCAGGTGCGAGCGGAGGGCGTGCAGACGATCGTCGTCGCCACCGACGAGCCGGAGAAATATCCGTCGGGGTATTTCGAGGCGGGCGTCGAGGTCGTGCACCGCAGCCGGCTCGACGAGGTGCAGCGAAGCTTGCGCGAGTGCGAGGGCGTGTCGGTCCTGATCTACGACCAGACCTGCGCGGCCGAGAAGCGCCGCCGCCGCAAGCGCGGCGCTTTCCCCGATCCGGACCGCCGGGCGTTCATCAACGAAGCGGTCTGCGAGGGGTGCGGCGACTGCGGCGAGAAGTCCAACTGCGTCGCGATCGAACCGGTGGAGACCGAGTTCGGGCGCAAGCGGCGCATCAACCAGTCGTCGTGCAACAAGGACTTCTCTTGCGTCGAGGGTTTCTGCCCGAGCTTCGTCACGGTCGAGGGCGCGCGGCTGCGCCGCCCGGCGGCGAGCGCGGCGGGCGATGCCGCCGCGTTCGACCTGCCGGTGGCGCGCGCGCCGGTGATCGAGCAACCCTACTCGATCCTGATCACCGGAGTCGGCGGCACCGGCGTGGTCACGGTGGGCCAGATCCTCGGCATGGCGGCGTATCTCGAGGGCCGTGGCGCAACGGTGCTCGACATGGCCGGGCTCGCGCAGAAGAACGGCGCGGTGATGAGCTTCGTGCGCGTCGCACCGGCGCAGGGCATGCTGCACGCGCCGCGCGTGGGCGCGGCCTCGGCCGACGCGATCATCGGCTGCGACGTGGTCGTTACCGCCGGGCGCGAGGCGCTGATGCGCGTGGCGCGGGGCCGCACGCGGGTGGTCGTCGATCTCGCGCGCACGCCCACGGCCGATTTCACGCGCAATCCCGATTGGGTGTTTCCGCTCGATCGGATGAAGGCCTCGCTCGAGGCGGCCGCGGGCGCCGGAGCCGCTTCGTTCGTCGACGCGACGCGGCTCGCGACCGCGCTCACGGGCGACGCGATCGCGTCGAACATGTTCATGCTGGGCTACGCCTACCAGAAGGGGCTCGTACCGGTCTCGGCGAAGGCGATCGAGCGCGCGATCGAACTCAACGGCGTCGCCGTGCAGATGAACCGGAGCGCATTCGCCTGGGGGCGCCGCGCCGCGGTCGACCTGCCGGCGGTGGAGTCGGCCGCCGGCGCGCCGCGCGAGCTCGTCCCGGTCTCGCGCCTGCTGTCGGCATCGCTCGACGAGGCGATCGCGCGCCGCGTCGACTTCCTCTCCGACTACCAGAACGATCGTTGGGCCCAACGCTACGCTGCGCTGGTCGAGCGGGTTCGCGCGGCCGAGGCTTCGCTCGAACACGCCGGTGCGCGCGAGCCGGCTGCGCGCCAGGCCGACGCCGCCGCGGCGGGCGAGCCCCGCCTGGCGCTCACCGAGGCGGTGGCGCGCAACCTGTTCAAGCTGATGTCGTACAAGGACGAGTACGAGGTGGCGCGGCTGTACGCCAACGGCGAGTTCGAAGCGCGCCTGGGCGAGCGCTTCGAGCCGGGGTACACGCTGCGGTTCCACCTCGCGCCGCCGCTGTTCGCGCGGCGCAACGCGCGCGGCGAACTGGTCAAGCGCGCCTACGGTCCGTGGATGATGACCGCGTTTCGGTGGGTGGCGCGCCTGCGCTGGC
>DATCZK010000091.1:0-10891 GCA_036525975.1 Burkholderiaceae bacterium | reverse complement strand
GCGCACGGCTTCGCTCTGCGCCACGACGTTGAGCAGCGTGTCGCGGTGCGAGAGGTTCGGCCCAACCGCGAGCTCGCGGTCGTGGCGAAAGCGCGCGCGCAGCAGTCGCGCCACGCGGCGCGTGGCGGTGTCGCCGCCGGCCTCGCTCCTGGCCGCTTCGTCGAGCACCGCGCGTATCGAGATCGGTTCGCCGAAAACGAGCTGCGTGTCGCGCCCGTGGGTCAGCACCCGCAGGAACTGGCGCAGCACGCCCGGGCGCTCCCAGCTGTCGGCCAGGAGCGCCGCCAGGATCGAGTCCTGGCGCATCGGCGCGCGCCCCCAGAACACGCTCACGGGCACGAGCTGCACGTCGAGCGCGGGGTCGCGCCGAACCGCTTCCACCAGGCGCTGCAGGCGGCTCGAATAGCGGTAGGGGTTCGGGCGCAGCGGCGAGGGCTGGCCGCTGCGCGTGAGGAAGAAGAACGCGCTGCGCTCGGCGAGCGAGTCGGCGGCGAGCGGCGCCGAAGGAAGCGGCAAGCCGAGCGCGCGTGCTGCCTCGTCGAGCACCAGGAACGCCGAGAGCTGGCGCATGTGCAGCGCGTAGCAGACCGGGCGGGAACGGTCGATTTCGAGGCTCGCCGGGTCGGCCGGCGTGACCCGATAGCGAACGACGAGCCGCAGCAGGCGGCGCAGTGCCGCGAGCAGCAGGCGTTTGGGCGCGGTCGTGATCGACACGACCGACATCGTACCGTCCGGCGACCGAGCCGCGCGCCTCGCGTCAGGCCCAGACGCGCAGCAGCTTGACCGACCCGATCACGACCAGCGCCACGCCCAGCGCCGCCGCGACGCGCTCGCCTCGCGGCACGAGCTTCTCGAGCGCGACGGCGATCGACAGCGCCGCCACCCACGCGAGGTTCATCACGCCGCCCACGAACAGCAGCGCCATCAGCGCCCAGCAGCAGCCGATGCAGAACTGTCCGTGCCGCCAGCCCATCCGGAATGCGCCCGCGACGCCCGCGCGCCACTCGCCGAGCAGGAATCCCATCGGCGTGCGGCAGCGCGCGAGGCAGGTGCGTTTCAGGGGCGAAAACTGGTAGACACCGGCCACCAGCAGCAGCGCCGCAGTGAGCGTTGCCGAGGTGCTCACGATCATCGGGTTGATCCAGCCCGCCAGTTGTAGTGCCCACTGCGCGAGCGTGGCCGCCGCGCTGAACGCGAACCACACCGCGAGGTAGGCGGCGACGAAGCCGCGGCCGCGCGCGGGCTCGCCGCTGCGCACGCTCACCGCCGCGAAGGTCGTGATCATCGGCAGTGCCGAGGGCAGCATCATCGCGGCCATCATCACCCCCCACATCGACCAGACCGCCAGCGCGTTGGCCGCGCTCCACCGCGTGGAGTCGGGCATCGTCAGCTGCGCGAACGGGTGGCCCATGTCGATCGTGATCCAGGCGAGGAACCCCCAGGCCGCGAGCGCGAGCGCGAGCACGCCCAGTGCGCGCGGCGAGTGCCATCGGTCGATCGCCGGCGCGGGCTGCACGGATTGCGCTGCGGATGCAGCGCGCAGGGTGTCGGGCATTTGTTACTCCATTCGTTCCCGACGGCATCTTGTCGTGCCTGCCGTGCGCGAGTGCGCACGTCGGTTGGTGCGACGCGGCTTGTAGGATTCGACCCCAGGGTATACGGTCGACCATCGGCGTTGATCGCCGAAGCCCCTCTTCTACAGCAATGTCGGGGGCACCGGAAGCTCTTCCGGCAACCTAAAACAAAGGAGCACCAGGATGGCGAAGTGGCATATCGAAGGCCAGTACATGGAAACCTGCAACTGCGAGTTTCTGTGCCCATGCATCACCTCCAACCTCACCGCGCGCCCCACCGAGGGCGACTGCAAGGCCGCGATCGGAATGCACATCGAAAAGGGGGAGAAAGGCGGCACCAGGCTCGATGGCGTGTCGTTCGTCGTGATGTTGCACTCGCCGGGCGTGATGGCCGACGGCAACATCACGGTGGGGCTGATCATCGACGACAAGGCCTCGGACAAGCAGGTGGAAGCCGTGACCGCAATCGCCACCGGCGCCGAAGGCGGGCCGATGGCGGCGCTGGGTCCGCTGGTCGGAAAGATCGCCGGCATCGAGCGGCGCCCGGTCAGTTTCGAGGTGTCGGGGCTGAACCGTTCGGTGCGCGCGGGTGAACTGCTCGATCAGGCCTGCGAGGGCGTGGCGAGTGCGGGCGATCCGAACCAGGCGATCGCGGTCGACAACACGGCCCACCCGGTGAACAGCCGGCTGTCACTGGCCCGGGCAACGCGCAGCAAGATGAACGTGTTCGGCATCAACTGGGACGACAGCACCGCAACGCGCAACGGGCACTTCGCGCCGTTTTCCTGGGCGGCTTGACGGCGCGTCCTGGCCCGCTTCATCGGTTCGGCCTTGCCGTTGCTGGCGAAGTGCTCTCGGGAGCCTGTACTTTGCGTGACTGACGGCCCAGCGCGTCCGAAACGTGTTGAGGATCGAGCGACACGATGAAGAACCGAAGGCTCGCGCTTTCTCGTACCGACCACGTCGGCAGCCTGCTGCGCCCCGAGGCGCTGAAGGCGGCTTTTCGCCGCCGTGCAATCGGCGAGATCGACGACGCCGAGTTGCGCGGTTTGCAGGACGAAGCGATACGCGAAGTGGTGCGTGCGCAACTCGCGCACGGACTGCCCGCGGTCACCGACGGCGAGTTCCGGCGGCTCAACTGGCAGGTGAGTTTTTCCAGGGTCGAGGGTTGGGACCTCTGGAGCGGGTCGTGGAACAAGCTGCTGAAAAACCCCGGCGATCGCGCCGCGCACGAGACCCCGCTGCAACGGGGCGACGACGCAGTGCTCACTTTCCGCGTTCCGGCCACCGCGCGGTTGCGTCTGCAGGAGAACTTCCCGCTCGGCGAGTGCCGGTTCCTGCGATCGCTCACCGACAACCCGGTGAAGTCCACGCTGATGGGTGCGGACCGCGTGCACCAGATGTGCGATATCGAGGGGTCGCGACCGCACTACGAAGGCGCCGACGACTTCCTTGCGGATGTGGTCGCGATCCAGCGCCGGATGGTGACCGAGCTCGTCGCCGCCGGATGCGACTACGTGCAGCTCGACGAACCGAGCTACACCGGCTACGTGGACGAGGCCACGCTGGAGCGCATGCGCGCGCGCGGTGAGGATCCTCTTCGCGCCCTGCGGCGCGCGGTGCAGGCCGACAACGCCGTCATCGAGGGCATGCGCGACAAGGCGGTGTTCGGGCTGCACGTGTGCCGCGGCAACCGCGCGAGCATGTGGCATCGCGAGGGCAAGTACGACGCGATCGCGGAAACGCTCTTTGGCGGGCTCGAATACGACCGCCTGCTTCTCGAGTACGACACCGAGCGCGCTGGCGGATTCGAGCCGTTGCGCTACCTGCGAAAGGGCACGATCGCCGTGCTCGGGCTGATCACGACGAAGACCGGTCGCGTGGAAACGGTGGACGAATTGCGTCGACGGATCGACGAGGCTGCGAAGTTCGCGCCGCTCGAGCAGCTTGCGCTCAGCCCCCAGTGCGGCTTCGCGTCGGGCATCGGCGGAAACCTGCTCACCGAGGACGAGCAGTGGGCGAAGCTCGACGTGATGCGCGAGACAGCGCACCTGGTATGGGGCGCGACCTGAGCCTGCAGGTTCAGAACACCAGCTTCGGCAACCAGGTTGCGATCGCGGGCACCAGCCAGATCACGGCCATCCCGACCACCTGCAGGCCGATGAACGGCGCAACACCGGCATAGATGTGGCCGGTCGTGATCTCCGGTGGAGCGGCGCCTCGCAGGTAAAAGAGCGAGAAACCGAACGGCGGGGTCAAAAACGAGGTCTGCAGGTTGATCGCGAACAGGATCGACAGCCAAACCGGGTCGTGACCCATCAGCAGAAGGGGTGGGGCGATCAGCGGAAGCAGGATGACCGCGATCTCGACGAAGTCGAGGAAGAACCCGAGCACGAACACCAGCGCCATGCAGAACACCAGCGCCCCGGTGGGGCCGCCCGGCATCTGCTTCAGAAATCCGGCAACCCGGTCCTCGCCGCCCAGCCCGATGAACACGAGAGAGAAGACGCTGGCAGTGAGGATCGTCGCGAAGATCATCGCGGTGACGGTCATCGTCGAGGTCAGCGCTGGCACCAGGATGCGCTTGGCGTGCGCGGTGCGCACCGACGCGAGCAAGGTGGTGAAGCCGGCCGCGGCGAGCGCCGCGTAGAGACCGCCGAGCAGCCATGTGTCGAGCGCGATGTCGGTGCGTTGCAGGCGCACCGGGGCGACTCCTGCGCCCACAGCGAGCACCGCGAGGCAGGCGGCACCGAGCAGCAGCAGCCGGGGAGAAGCCCCCAGTCGGTGACCGACCATCAGCATCGCGCCCACCGCGCCCACCGCCGCGGCCTCGGTGGGCGTCGCGACCCCACCCAGGATCGCGCCGAGCACCGCCACGATCAGCAGGATCGGAGGAACGATGGCGCCGGCGATCTGGCCCGCGTTGAGCCGCGTCGCAGTCTCGCGCACGGCTGGCGCCGCCTTCGGGCGCAACCACGCGACGAGCAGCACGTAGACGATGTAGATCGCCACCAGGGTGAGGCCCGGAACCAGCGCTGCCGCGAACAGCTGCCCCACAGAGATCGTCTCGATCGAGAACTTGCCCTGCTTGAACTGCGCCTGCTGATAGGCGTTCGACATCACGTCGGTGAGGATGATCAGCATCGTCGAGGGCGGGATGATCTGCCCCAGCGTTCCGGCGGTGCAGACGATGCCCGAGGCGAGACGCGGATCGTAGCCGGTGCGCAGCATCGCCGGCAGCGCAATCAGCCCCATTGCCACCACCGTGGCGCCGACGATGCCGGTGGACGCGGCGAGCAGCGCGCCGACCAGCACCACCGACACGCCGAGCCCTCCGCGCAGCTGGCCGAACAGTCGACCCATCGTCTCGAGCAGTTCCTCCGCGATGCGGCTCTTCTCGAGTATCACGCCCATCATCACGAACAGCGGGATCGCGATCAGCACGTCGTTGGTGAGAACGCCCATCAGACGCTGGCCGAGCGCGCCGAGAAGCGACAGGTCCATCTGGCCGGTGACGAACCCCAGCAACGCGAATACGACCGCGACTCCGGCGATCGTGAACGACACCGGGAATCCGATCAGGATGAAGCCGACCAGCGCGGCGAACATGAGCAGGTCGAGCGGCATCAGTGCCTACCGGATGCCAGGCTTGCGAGGTTGCGCAGGACCAGCGCGAGCGACTGCAGCAGCAGCAGCACGCAGAACGCCGGAATCAGCGACTTGAGGAGGAACAGCGCCGGAATTCCGCCCACCGAGATCGGCCCCTCCAGGATCGCCCAGGAGCTTCGCACCGTGGGCCAGCTCCAGTAGAGAATGATCGACACCGAGGGCATCAGTAGTAGCAGATGTCCGAACAGGTCGATCCGCGCGCGCGTGCGCGGCGTTGCCTTGGCGTAGAAGATGTCGACGCGTACGTGCCCGTCGACCTGCAGCGTGTAGCCGGCCGCGAGCATGAACAGTGTGGCGTGCATGTAGAGCACGCCCTCGTTGAGCGCGATCTCGCTCACGCCGAACACGTAGCGCAGAAGCACGATCGCGAACTGCAGCAGCATCATCAGCAGCGCTGCCCAGCGCACCACGCTTCCGACCCACCGGTTGACTACGTCGAGCCTGTCGGCGATCGCGTTCACGTGCCTCCCGCGCGCGTCGCAGGCACTGAGTGGATCGGCACGAACGAGGGCATCGCGTTAGTAGTGGGAGGGCGCGAATCGGGCGCCGCCGCTTCGCCGAGCGACGGCGCCCGGACAGGGATGTTAGCGCAGGACCGTTGCGCGCGCGTTCATCTGCCCGTTGTCGGCGTAGGTCATGTAACGACCGACCGAATCGCGATAGCTCGAGTAGCTGGCGACGATCTTGCCCACCAGCGGATCCTTGTCCTCGCGTAGGCTCGCGAGCACCTTTTCACTGGCCTTGCCCATGGCCGCGATCACGTCGTCGGGCAGCTTCTTCACCTGCACGCCGTGCTTGCTCACGAGCTCCTTGAGCGCCAGCGCGTGCTTGGTCGTGTACTCGGTCCACACCGGCAGGTAGATGCTCTCGCACGCCGCCTTGACCGCGTCCTTCAGGTCGGCAGGAAGCTTGTTGTAGACGTCGAGGTTGACCGCACATTCCTCGGCGGAAGACGGCTCGCCGACTCCGGGCCAGTAGTAGTACTTGGCAACCTGGTGGAAACCGAGCGCGCTGTCGGACCACGGCCCGATGAATTCGCCGGCGTCGAGCGCTCCCGACTGCAAGGCCTGGAACATCGGGCGCCCGCCCATGGCCTGCACGGCCATGCCGAGCTCGGACGCCATCTGCGATGCGAGGCCCGCCGTGCGGAACTTCAGACCCTTGAGATCCTGCACCGAGGCGATCTCCTTGCGGAACCACCCGGCCCACTGCGGGCCCGAGTTGCCGCACAGGAAGGGCTTCAACTTGAAGCGCGCGTACATCTCGTCATACAGCGCCTGCCCGCCGCCGTGTGCCATCCAGCCGAACTGCTCGTCTGCGCGCAGGCCGAACGGCTGCGAGCCGAACAGCAGAATGCCGTTGGACTTCGAACCCCAGTAGGCCGGCACTGCGTGGTAGAGCTCGGCCGTGCCCTGCGAGACGGCGTCGAACACGCCGGTGCCAGGCACCAGCTCGCCCGCGGCGTAGAGTTTGACTTCGATGCGACCGCCCGAGAGCGCCGTGATCCGGTCGGCCAGCAGCTGCGCGGCAACGCCCGGGCCCGGCAGGTTCTTCGGCCACGCCGTGACCATCTTCCACTGCATCTTGCCCTGCGCGATCGCCGGGGCGGACAGCCCGGCGGCTGCCGGTACCGAAGCGGCGCCGACCGCCGCGGTTCTTACGAAATCTCTGCGCTTCATCGCTTACCTCCCTCGTGATTGAACCTGGCGCGCACGAGCTGCGCCCAGGACCCTGGATTCGCTGGTTCTGCTATTGTATTTTGCCGTTGCACGGCATAGTATTCCATCGAATGGTAAAGCCGCAAGCCCCCCGGAAAGCACGCAGCACACCCGCGGCCTCGGCCGGCGAGCGGCTGCCGGTGCGCGCGGTGGCGCGAGCCTTCGAGCTGCTCGCGCAGCTCGGCGGCGACGCGCCGTCGCGCACCCTCTCGGGGCTGGCACGCGCAACGAAGCTGCCGGTGAGCACCGTAGCGCGTCTGCTCGCCACGCTCGAGCAGGCCGACTTCGTTCGTCGCGACAACGAAGGGCGCTACGCGCCGGGCACGCGCCTGCTGCGGGCGGGGCTCGCCGCGCTTCGCGGCAACGACATCTACGATCTCTCGGAGCCGCACCTTCGGCGCCTGTCGCAGGCCAGTGGCGAGACCGCAAACCTGGTCACGCGCGCGGATCCCGAGAACGCCATCTATCTCCGTCAGGTGTTGAGCGAGCGCAGCCTGCACCATGCCGGCTGGCTCGGGCGCCTGCTGCCGATCGCGGCGACGGCGGCCGGGCAGGCACTCCTGGGGCAGGGCGAGCGCGACGGCTATGTCGCGATGCGCGATGCACTCGAGGAAGGCGTGACCGCGGTCGCGGCGCCGGTGCGCGGCCCGGAGGGGCGGGTCGTCGCGTCGCTCAGCATCACCGGGCCGAGTTTTCGCATTCGCGACGCGCAGCTCGCGCGCTTCGGCGCGCTGCTCGTCGCCGAGGCCGCGCAGTTGTCCGAAGCGCTCGGCGCGCCGGCGCTCGCTTCGGGCGCGGGTGCGGGCGCGACGCGGGGAACGCAACGGAAGACGGCGGCTAAACGTTGAACCGGAAGTGCATGACGTCGCCGTCGCGCACCAGGTAGTCCTTGCCCTCGAGCCGCATCTTGCCCTTTTCCTTCGCGCCGGCCTCGCCGTTGCACGCGACGTAGTCGTCGTAGGCAATGGTCTCGGCGCGGATGAAGCCGCGCTCGAAGTCGGTGTGGATCACGCCGGCGGCCTGCGGGGCGGTCGCGCCCACGTGCACGGTCCAGGCGCGCACCTCCTTGTCGCCGGCGGTGAAGTAGGTCTGCAGCCCGAGCAGCGAGAACGCGGCGCGGATCACGCGGTTCAGGCCCGGCTCGTGCATGCCCATGTCTTCCAGGAACACCATCCGGTCGGCGGCGTCGAGGTCGGCGATCTCGGCTTCGATCGCCGCGCACACCGGCACGACGAGCGAGCCCTCGGCCTCGGCGTGCGCACGCACCGCATCGAGGTGCGGGTTGTTCTCGAACCCGTCTTCCTTGACGTTGGCCACGTACATCGTGGGCTTGGCCGTGATCAGGCACAGGGGCTGCAGCACCGCCTTCTCTTCCTCGTACAGGTCGATCGAGCGCACCGGGCGCGCCTCGTTGAGCACGGCCAGGCACTTCTCGAGCACGGCCACGAGCCGCTGCGCTTCCTTGTCGCCGCCCGCGCGCGCGACCTTCGCGTAGCGCGCCATCGCCTTGTCCACGGTGGCGAGGTCGGCCAGCGCGAGCTCGGTGTTGATCGTCTCGATGTCCGAGACCGGGTTCACCGCGCCGGTTACGTGCACGACGTTCTCGTCGTCGAAGCAGCGCACGACGTGCGCGATCGCGTCGGTCTCGCGGATGTGCGCGAGGAACTGGTTGCCCAGGCCCTCGCCCTTCGAGGCCCCCGCCACGAGGCCCGCGATGTCGACGAACTCCACGGTGGCCGGGATGACTTTCTGCGGCTTCGCGATCGCCGCCAGCTTCGCGAGACGCTCGTCCGGAATCTCGACGATGCCCACGTTCGGCTCGATCGTGCAGAAGGGGTAGTTCTCGGCCGCGATCCCGGACTTCGTGAGCGCGTTGAAGAGGGTCGACTTGCCGACGTTCGGCAGGCCGACGATGCCGCATTTCAGGGACATGGGGAAACCTCGGAGTGAACCTGCGATTATAGCTTTCGCCAAGCGGCCGACCCGCTCCGTGCGCGCGATCGGGCACAATGGCAGGCGCGGATGGAAAACGATTTCGAGCGCGCGCGCGCGCGATTCCTCGACGGAGTCGGCCACTTCGAGGCCGGGCGCTTCGAGGCCGCGCTCGGCTGTTTCGAGGCCGCGCTCGCGCTGGCTCCGGGGCGCGCGTCGGTGCTCTCGAACCTCGGGGTGACGCTCGTGCGGCTCGGGCGGTGGCGGGAGGCGGCCGACGTGCTGCGCCGCGCGACCGGCGCCGACCCGTCCGACCGCGGCGCGTGGGCCGCGCAGGGCCTGGCGAGCGAGGCGACCGGCGACTGGGCGCGCGCGATCGAATGCCTCGAGCGCGCGCTCGCGCTCGGCGCGGGCGACGCGGCGCAGTTGCGCGCGCTGGGCCGGTGCCGGCAGCGCACGGGCGCCTTGCCCGGGGCGCTCGAGGCGTTCGGGCGCGCGCTCGCGGCCGATCCCGACGACGCCGAGGCGTGGAGCGAGCACGGCAGCGCGCTGCGCGAGCTCGGCCGCTTCGACGAGGCCGCGGCCTCGTTCGGGAACGCGCTGTCGCGAGGCGCCGATCCCGAATTGAACCGCTACTACCTGGCGTCGGTGGGCGCGGGCGAGCAGCCCCCCGCTCCCCCGAGGCGTTACGTCGAAGGGCTCTTCGACGAGTACGCGGCCGAGTTCAGCGAGCACCTGGTCCGGGGCCTGCGATATCGGGCGCACGAGTCCCTGGTGCGCCCGCTGCTTCGCGGCGCCCGGCGCTACCGTCGCGCGCTCGACCTGGGTTGCGGCACCGGATTGTGCGGCGACCTGCTGCGTGCCGCCTGCGACGAGGTGATCGGGGTCGACGTCTCGTCGGCGATGCTCGCGCACGCCGCCCGGAGCGGCGCCTACCGCGAGCTGGTGCACGCCGACATCGCGCACTACCTCGCCGATGCGCAGGGCACTTTCGACCTGGTGCTCGCCGCCGATGTCTTCATCTACGTCGGCGATCTGTCAGAGGTCTTTCGCTCGATTCGCCGGGTTCTGGAGCCGGGCGGATGCCTCGCCTTTTCCGTCGAGCTCGCGGGCGGCGACAAGGATCTGGAGCTGCTGCCCAGCCTGCGCTACGGGCACTCGCCGGCGTACGTCGAGCGTCTCGCGCGCGCCAGCGGCCTGGCCGTGCGGGAGCGTTTCGGTGCGCCGATTCGCGAGGAACTCGGCCACCCGGTCGAGGGCCTGTACCTGTACCTGAGCTGAGCATGCGAGCGCGAGCGCATCGGGCGGGCGAGGCTGGCGCGAGCTGTGCCGAGGCGAGCGCCGGCGCGGCGAGCGCCGGGCGGCGAAGCTTCGTCGCCGCGTCCGGCAAGCTCGTCGCCGCCGTCGCGGCGGGGGCTGCGCAGGGCGCGGGGTGGGTTGCCGCGCGCGCGGCCACGGCCCACGCTGGCGGCGCGAGCGCTGCGGTGCAGGGCGCGCTCGAGGCGGGCGCGCCGATCGAACTGCGCGCCGCGCCCGCGACCGTGTCGCTCGTGGGCGAGCCCTACGGCGCCACCGAGGTCTGGGCCTACGGCGCGCAAGTGCCCGGCCCGACCCTTCGCGTCGCGCGCGGGGCGACGCTGCGCGCGCGCCTGGTCAACGCGTTGCCCGAGGCCACCACCGTGCACTGGCACGGCATACGCGTGCCCAACGCGATGGACGGCGTTCCCCACCTCACCCAGCCGCCGGTCGCGCCGGGCGAGCATTTCGACTACGCGTTCGCCTGCCCCGATTCGGGCACCTACTGGTATCACCCGCACCTGGGCACGCCCGAGCAGGTCGACCGCGGGCTCTCGGGCGTGCTGATCGTGGACGACGTCGACCCGCCCGAGGTCGATCGCGAGCTGGTCTGGTTGCTCGACGACTGGCGACTCGACCGGCAGGCGCGGATCGTGGGCGACTACCTCTCGTTCTTCGACGTCTCGCACGGCGGGCGGATCG
>DATCZK010000090.1:0-7662 GCA_036525975.1 Burkholderiaceae bacterium | reverse complement strand
CCTTCTTCGCCTGCAGCTCGCGCGGGCGCGCCCGCTCGGCCGGGCCCCCGTTCGCGGGCGGCCCGCGCGCGGCGCCCCGCCGCGCGTTTCGCGCCGCGGCGAATCCGCCCACCTGTCGCGAAGGACCAAGCCGAGTCGGCCAGCGACGCCGGCGCCACCCGGCCGCAGACCGGCGCTTGGTTTAAGCTCGCGGTGATGAACGGCGCCGAATCCCTGGTCAGGACATTGCTCGCGGGCGGTGTCGACGTCTGCTTCGCGAACCCCGGCACCTCGGAGATGCACTTCGTCTCCGCGCTCGATCGGATCGCCGGCATGCGATGCGTGCTCGGGCTGTTCGAGGGGGTGGTCACGGGCGCGGCGGACGGGTATTTCCGCATCGCGCGCCGGCCGGCTTGCACGCTGCTGCACCTCGGCCCGGGGCTGGGAAACGGGCTCGCGAACCTGCACAACGCGAAGAAGGCGGGCTCCGGCATCGTCAACGTGGTGGGCGAGCACGCCAGCTATCACGTTGCGCTCGACGCGCCGCTCACCTCCGACATCGAGGCGGTCGCGCGGCCGATGTCGCACTGGGTGCGCACGACGCGCAGCGCCGACGCGATCGCGCCGGATGCGGCGCAGGCGATCGTGCAAGCGAGCACGCACCCGGGGCGCGTGGCCACGCTGATCCTGCCGGCCGACGCCGCGTGGAGCGAGCTCGGCGCGTCGGCCGAGGCCGCGGGCGATCTCGCCGCCCGACTGAGCCAGGCGCGGCGCGGCTCGCAAGCGCAGCCCGAGGCGGTTCTCGCGAGCGCGCGCGCGCTGCGCGCGCCGGGGCCCTCGCTGCTGCTGCTCGGCGGCACCGCGCTCGGCGAGCAAGGGCTGCAGATTGCCGGCCGCATCGCGGCGCAGACCGGTTGCGCGCTGATGTCCGAGTTCTACGTCGCGCGGCTCGCGCGCGGCGCGGGCCGGGTGCTCGCGCCGCGCATTCCCTACGTGGTCGACCTCGCGGTGGCGGCGCTCTCGCGCTTCGAGCGCATCGTGACCGTGGGCGCGCCGCCGCCCGTGGGGTTCTTCGCGTACCCGGGAAAGCCGAGCCTGCTGGCGCCCGAGCGCGCGCAGATCGTGGCGCTGGCCGCGCGGCAAGACGACGGCGTGGCCGCGCTGCGCGCGCTCGCCGACGAGCTCGGCGCCGGCGCGCTGGAGCCCTCGGGCGTGGTTGCGCGGCGCACCCAGACCGGCGCCGCGCCCGCTGGCAAGCCAACGCTCGACGGCGTGGCGGCGGTGCTCGCCGCGGCCATACCCGAGAACGCGATCGTGGTGGACGAGGCGGTCTCGAGCGGCCGGGCGTTCGGTGCGGCCACCGCAGGCGCCGCGCCGCACGACTGGCTCACCGCGATGGGCGGCTCGATCGGCTTCGGCCTGCCGACCGCGGTCGGCGCGGCGATCGCAGACCCGTCGCGCCGCGTGCTCGCGCTCGAGGGCGACGGCAGCGGCATGTACACGCCGCAGGCGCTGTGGACGATGGCGCGCGAGAGCCTGAACGTGACGGTGCTCGTGTTCGCGAACCGAAGCTACCGGATCCTGCGCGGCGAGCTCGCGGGAGTGGGCGCTGGAGAGGCCGGCCCGCGTGCCGCCCAGATGCTCGACCTCGACCGGCCGGCGCTCGACTGGGTGGCGCTCGCGCGCGGCATGGGCGTGCCGGGGGTGCGCGTGGACGAGCTCGGCGCGCTCGCGCGCGAGCTGGCGCGTGCGCTCGTCGAGCCCGGGCCCTCGCTGATCGAACTGGTGCTTTGATCCGCCGGCGCGCGCCGCGCCGCGCGCGGGCCCGGACGGCTCGCGGACCGGTACAATCCGGGCGGTGAAAGCCCTGAAGAACGACACCTTCCTGCGCGCGCTGCGGCGCGAGCCCACCGACTACACGCCGATCTGGCTGATGCGCCAGGCCGGGCGCTACCTGCCCGAGTACAACGCGACGCGCAAGCGCGCGGGCAGCTTCCTCGCGCTGTGCAAGTCGCCGCAACTCGCCTGCGAAGTCACGCTCCAGCCGCTCGAGCGCTACGACCTCGACGCGGCGATCCTGTTCTCCGACATCCTCACGATCCCCGACGCGATGGGGCTGGGCCTGTATTTCGCCGAAGGCGAGGGCCCGAAGTTCGAGCGCCCGGTGCGCAACGAGGCCGACGTCGCCAGGCTCGCCGCGCCCGACCCGGGCGACGAGCTGCGTTACGTGACCGACGCGGTGGCGACGATCCGCGCCGCCCTCGACGGGCGCGTGCCGCTGATCGGGTTCTCGGGGAGCCCGTGGACACTGGCCTGCTACATGGTCGAGGGCGGCGGCAGCGACGATTTTCGCCGCGTGAAGACGATGCTCTACCAGCGCCCCGACCTGATGCACCGCATCCTCGAGGTGAACGCGAGCGCGGTGGCCGCGTACCTGCGCGCGCAGGTGGCGGCCGGAGCGCAGGCGGTGATGATCTTCGACTCGTGGGGCGGGGCGCTGTCCGACCGCGCGTTTCGCGAGTTCTCGCTCGCCTACGTGGAGCGGGTGCTGCGCGAGCTCGGCGCGTCGGTGCCGACGATCGTCTTCACCAAGGGCGGGGGCCTGTGGCTCGAGGCGATCGCGGCGAGCGGCTGCAGCGCGGTCGGCGTCGACTGGACGGTCGACCTGGGCCAGGCGCGTGCGCGCGTGGGCGAGCGCTGCGCGATCCAGGGCAACCTCGACCCGATGGCCTTGATGGCTTCGCCCGAGCGCGTTCAGGCCGAGGCGATCGCCGTGCTCGAGAGCTTCGGCGCACCCGCAAACGGTTTCGGCCACGTGTTCAACCTCGGGCACGGCATCTCCCAGCACACCCCGCCCGAGAGCGTTTCCGCGCTTGTTGAAACGGTGCACTCGCATAGCGCCCAGATGCGCCGTTTGCAGGTGAGCGCGTCCTCACTTTGATCTCAATCCAGATTGCAAGCGGCTTCGCGAGCCCCTAAAACGCTGGGTTTCGGAGGGGTCCCGAGGGCACTTGTGCACATCCGGCCCGCGTCCGGACGAACGGCCGGGGTCGTGAACGCCGGGTCCGAGACATAATTCTAAGTGTCTGATTCTGAAAGAATAATTGTCGATGAACAAAAAGGTGCAGACGACCGCTCGTCCAGTGCCGACGCGGATTTCGGGCCGATCGTGCGAAGCTGCCCACAGTTTTTTCCACAGCTTTTGTGAAAGACCTGGAAAAGCTGTAGCAGGGCCAAGGCTTAATCGGCAAAGTTAAAGTGAATTCTGGTTGCCGACCGTGAGCACGGGCGTGGATGCCCCCGGAGCGATCGCGTGCGTGGCGCTCGACGTGCCCGCGGCGGGCGCCTACGACGCAGCGGGTGCCTTCGACTACCGGATCGAAGCCGGGGAGCGCGACGCCGTCGTGCCTGGCGCGTGGGTCGTCGTGCCGTGGGGGCGCGGCAGGCGCGTGGGCATCGTCGCCGAAGTTCGCGCGCACAGCGAAGTGCCTGCGGCGCGCTTGCGCAGCGTGGCCGGCGTCCTCGCCGACGCGCCGGGGCCCGACGCCCGCTGGCTCGCGCTGGTGCGGTTCGCGTCGCGCTATTACCACCGCCAGCTGGGCGAAGTCGCGCTGCCGGCGATCCCGAAGTTGTTGCGCGCCCCGCCCTCGCCCAAATCGCGCGGCTCGGCGTTCGCGCGCGCCCGCAAGCGCTGGGACGCGGTCAGCGCGCGCGCCGAGGGCGCGGCCAGCGCTGCGGCTGAGGCCTCGGCCGCCGCTTCGGCCGCCGCGCGCGCCGACGGCGGCGGCGCCGACGCGTTGCGCCTGTCGCAGGCCCAGCGAGCCGCGGTGCAGGCATTGCGCGCGGCCGAGGGCTTCGCCGTCTACCTGCTGCACGGCGTGACGGGGAGCGGCAAGACCGAGGTCTACCTGCGCTGGCTCGCGCACGTGCTCGGGGCCAGCCCGCACGCGCAGGTCCTGCTGCTGGTGCCGGAGATCGCACTCACGCCGCAGCTGGTGGCGCAGGTGGCCCGGCGGCTGCCCGGCGAGGCGATCGCGCTCATGCACAGCAACCTGCCCGACGGCGAGCGCGCGGCGCACTGGCTCGCCGCTGCCGAGGGGCGCGCGCGCGTGGTGGTGGGCACGCGGCTGTCGGTGCTCACGCCGATGCCGCGGCTGGCTGCCGTCGTGGTCGACGAGGAGCACGACGCCTCGTACAAGCAGCAGGAGGGCGTGCGTTACAGCGCCCGCGATCTCGCGATCGCGCTCGCCTCGCAGCGCGGCGTGCCGGTGGTGCTCGGCTCGGCCACGCCGTCGCTGGAAACCTGGCTGGCCGCGCGCCGCGGCCGCTACCGCCTGCTGCGCCTTCCCGAACGCGCCGGCGAGGGCAGGGTGCCCAGGCTCCGCGTTGTCGACCCGCGTCGCAAGACGCTCACGCACGGCCTCGCGCCCGAGAGCGTGGCCGCGATCGAGGGCGTGCTCGCGCGCGCCGAGCAGGCCCTCGTGTTCCTCAACCGGCGCGGCTACGCGCCGGTGCTCAGCTGCGAAGCCTGCGGCTGGCTCAGCCGCTGCGAGCACTGCTCGGCGTACCGGGTGCTGCACCGCGCGCGTCGCGCGACGGGCACGCCGGGCGCAGCGGGCGCACAGGGCGCACAGGGAGCACAGGGAGCACAGGGCGCACAGGGCGCACAGGGCGCGCGTCGGGCCTTCGCCTACCGCCTGCTGTGCCACCACTGCGGCGCCGAGGGGCCGGTGCCGCGCAGTTGCCCCGATTGCGGCAACGTCGACCTGGTGCCGCTGGGCCGCGGCACGCAGCGCCTCGAGGAAGGCCTCGCGGAGGTCTTTCCGGGCGCGCGGATCGGGCGCGTGGACCGCGACGTGGCGCAACGCCGCAACGCGGTGCAGGCGGCGATCGATGCAACGCACGCCGGTGAAGTGGACCTGCTGGTGGGCACGCAGATGATCGCCAAGGGCCACGACTTCCAGCGCCTGGCCCTGGTTGTCGTCGTGGACGTGGACGGCGGCCTGTACAGCGCCGACTTTCGCGCGCCCGAGCGGATGTTCGCGCTGATGATGCAGGTGGCCGGTCGCGCCGGGCGCAGCGGGATCGAGAGCGAAGTGATCGTGCAGACGCGCTTCCCGGAGCACCCGATGTTCGCCGCGCTCGCGCGCCACGATTACGACGCGCACGCCGACTCGATGCTCGCCGAGCGACGCGACGCGCAGCTGCCGCCGTTTCGCCACCAGGCGCTGCTGCGCGCCGAGAGCGCCACCCTCGACAAGGCGCTGGCGTTCCTGGCGGCGGCGCGCAGGCAGGCGCTCGAGCTGATCGCCGCCGACCCCGGCCTGAGCGCGCTGCAGCTGTTCGACCCGGTACCGGCGATGATGTCGCGCGTGGCCGGCCGCGAGCGCGCGCAATTGCTGGTCGAGTCGCCTTCGCGCCCGGCGCTGCACGCGCTGCTCGACGCGTGGCTGGCGGTGCTCGCGCAGCAACGACCGGCGCCGCGCTGGCAGCTCGACGTGGACCCGCTGGAGATCTGAATGTCGGCAGCCCCGGCCTTCGCGCTCAACCCCGCCCAACGCGAAGCGATCCGCTACCTCGACGGCCCCTGCCTGGTGATCGCCGGCGCGGGCAGCGGCAAGACGCGCGTGATCACCCACAAGATCGCGCACCTGGTGGCGAGCGGCATGAGCGGCGCGGCGATCGCGGCGATCACCTTCACCAACAAGGCGGCCGCCGAGATGGCCGAGCGGCTGGGCACGCTGGTGAAGCTCCCCGAGGGGGCGCGTCCGCTGGTGAGCACCTTTCACTCGCTCGGCGTGCAGATCCTGCGCCGCGACAGCAAGCGCCTGGGCCTCAAGCCCTCGTTCTCGATCCTCGACTCGGACGACGCGCTGGCGATCCTGCAGCACTCGATCGCCACCACCGACCGCAAGCTGCTGCGCGCCGCGCAGTCCAGGATCTCGCTGTGGAAGAACGCGATGCTCGGGCCCGACGAGGCCGCGGCGGCCGCCGCGAACGAGTTCGAGCACCGCGTTGCGCGCGCGTTTCGCGACTACGCCGCAACGCTGGCCGCCTATCAGTCGGTGGATTTCGACGACCTGATCGGGCTGCCGGTGCGCCTGCTTCGCGAAGAGGCGGAGGTGGCGCAAGCCTGGCGCGAGCGGCTTCGCTACCTGCTGGTGGACGAGTACCAGGACACGAACGCGTGCCAGTACCAGCTGCTGCGCCTGCTCGTGGGCCCGCGCTCGGCGTTCACCGCCGTGGGCGACGACGACCAGTCGATCTACGGCTGGCGCGGCGCCACGCTGGAGAATCTCGCGAAGCTGCAGGCCGACTACCCGGGCGTTCGCGTGATCAAGCTCGAGCAGAACTACCGCTCGAGCCTCACGATCCTGCGCGCCGCCAACCAGCTCATCTCGAACAACCCGAAGCTGCACGACAAGCGCCTGTGGTCGCAGCTCGGCGTGGGCGACCCGATCACGGTCGCCGCGTGCGACGACGACGAGCAGGAAGCCGAGTCGGTCGTGATGCGGCTGCAGGCCCACCGGTTCGAGCGCCGCGCGAAGTTCTCCGACTACGCGGTTCTCTATCGCGGCAACCACCAGGCGCGCGTGCTCGAGCAGGCGCTGCGGCGGGAGAAGATCCCGTACCTGCTGAGCGGCGGGCAGTCGTTCTTCGAGCGCGGCGAGATCCGCGACCTGATGGCCTACCTGCGCCTGATCGCGAACGACGACGACGACCCGGCGTTCATCCGCGCCGTGACCACGCCCCGGCGGGGCGTGGGCAACGCCACGCTCGAAGCGCTGGGCGCGTACTCGGGGCAGCGCCACCTGTCGATGTTCGCGGCGCTGTTCGAGCTCGGTTTCGAGGCGCGCGTCGCGCCCCGCCAGCTCGAGCCGCTGCGCCAGTTCGGCGAGTTCGTCAATCGCATCGCCTGGCGCGCGGCGCGCGAGCCGGCCGCGCAGGTGCTCGACGACCTCGTGGCCGCGATCCGGTATCGCGAGCACCTGTTCGACACGCAGGACGACAAGGTCGCGGCGCAGCGCTGGGCCAACGTGAGCGATTTCGTCGACTGGCTCAAGGCCCGCGCCGCCGACGACGGGTCCACGCTGGCGCAGCTGGCGCAGTCGGTGTCGCTGCTCTCGCAGCTCGAGCGCAAGGACGACAACGCCGACGCGGTGCGCCTGAGCACGATCCACGCCGCCAAGGGGCTGGAGTTCCCGCACGTGTTCATCGTCGGGTGCGAGGAAGGCCTGCTGCCGCATCGCGGCAACGCGAGCCCGGCCGAGGCGGGCGACGGCGAGGCGGACAGCGGCGGAGCGGGCCGCGGCGGAGCGGGCCGCGGCGGAGCAGGCCGCGGCGCAACCGGCGGCGGCGAAGCGGGCAGCGGCGAAGCGGGCCACGGCGAAGCGGGCGGCGCCTTCGGTCGTCCGGCCGAGGGGGCGCCCGAAGCGGCGCGCGTCGAGGAGGAGCGCCGCCTGATGTACGTGGCGGTCACGCGCGCGCAGCGCAGCCTCACGCTGATGTGGTGCCGCCGGCGCAAGCACGCGCGCGAGCTGCTCGCGCGCGTGCCCTCGCGCTTCATCGCCGAGATGCAGCTCGACCCCTGCCCGGGCGCCGCGCGCACGGTGGGGCCCGATGCGGCGCGCGAGCGGCTGGGGCGGTTGCGCGCGCTGCTCGCGCCCGCCCGCCCGCCGGGCT
>DATCZK010000089.1:0-42570 GCA_036525975.1 Burkholderiaceae bacterium | reverse complement strand
GACCGCGCCGGTCTTCGTTGACACCAACGTATTCGTCTACGCGCGAGACAGACGCGATCCGCTCAAGCAGCAGCGGGCAATGGCTTGGCTCGAGCAGCTCTGGCGCAGCGGCCTGGGCCGCACCAGAACGCAGGTGCTCTCCGAGTATTTCGTCACGGTAACCCGCAAGCTCGCGCACCCGATGCAGCCCGACGAGGCCTGGGAAGACGTGCAGGCGCTGATGTGCTGGAACCCGCAGCCGATCGATCGCGACGTGATGACCGGAGCCCGCGAGATCGCGCGTCGGCACGGGCTCTCGTGGTGGGACAGCCTGGTCGTGGCGGCGGCGCAGGCGCAGCAGTGCGCGGTGCTGCTCAGAGACGACATGCACGCTGGTGCCGACTACGGCGGCGTCACGGTGCGCAGTCCGTTCGAACAGGGAGTGTCGGAACCGGCTGCGTCAGGGCGGAACGCGACGGGGTCGGGCACACGCGCGAAATCGCGATCGCAGGCGACCCTTAGCAGCGGTGTTCGTCGCCGCAGGAGTTCGCGTCAGGGCGGCTGAGCACGCCAGGATTCGCTCGGGCGCGCGGCAGCGCGCCGCTCACATGCTGCGCCGGTACTGCCCCCCCACCTCGAACAGCGCGTTGGTGATCTGCCCCAGCGAGCACACGCGCACCGCGTCCATCAGCACCTCGAACACGTTGCCGTTGTCGATCACCGCGCGCTGCAGCCGCGCGATCATCGCCGGCGCGGCGGCGGCGTTGCGGGCGTGGAACTCGGCCAGGCGCTTCAACTGGCTCTTCTTCTCCTCGTCGGTGGAGCGCGCGAGCTCGAGCGTGGTCGGCGTGGGGTCGCCGTGCGGGCTCCTGAAGGTGTTCACGCCCACGATCGGGTATTCGCCGGTGTGCTTGAGCATCTCGTAGTGCATGCTCTCGTCCTGGATCTTGCCGCGCTGGTAGCCCGTTTCCATCGCGCCCAGCACGCCGCCGCGGTCGGCGATGCGCTCGAACTCGGCGAGCACCGCCTCCTCCACCAGCTCGGTGAGTGCGTCGATCACGAACGCGCCCTGGTTCGGGTTCTCGTTCTTCGCGAGCCCCCACTCGCGGTTGATGATCATCTGGATCGCCATCGCGCGGCGCACGCTCTCCTCGGTGGGCGTGGTGATCGCCTCGTCGTAGGCGTTGGTGTGCAGGCTGTTGGCGTTGTCGTAGGTGGCGATCAGCGCCTGCAGCGTGGTGCGGATGTCGTTGAACTGGATCTCCTGCGCGTGCAGGCTGCGCCCGCTGGTCTGGCAGTGGTACTTGAGCTTCTGGCTGCGCTCGTTGGCGCCGTAGCGCTCGCGCATCGCCACCGACCAGATCCGGCGCGCCACCCGCCCCATCACCGTGTACTCGGGGTCCATCCCGTTCGAGAAGAAGAAGCTGAGGTTGGGCGCGAAGTCGTCGATGTGCATGCCGCGCGCGAGGTAGGCCTCCACGAAGGTGAAGCCGTTGGAGAGCGTGAACGCGAGCTGGCTGATCGGGTTCGCGCCGGCCTCGGCGATGTGGTAGCCGCTGATGCTCACCGAGTAGAAGTTGCGCACGTCGTGGCGCACGAAGTACTCGGCGATGTCGCCCATCACCTTGAGGCTGAACTCGGTGGAGAAGATGCAGGTGTTCTGCCCCTGGTCTTCCTTGAGGATGTCGGCCTGCACGGTGCCGCGCACGGTGGCCAATGTCCAGGCGCGGATCTTCTCGATCTCGTCGTCGGTGGGCTCGCGGTCGTTGTCGGCGCGAAACTTGTCGATCTGCTGGTCGATCGCCGCGTTCATGAACATCGCCAGGATCGTGGGCGCGGGGCCGTTGATCGTCATGCTCACGCTGGTGGCGGGGTCGCACAGGTCGAAGCCCGAGTACAGCACCTTGAGGTCGTCGAGCGTGGCGATCGACACGCCCGAGTTGCCCACCTTGCCGTAGATGTCGGGGCGCTCGGCCGGGTCGTTGCCGTAGAGCGTGACCGAGTCGAACGCCGTGGAGAGCCGCTTGGCGGGCATCCCCTCGGAGAGCAGCTTGAAGCGGCGGTTGGTGCGAAACGCGTCGCCTTCGCCGGCGAACATCCGGGTGGGGTCCTCGTTCTCGCGCTTGAACGCGAACACGCCGGCCGTGTACGGGAACGACCCCGGCACGTTCTCGAGCAGCAGCCACTTGAGCAGCTCGCCGTGGTCTTCGTAGCCGGGCAGCACCACTTTCGGGATCTTCGTGCCCGAGAGCGAGGTGTGGGTGATCTTCGTGCGGATCTCGCGATCGCGGATTCTGACCACGTACTCGTCGCCCGAGTAGGCCTTCTTCATCTGCGGCCACATCGCGAGCAGCTTGCGCGAGGCGGCCTCGAGCCCCGCTTCGCGCTCGTGGGCGAGCGCCTCCACCGTCTTGCGCGCGCCGCTCTTCGTGTCGTCGTCCTCGCGCAGCATGCGCGCCGTTTCGCGCAGCTGCTGCAGCTCGCGCGCGAGGCGGCTCTGCGCGATCGCGCGCGCCTTGTAGCCGCGCACCGTGTCGGCGATCTCGGCCAGGTAGCGCGCGCGCGCGGGCGGCACGATCACGACCTGCCCGGAGGAGTGGCGCACGCGCACGCGCGGCAGGCGCCCGGGCGCGTCGTCGGGGCGCGGCAGCTTCAGGCCCAGCTCGGCCAGCCGGGGGAGCATCCCCTGGTAGAGCGCGGTGACGCCGTCGTCGTTGAAGCGCGACGCCTGCGTGCCGAACACCGGCATCTGCTCGGGCGGGGTGGAGAAGCGCTCGCGGTTGCGCTGCACCTGCTTGGACACGTCGCGCAGCGCGTCGGCCGCGCCCTTCCTGTCGAACTTGTTGATCGCCACGAAGTCGGCGAAGTCGAGCATGTCGATCTTCTCGAGCTGGCTGGCGGCGCCGAACTCGGGGGTCATCACGTACAGCGTGGCGTCCACCAGCGGCACGATCGCCGCGTCGCCCTGGCCGATGCCCGAGGTCTCGACGATGACCAGGTCGAAGCCGGCGGCCTTGCACGCGGCGATCGCGTCGGGCACCGCCTGGCTCAGTTCGCTGCCGGCCTCGCGCGTGGCGAGCGAGCGCATGTAGATGCTCGGGTGGTCGATCGCGTTCATCCGGATCCGGTCGCCGAGCAGCGCGCCGCCCGACTTGCGCCGCGTGGGGTCCACCGAGAGGATCGCGATGCGCAGCGCGTCGCCCTGGTCGAGCCTGAAGCGGCGGACGAGCTCGTCGGTGAGCGAGCTCTTGCCCGCGCCGCCGGTGCCGGTGATGCCGAGCGTGGGCGTGGCCGCCGTGTCGGCGCGCTTGCGCAGCTCGGCGCGCAGCGCCGGGTCGAGCTTGCCGTTCTCCAGCGCCGTGATGCACGAGGCGAGCGCGCGCCGCGCGCGCGTCAGGGCGGCCGCGCGCTCGGCGCCGCCCGATCCGGCAACGGGCTTGCCGCCCGCGCCCGCGCCCGCGTCGGCGCGCAGCGCGTCGACCGAGCCGGGCGCGTGCACGCTGAGGTCGCAGTCGCTGCGCCGGATCATGTCGGCGATCATCCCGGGCAGCCCCATCCGCTGGCCGTCTTCGGGGCTGTAGATGCGCTCCACGCCGTAGTCCTGCAGTTCGGCGATCTCCGAGGCCACGATCACGCCGCCGCCCCCGCCGAACACCTTCACGTGGCCCGCGCCGGCCGCGCGCAGCAGGTCGAGCATGTACTTGAAGTACTCGATGTGCCCGCCCTGGTAGGACGACACCGCGATCGCGTGCGCGTCTTCCTGCAGCGCGCACTGCACGATCTCGTGCACCGAGCGGTTGTGCCCGAGGTGGATCACCTCGGCGCCCTGCGACTGGAGGATGCGCCGCATGATGTTGATCGACGCGTCGTGGCCGTCGAACAGCGACGCCGCGGTCACGAAGCGCACCCGGTTCTTCATGCGGTACGCGCTCAACTTCTTCTGGTCTGACAGGTCGGTCATGGCGACGATCCGGAGAGCTGCCGCGCGCCGGGCGGCGGCGTTGGGCCAAGTGTATGACGCGTTGCGCGGCGCCGCAGCAGCGCCGCCGCCGCCGGCGCGGGCAACGCCGCCGGCGCCGCCGACGCAGGCAGCCCCGCCGGCGCCGCCGACGCAGGCAACGCCGAATCGGCGCGCGATCCTGGCGACGCTACATTACGTTTACGTAAACGTCAACTACCGGCGGTCGGCGGTTGCTAAGCTTGCCCACGGGCAGGGCGGCCGAGCCCGGCGAATACCAGGAGAGGGCATGAGCGAAGCAGGGAGGGTGCGCGAAGCCGGCGAGCACGCATGGGCGCGCGTGCCGGCGGTGCACACGATCGGCGCGGGGGCGCCGTTTCGCTGGCTCGCGCGCGGCTGGGGCGACTTTCGCGCCACCCGATACCGCGGCGCGTTCTACGGCGCGCTGTTCGTCGCGATGGGCCTGCTGATCGAGCTCGTCTACGCCACGCGCTGGCAGCTCACGATGGCGCTCACGGCGGGCTTCTTCCTCGTGGGCCCGTTCGTGTGCACCGGCATCTACGAGCTCTCGCGCCAGCGCGAGCGCGGCGAGCCCGTGGACCTCGGCGCGTCGATGGGCTGCTTCACCCGCAACCTGGGCGGCATCGCCTTCTTCGCCGCCGTGCTCACCTTCGCGATGATCGTCTGGGCGCGCGTGTCGGTGGTGCTGTTCGCGCTCTTCTCCACCGCCGAGTTCCCCACGATGCAGAGCATGATCCTGCAGGTGATCACGCTGTCGAACCTGGAGTTCGTGCTCGTGTGGGTGGGCGTGGGCTTCGTGTTCGCGTCGCTGGTGTTCGCGATCACCGTGGTGTCGATCCCGCTGCTGCTCGACCGCGCCGGCGACACGATGATGGCGATCTTCGCGAGCGCCCGCGCGCTGTACCTGAACCCGGCGCCGCTGTACCTGTGGGCCGCGCTGATCGTGGCGCTGATCGGCGCGAGCCTGGCGCTTTGGTTCGTTCCGCTGGTGGTGACGGCGCCGCTGATCGGGCACGCCACCTGGCACGCTTACCGCGATTTGATCGAGATCGACCGGGCTACGGAGCACGAGGCATGAGCATCGAGACAGTGGGAATCATCGGCGCGGGCACGATGGGCAGCGGCATCGCGCAGGCCTGCGCGGTGGTCGGGATCAGGGCGGTCGTGCAGGACGTGAGCGAGGCCGCGCTCGCGCGCGCGGTCAAGACCGTGTCGGGCTCGCTCGATCGGCTCGTGCGCAAGGGCACGATGACCGAGGCCGATCACGCCGCGGCGCTCGCGCGCATCCGCACCTCGTCCAATGCGGTCGACGTGGCCCAGGCCGACCTGATCGTGGAGGCGGCCACCGAGAACGAGGCGCTCAAGGTCAAGATCCTCCAGTCGGTGGACGCGCTCGCCGCCCCCGAAACGATCATCGCCACCAACACCTCTTCGATCTCGATCACGCGGCTCGCGGCCGCCACCCACCGCCCCGAGCGCTTCGTGGGGATGCACTTCTTCAACCCGGTGCCGGTGATGGCGCTGGTGGAGATCATCCGCGGGCTGCGCACCTCCGAGGAAACGGTCGACACCGTGACGCGGCTCGCCGAGCGGCTGGGCAAGACCCCGATCGGCGTGAAGAACAGCGCCGGCTTCGTCGTGAACCGGATCCTGTGCCCGATGATCAACGAGGCGATCTTCGCGCTGCAGGAGGGGCTCGCCACCGCCGCCGAGATCGACGCCGGGATGAAGCTCGGCTGCAACCACCCGATCGGCCCGCTCGCGCTGTGCGACCTGATCGGGCTGGACGTGGAGCTCGCCGTGATGGAAGTGCTCTACGCCAGCTTCAACGACCCCAAGTACCGCCCCGCGGCGCTGCTGCGCGAGATGGTCGACGCCGGGCAGCTGGGGCGCAAGACCGGTCGCGGCTTCTATGACTACGCAAAGTAGCCACGGCCCCGACGTTTCGTTCTGGGAAGAGCGCTTCGCCACCAACACCACGCCCTGGGATCGCGGCGCCGCGAGCCCGCAGCTCGCGCGCTGGCTCGAGTCGGGCGAGCTGGCGCCTTGCCGGGTGGTGGTGCCCGGGTGCGGGTCGGGCCACGAGGTGGCGGCGCTGGCGCAGGCCGGCTTCGAGGTGCTCGCGCTCGACTACGCCGGCGCCGCCGTGGAGCGCACGCGCGCCCGGGTGGCGGCGCTAGGGGCGGCCGAGCGCGCCAGGGTGCAGGTGGTGCAGGCCGACGCCACCCGATGGCTCCCCGACGACGCGGTGGAAGCGGTCTACGAGCAGACCTGCCTTTGCGCGCTGCACCCCGACCTGTGGGTGGGCTACGCCGCGCAGCTTCACCGCTGGATTCGCCCCGGCGGGCGCCTGTTCGCGCTGTTCGTGCAGATGCTCCGCGACACGGCCTCGCAGGGCTTCGTGCACGGCCCGCCGTATCACTGCGACATCAACGCGATGCGAGCGCTCTTTCCGCACGCGCACTGGCACTGGCCGGCCCCGCCCTACGCGCGGGTGCCGCATCCTTCGGGCATGGCCGAGCTCGCGGTCGTGCTGCAGCGGCGCGAAGCGACGGGCTGAACCCCGCAGGTTCGCAGGGCGCCGCTTCGCGCCGAATGCCTGCGCGGCGTGTCCGGCCATTCGCGGTTGCGAAAGGGAATCCGAACCCGCGCGGGGTTTCGGGTTAGGGGTTTCACCTAGACCCGGCCGCAAACGCGGCGCCGTCTGCGGCTTGCGGCTACACTGCAGGGCCGAATGCCGCCGCGCGAAAGGTCTGGCGCGCGCCCCGACCGGGCCAAAAACCGCACCGGCGCTTGTTTGCCGCAGGCCACCGCTTTCGGTAAGCTGAAGCGCTGGAGATCGGCGGGACGCCGGGCATCGGTAGAAAGACTGCGCGAAGCTGGCGGGAAAACAATTGCATTCGGCCCGAGCGGGGTCCGAGCGCAACGAACACCGAGACGGGAGACAAGGCCATGGCGCAAACCGGCGCCGACATCGCCGCCAACGTGCGCGAGCTGGGCAACACGACCTTTCCGCGCCTGCTCGCCAAGCACGCGCTGGAGCGCTCGCAGAGCCCCGCGCTGCGCGAGAAAAACCTCGGCATCTGGCAGACGCTCAACTGGCAGGAACTGCATGCCGAGGTGGAGCTGGTGGCCGCGGGGCTCGCGACCCAGGGCTTCAAGCGCGGCGACCACCTCGCGCTCGTGGGCGAGCACCGCCCGCGCCTGTACGCGGCGATGATCGCGGCGCAGGCGCTGGGCGGGATCCCGGTGCCGCTGTACCAGGACGCGGTCGCGCAGGAGATGGTCTACGTGTTCGAGAACGCGGAGATCGCCTACGCGATCGTCGAGGACCAGGAGCAGGTGGACAAGATGCTCGAGGTGCGCGACAGCTACCCCAAGCTCACCTGCATCGTCTACGACGACCCGCGCGGGCTGCGCAACTACGCCGAGCCCGAGCTGATGCCCTACGAAGACCTCGTGAAGGAGGGCAAGGGGCTGCTGGCGAGCCACCCGGGGTTCGCGAAGGAAGAGATCGAGAAGGGCTCGCCCGACGACGTGGCCGCGATGTTCTACACCTCGGGCACCACCGGCAAGCCCAAGGGCGTCACGCACACGCACCGCAACCTGATCTCGATGTCGGCGGTGGCCTCGCGCATGGAGCACCTCACGCCCGACGACGAGATCCTCGCCTACCTGCCGATGGCCTGGATCGGCCAGAACATCTTCTCGTACTCGCAGTGGCTGGTGAGCGGCTTCACCGTGAACTGCCCCGAGTCGCAGGCCACCGTCACGGCCGACATGCGCGAGATCGGGCCCACCTACTACTTCGCGCCGCCGCGCGTGCTCGAGGCGCTGCTCACGCAGGTCACGATCCGGATGGAAGACGCGGCGCTGATCAAGCGCCGGCTCTACGAGTACTTCATGAACGTGGCGCGCGAGGTGGGCGGGCGCCTGCTCGACGGCGACACCACGGTCGGCGCGCTCGAGCGCTTCAAGTACTGGGTCGGCAATTACCTGATCTACGGGCCGCTGCGCAACGTGCTCGGAATGAACAAGGTGCGCGTGGCCTACACGGCGGGCGAGGCGATCGGGCCCGACCTGTTCGTGTTCTACCGCTCGCTCGGGATCAACCTCAAGCAGCTCTACGGTTCCACCGAAACGGCCGTGTTCGTCTGCGTGCAGCCCGACGGCCAGGTGCGCGCCGACACGGTCGGGCCGCCGATCGACGGCGTCGAGATCAAGATCACCGATGCCGGAGAAGTGCTGATCCGAAGCCCCGGCCTGCTGCGCGAGTACTACAAGAACCCCGAGGCAACCGCCGAGGTGAAGGACGCCGAGGGCTGGTACCACACCGGCGACGCAGGCTACCTCGACCAGGAGGGCCACCTGAAGATCATCGACCGCGCCAAGGACGTGGGCAAGCTCTCCGGCGGGCAGCTCTTCGCCCCCAAGTACGTGGAGAACAAGCTCAAGTTCTTCCCGTTCATCAAGGAAGCGGTCGCCTTCGGCGCGGGCGAGGAACAGGTGATGGCGTTCCTGAACATCGACATGGAGGCCTGCGGCAACTGGGCCGAGCGCCGCAACATCGCCTACGCCGGGTACGTGGACCTCGCGGCGCGCAAGGAGATCGTGGACCTGATGCGCGAGTGCGTGGAGAAGGTGAACCTCGACCTGGCCGCCGACCCGGTGATGAGCGCCTCGCAGGTGCACCGCTTCATCGTGCTGCACAAGGAGCTCGACGCCGACGACGAGGAGCTCACCCGCACGCGCAAGGTGCGCCGCGGCTTCATCGCCCAGAAGTACGGGCCGCTGGTGGAGGCGCTGTACTCGGGCAGGAAGGAGCAGTTCATCGAGACGCAGGTGCGCTTCGAGGACGGCCGGGTGGGGTCGGTGTCGGCCACGCTGAAGATCGAGGAGGCGAAGGTGTTCTCGGCCGAAGCCGCGCAGAAGGCGGCCGCCTGAATGCAACGCCAGGGAACGCACTCACATGGCTGAGCGAAAGATCGGGGAAGTGATCCTCGACCTGAAGAACATCTCGCTGTCTTTCGGGGGCGTGAAGGCGCTCAGCGACATCTCGTTCGACGTCCGCGAGCACGAGATCCGCGCGATCATCGGGCCCAACGGCGCGGGCAAGAGCTCGATGCTCAACGTGATCAACGGCGTGTACGTGCCGCAGCAGGGCGAGATCACGTTTCGCGGGCAGCACTTCCACAAGATGAACTCGCGCCAGGTGGCCGAGATGGGCGTGGCGCGCACCTTCCAGAGCCTGGCGCTGTTCAAGGGCATGAGCGTGCTCGACAACATCATGACCGGCCGCAACCTGCGGATGAAGTCGAACGTGTTCGCGCAGATGCTCAGGGTCGGCCCCGCGCTGCGCGAGGAGATCGAGCACCGCGAGCGGGTCGAGGAGATCATCGACTTCCTCGAGATCCAGAGCCATCGCAAGACGCCGGTCGGCCTGCTCCCCTACGGCCTGCAAAAGCGCGTCGACCTGGGCCGCGCGCTCGCCATGGAGCCCGAGCTGCTGCTGCTCGACGAGCCGATGGCCGGGATGAACGTGGAGGAGAAGCAGGACATGAGCCGCTTCGTGATCGACGTGAACGACGAGTTCGGCACGACGATCGTGCTGATCGAGCACGACATGAGCGTGGTGATGGACATCTCCGACCGCGTGGTCGTGCTCGACTACGGCAAGAAGATCGGCGACGGCGTGCCCGACGAGGTGCGAAACAACCCTGACGTCATCGACGCCTATCTTGGCGTGTCGCACTGAGGCGCAAGCGATGGGATTCTTTCTCGAAGTGGTGCTCGGCGGCCTGATGGCGGGGCTTCTGTACTCGCTGGTCGCGCTCGGGTTCGTGCTGATCTTCAAGGCCTCGGGCGTGTTCAACTTCGCGCAAGGGGCGATGGTGCTGTTCGCCGCGCTCGCGATGGCGCGCCTCGCGGAGTGGGTTCCGCCGCTGCTCGGCCTGGAGAGCCGGCTGCTGGCGAACCTGATCGCCTTCGTGCTCGCGGCCGCGATCATGGTCGGGCTGGCGTGGCTGGTCGAGCGCATCGTGCTGCGCCCGCTGGTCAACCAGGAGGGCATCACGCTGCTCATGGCCACCCTGGGGGTGACCTACTTTCTCGACGGCTTCGGCCAGACCGTGTGGGGGTCGGACATCTACGAGATCAACCTGGGGATCTCGAAGGATCCGATGCTGATCCTCGAAGGCGTGTTCCAGGGCGGGATCCTCGTCAATCGCGACGACATCGTCGCGGCCGGGATCGCGGTGGTCCTGGTCGTGGTGCTCGCGATCTTCTTCCAGAAGACCGCGACCGGGCGGGCCTTGCGCGCAGTGGCCGACGATCACCAGGCCGCGCAGTCGATCGGCATCCCCCTCAAGCGCATCTGGGTGATCGTCTGGTCGGTCGCGGGCTTCGTCGCGCTGGTGGCCGGCATGGTCTGGGGGAGCAAGCTCGGCGTGCAGTTCTCGCTCGCGATCCTGGCCCTGAAGGCGCTGCCGGTCGTGATCCTCGGCGGTTTCACGTCGGTGCCCGGGGCGATCATCGGCGGCCTGATCATCGGGGTGGGGGAGAAGGTCTCCGAGGTGTACCTCGGGCCGATCATCGGCGGCGGGCTCGAGAACTGGTTCGCCTACGCGCTCGCGCTGGTGTTCCTGCTGGTGCGCCCGCAGGGCTTGTTCGGCGAAAAGATCATCGACCGCGTGTAGCGAGGCGACGGGAACCAAATGCTCTATCGGGAAAACGGACAATTCAAGGCCACCTACCGGGCGGATCAGCAGATCTTCCCGATCATGCAGGACCGCTGGTTCGTGATCGGGCTGCTGCTGGTCGCCTTCGTCGGGCTGCCGATGTTCGCGAGCGAGTACCTGTTCAGGGCGATCCTGATCCCGTTCGTGATCCTGTCGCTGGCCGCGATCGGCCTGAACCTGCTCGTGGGCTACTGCGGGCAGATCTCGCTCGGCTCGGGCGCGTTCATGGCGGTGGGCGCCTACGGCGCGTACAACTTCTTCGTGCGGGTGCCCGAGATGAACCTGCTGCTCGCGCTCGTGCTCGGGGGCGTGTGCGCGATGCTCGTCGGCATCCTGTTCGGGATTCCGAGCCTGCGCATCCGCGGCCTTTACCTCGCGGTGGCCACCCTCGCGGCGCAGTTCTTCTCCGACTGGGTGTTCTCGCGGGTCGGGTGGTTCACGAACAACTCGCCTTCGGGCTCGGTGTCGGTGCCCAGGCTCTCGGTGTTCGGGCTCGACGTGGTGAGCCCGGTGCAGAAGTACCTGTTCTGCGTGGCGGTGGTCGCGATCTTCGCGCTGCTCGCCAAGAACCTCGTGCGCGGCCACATCGGGCGCTCCTGGATGGCGATCCGCGACATGGACGTGGCCGCGCAGGTGATCGGCATCCGGCCGATCCACGCCAAGCTCACCGCGTTCGCGATCAGCTCGTTCTTCATCGGCGTGTCGGGCGCGATGTGGGCCTTCGTGCACCTCGGCTCGTGGGAGCCGCTGGCGTTCGACGTGAACCGCTCGCTCAACCTGCTGTTCATGATCATCATCGGGGGGCTGGGGTCGATCATGGGGAGCTTTTTCGGCGCCGCGTTCATCGTGATCCTGCCGATCATGCTCAACCGCGTGCCGGAGTGGCTCGGGATCCCGATCTCGACGGCGATGGCGTCGCACCTGGAGTTCATGATCTTCGGTTCGCTGATCGTGTTCTTCCTGATCGCCGAGCCTCACGGCCTGGCGAGGCTGTGGTCGATCGGCAAGGAGAAGTTGCGGCTCTGGCCCTTCCCGCACTAGAGCAGCAGTGGTTTCATCAAGTCCTACTACAAACAAGGAGGTCAACATGAGGAAGACAAACCCGAACAAGCTGGCGGTTGCGGCGGCGTTCGCCGCCGCCGTGGCGGCGGCAGCGCCGGTCTCGCCCGCGTTCGCGCAGGACAAGGAGCAGTTCTTTCCGATGCTCGTCTATCGCACCGGCGCGTATGCCCCGAACGGCGTGCCGTTCGCCAACGGCATGCACGACTACTTCAAGCTGCTCAACGCGCGCGACGGCGGCATCAACGGCGTGAAGATCACGGTCGAGGAGTGCGAGACCGGTTACGCCACCGATCGCGGCGTGGAGTGCTACGAGCGCCTCAAGGGCAAGGGCCCGACCGGCGCCACGGTGTTCCAGCCGCTGTCCACCGGCATCACCTTCGCGCTCACCGACAAGGTGCCGAACGACAAGATCCCGCTGATCACGGCGGGCTACGGGCGCTCCGAGTCGGCCGACGGGCAGACCTTCCCGTGGAACTTCATCCTCGGCGGCAGCTACTGGGTTGCCTCCGACATCCTGGTCCAGCACGTGGGCGAGAAGCTCGGCGGCATCGACAAGCTCAAGGGCAAGAAGATCGCGCTCGTCTACCACGATTCGCCCTACGGCAAGGAGCCGATCGCGCTGCTGCAGGAACGCGGGAAGCTGCACGGCTTCGACGTGCAGCTCGTCCCGGTCACGCATCCGGGCGTCGAGCAGAAGGCCGCGTGGCTGCAGATTCGCCGCGACCGGCCCGACTTCGTGTTCCTGTGGGGCTGGGGGGTGATGAACTCCACTTCGATCAAGGAAGCCGTGTCCACCGGGTATCCGCGCGACAAGATGTACGGCGTGTGGTGGTCGGGCGCCGAGCCCGACGTGGTTCCCGCCGGCGACGGCGCCAAGGGCTACAACGCGCTCACCTTCCTCGCGCCCGCGGGCCGGGGCAAGGTGCACCAGGACATCATGAAGTTCGTGCACGACAAGGGGCAGGGCACCGGTCCGAAGGACGAGGTGGGCCAGGTGCTCTACAACCGCGGCATGGTCTCGGGGATGATGGCGGTGGAGGCGGTGCGCACCGCGCAGGGCCGCTTCGGCAATAAGCCGCTCACCGGCCTGCAGGTTCGCTGGGGCCTGGAGAACCTGAACATCGACGCGGCCAAGATCAAGGCGCTCGGTTTCGAGGGCTTCATGCAGCCGCTGAGCACGAGCTGCGCCGACCACATGGGCGGAACCACCGCGCAGATCCACAGCTGGGACGGCGGCAAGTGGGTGGTCGCGCCCAAGGTCTACGAGGCCGACATGCAGATCCTCAAGCCGCTGATCGCGAGCACCGCCGCGAAGTACGCGACCGAGAAGAAGATCTCGCGGCGTGACTGCGCGAAGGACGTGATGTAACGCGGCACCGGGAACGCCGGGAGAAGGCGGGCTCGGCCCGCCTCGCCCGGCGCGTCGCGGGTGCCCAAGGGCACCGGGCGCGCCGGCTCTCCCGACGGTCCGTTCCGTGGCGGCCGCGAGCCAGCGGCCCGCGACCGCCACGAAACGGACCGATTCAGGCCAGTCGAAAATGCATTCGGAGAGTTCGCCTTGACCAGCCCCGCAGCCCTGCTCGTCGTCAACGGCATCGAGGTCATCTACAACCACGTGATCCTCGTGCTCAAGGGCGTCTCGCTCACGGTGCCCCAGGGCAAGATCGTCGCGCTGCTCGGCGGCAACGGCGCGGGCAAGACGACCACGCTGCGCGCGGTGTCGAACCTGCTCAAGGGCGAGCGCGGCGAGGTCACGAAAGGGTCGATCGAATACCAGGGCGCTCGCATCGAGTCGCTCACGCCCTCGGACCTCGTCAAGCGGGGCGTGATCCAGGTGATGGAGGGCCGGCACTGCTTTCCGCACCTCACGGTGGAGGAGAACCTGCTCACCGGCGCCTACACCCGCAAGCTCGACCGCAGCCAGACCCGGGCCGCGCTCGAGAAGGTCTACAGCTACTTCCCGCGCCTGAAGGAGCGGCGCAACTCGCAGTCGGGCTACACCTCCGGGGGCGAGCAGCAGATGACGGCCGTGGGCCGCGAGCTGATGGCCAGCCCGACGATGATCATGCTCGACGAGCCCTCGATGGGGCTGGCGCCGCAGCTGGTGGCCGAGATCTTCGAGATCGTGCGCGAGCTCAACACGAAGGAGAAGGTGAGCTTCCTGCTCGCCGAGCAGAACACCAACGTCGCGCTCAGGTACTCCGACTACGGCTACATCCTCGAGAACGGCCGCATCGTGATGGACGGCGAGGCGAGGGCGCTCGCCGAGAACGAGGACGTCAAGGAGTTCTACCTCGGCGTGTCGAAGGAAGGGCGCCAGTCGTTCCGCGACGTGAAGTCTTACCGCCGGCGCAAGCGCTGGCTCTGACGCGTGCCCGCGCGTGCCCACCGACGCGAAGAGCGTGCCCCGATGAACAGCAGCCCCTACTACGACGACCTCGAGACCCGCGCCCCCGAGGCGCGCGAAGGCGCGCTGATGGCGCGCCTGCCGGGGCTGGTGGCGCACGCCGTTGCGAAGGCGCCGGGCTGGGCCGAGCTGCTCGCGGGCGTCGACCCGCAGGCGATCTCGTCGCGCAAGGCGCTCGCGCAGCTGCCGGTGCTGCGCAAGGACAGGCTCAAGGAGCTGCAGCACGCGCGCCCGCCCTTCGGGGGCCTGGCCACGCTCGAGCCGGGCCGGATGGGGCGGCTGTTCATGTCGCCCGGGCCGATCCTCGAGCCCGAACCGGTGCGCGAGAACTCCTGGCGCGCCGCGCGCGCGATGTGGGCCGCGGGCGTGCGCCCCGGGCAGATCGTGCAGAACTGCTTCGGCTACCACCTCACCCCCGGCGCGTGGATGGTGGATTCGGCCGCGCGCGCGATCGGCTGCGCGGTGATTCCGGCCGGCATCGGGCAGACCGAGCAGCAGATCGAGCTGATCCGCATGTACGGGCCCGACGCCTTCGTGGGCACGCCCTCGTTCCTGCGCATCATCGTCGAGAAGGCCAAGGAGACGGGCGCCGACATCTCCAGGCTCAAGCGCGCGCTGCTCGGCGCCGAGGCCCTGCCGCCGAGCCTGCGCGCGTGGTTCCGCGAGCAGGGCATGGAGACGGTGCTGCAGTGGTACGGCACCGCGGAGCTGGGCAACATCGCCTACGAATCGGAGGCGATGGAAGGGATGATCCTCGACGAGGAGCTGATCCTGGAGATCGTGCGCCCCGGCACCGGCGAGCCGGTGACCGACGGCGAGGTGGGCGAGGTGGTCGTGACCAGCTTCAACGCCGAGTACCCGATGATCCGCATCGCCACGGGCGACCTCTCGGCGGTGATGGAGGGGCCCTCGCCCTGCGGGCGCACCAACGTGCGCATCAAGGGCTGGATGGGCCGCGCCGACCAGACCACCAAGGTGCGCGGCATGTTCGTGCACCCCGCGCAGGTGGCCCAGATCGTGATGCGCCACGCCGAGATCGCGCGCGCGCGGCTGGTGGTCACCGGCCGGATGGCCGACGACGCGATGACGCTTCGCTGCGAGGTGGACGGAGAGCCCGAGGGGCTCGCCGCGCGCGTGGTGGAGACGATCCGCGACGTGACCAAGCTGCGCGGCGAGGTGGAGCTCGTTGCGCGCGGCACCCTGCCCAACGACGGCAAGGTGATCGAGGACGCCCGCAAGTACGACTGACGCGCGTGCCCCGGGCCCGCGATCGCCACCGCCGCGGCGCGGTGGCATCATCGCTCGCATGAAGCCCCGCCGCACCCCGTGGCCGGTGTACGCGGGCGCCTTCGCACTGATCGCGCTGTGCGCCCACGCGGCCGCGACGCACCCGCCAGACCTCGGCGCCGACGAGACGAAGAGGCTGCTGTCGCACGGCCCGTGGCCCGCCCCGGCGCCGCGGGATCGCGACAATCCCTTGTCGGGCGACCGGCGGGCGATCGCGTTCGGGCAGCGGCTGTTCTTCGATTCGATGCTCTCGAGCAACGGCTACGTGGCTTGCGCGAGCTGCCACCAGCCCGACCGGGCCTGGACCGACCTGAGGGCGCGCGCGCAGGCGATCGGACCGTCGCGCCGGAACACGCCCACGCTGGCGAACCTGGGCCTGCGGTCGCGCTTCGGCTGGAGCGGGGCCACCGACAGCCTCTGGCGGGCGGCGCGCAGGCCGCTGCTCGAGCCCGACGAGATGAATTCGAGCCCGAGGCTGGTCGCGCGCCGCATCGGACTGAACCAGGACATCGCCTGCCGCTACGAGAGCCAGTTCGGCGCGATCGAAGACCCCGACGACCCGGCGATCCTCGTGAACATCGCGCGCGCGATCGCCGCCTTCGTCGAGACGCTCGCCACCGGCCCGACGCCGTTCGACCGGTTTCGCGACGCGGTGGCGCGCGCAGACCACCCGGCGGCGAGCGAGTACCCGCCCGACGCGCTGCGCGGGCTGCGGCTGTTCATCGGCGACGCGGGTTGCGCGGGCTGTCACGCCGGTCCGAACTTCAGCGACGGCATGTTCCACGCCACGGGCACCGCCCTGGGCATCCCCGGCAGCCCGCCCGATCCGGGCGCAGGCGCGGGCCGGTTTCGCACGCCGAGCCTTCGCAACGTCGCCGTCACGCCGCCCTACCTGCACGACGGCAGCCTCGACACGCTGGAGCAGGTGGTGCGGCGCTACCTGCAGGTGGCCCACGCCCTGCGCGCGGCAGGCGCGCCCGCGCCACGGCGCGCGCTCACCGAGGACGAGGTGGCCGACCTCGCGGCGTTCCTGCGCACGCTCACCGACGCGCGCGGCGCGGCGCGCACGCCGCCGCCCCACGGCGTGCCGTGCGTGCCCCGGGCGCGCGGTTAGTCGAGCGGCACGATCTTCCCGAGGCGCACCATCGTCGTGCCGGGCTTGAGGTGCGCCATCGACGGCATCACCAGCACGGTGTCGTCGTAGGGCGTTCGGAACACGGTGTCGCCGTCGCGCGCGATCGGTTCGCCGGCCTTCGCGATCACTTCCAGCCCCGCGAACGGGCGCTCGAAGCGAAAGCCCATCGTGCGCGCCACCACCGGCTCGGTCACCCGGATCAGCCGCTGCCCGGGCGAGGGCGCCAGCGGCATCCGCGCCTGCGCCCACTGCGCGTCCACCGCGCCCGTTACGGCGAGGAAGCGCAGCGTGGTGTCGATCGCCACGTCGGCGGCGGAGCGCTCCCAGTGCTGGCCGCACTCGATCAGCACCGCGGTGCGCGGGTCGGCCGGGTTGCCGAAGGGCCCGCGCTCGATCATCCGCAGCCCCGCCGGGTGCCCGGTGTCGACCAGCAGGTCGCCCGGCACGCCGATCTTGCGCGAGAACGCGGCCGACTTCTCGCCGCCCTTGCCGGTGACGCCGCAGACCATGATCGGCCGGCAGGCGTCGTGCATCGAGTGGATGTCGAGCAGGAAGTCGGCCGAGTCGACGATCGGCGCCAGCGCGCGCGCGCGCCGCAGTTCGATCGAGTCGCGCGCGCCGCGCAGCGCGTCGTCGCCCCAGACGCGGTTGTAGTCCTCGTCGCAGTAGCGCGAACGGTCGGGGTCGTCGGGGTTCCAGCGCGAGAAGGCCTCGACGTTGGCGAAGGCGAGCGTGAGCCGGCCGCGCGCGGGCTTCACCTGCACGCGCAGCAGCCAGTCGAGCGCGATCGCGCCGCAGATCTCGTTGCCGTGCGTCAGTGCCTGCACCAGCACCTGCGGCCCGGGCCGGCCCGAGTCGAAGCTGTGCACGTAGTCGACGCCGGCGTTGCCCTGGCGGTGGCGGGCGATGTCGGGCGCGCTCAGTTCGATCGGGCGCTCGGCGATCGGGCGCTCGGCGCCCGCACGCTCGGGGTTGGCGTTGCCTTCGTTGCTCTTCATCGGGGTGCGGTCGAGTTCGGGTTGGGTCGGGGGTGCGGCGCGCGCTCAGCGCGCGCGCTTGTCCCTCGCGTATCGGGCGAGTTCGCCGATCACGCGATCGAGGTCGGCGCGCAGGCGGTCGAAGTTGGCGCCCTTCTCGAGCTCGGATCCGTTCATGTACAGCGCGCGGTTGAGCTCGATCTGCAGGCTGTGCCGGCCCTGGTGGGGCGCGGAGAACGCCCGCACCAGCTCCACGCCCTTGTACGGGTCGTTGACCTTGACGCTGTAGCCGGCCGCGCGGAACAGCTCGCGCACCAGCGCGGTGAACCCGGGCTCGCAGGTCGTGCCGTCGCGGTCGCCCAGCACGACGTCGGCGCGACGCGACCCCTCGCCGTCCGAGGACATCTTGCCCGCGACCGCCTTCATCGAGTGGCAGTTCACGTGATAGGCGACGCCGAACGCCGCGTGCGCGGCGTGGATCGCGTCGCGCACCGCGGCCTGGTAGGGCCTGAGCACGCGGTCGATGCGCCGTTGCATCTCGTCGATGCCCAGCTTGCGCGCGTAGATCGGGCGCCCGTCGTCGAGGGTTCGCCACACCAGCGCCTTGCCGAGGCTCGACTTGCCGCTGGCGGCAACCGGATGCGGCCACGGGCCCGCGAGCAGCTCGGCGTCGACGTCGTCGGCGGCGCGATTGACGTCGACGTAGGTGCGCGCAATGGTGGCCGCGATCAGCGTCGCCCCGTGATCGGGCGCCGTCCCGAACAGTTCGTCGATCAGGAAGTCTTCGCCGTCGCGCAGTTCGCGCTCGCTCACGGCGTGGCCGAAGTCCTCGGGAAACACGCTGCCCGAGTGAGGGGAGTCGAGAACCAGGGGCGCGGACTCGCCCTGGGGCGCTCGGAGCACGTATGCCTGCATCGTTGGGGCCTTCCCGGGATGACGGCGGATCATAGCAAGACAGGGGCATCCCGCCCGGCCCCGCCCGGGCGATTAAGATGTCGGATCGTCCACCGCGGAATGCCGGCCATGGAAATCTTCGACTACGACAACATCCTGCTGCTGCCGCGGCGCTGCGCCGTTTCGAGCCGCCGCGAGTGCGACCCGTCGGTGGAGTTCGGCGGGCGCAAGTTCCGGCTGCCCGTGGTGCCGGCGAACATGCGCACGGTGGTCGACCAGGGCATCTGCGCGCAGCTCGCGGCCAACGGCTACTTCTACATCCAGCACCGCTACGACATCGACAACGTCGCGTTCGCGCGCGCGATGCGCGACAAGGGGCTGTTCGTGTCGATCACGCTCGGCGTGAAGGAGGCCGACTTCCGCACGATCGACGAGCTGGCCGCCACCGGCCTGGGCGCCGACTACATCACGATCGACGTCGCGCACGGCCACGCCGACTCGGTGAAGAACGCGATCCGCACGATCAAGGAGAAGCTTCCCGAGGCGTTCGTGATCGGCGGCAACGTCGGCACGCCCGAGGGCGTGATGGACCTCGAGCGCTGGGGCGCGGATGCCACCAAGGTGGGCATCGGCCCGGGCAAGGTCTGCATCACCCGGATGAAGACCGGTTTCGGCACCGGCGGCTGGCAGCTCTCGGCGCTGAAGTGGTGCGCGCGCGTGGCGACGAAACCGGTGATCGCCGACGGCGGCATCCGCGAGCACGGCGACATCGCCAAGTCGGTGCGCTTCGGCGCGACGATGGTGATGATCGGGTCGATGTTCGCCGGGCACGAGGAGTCGCCCGGGCAGACGGTGGAGGTGGACGGCAAGCTGTACAAGGAGTACTACGGGTCGGCCTCCGAGTTCAACAAGGGGCACAACAGCTTCGTCGAGGGCAAGCGCATCCTCGAGCCGATCAAGGGCGCGCTCGCCGACACGCTGCGCGAGATGGAGGAAGACCTGCAGAGCTCGATCTCGTACGCGGGAGGCAAGACGCTTCCCGACCTGCGCCGGGTCAACTACGTAATACTCGGCAAGGACAATGCCGCCGAGTACCTGATCTAGCCACGGCGCGTTTTCGCCGCGAGCGGATCTTCGAACAACGAGCCACGGCCGCCACACGAAGACGATGAAACTCTCCGTACTCGACCAATCCCCGGTGATCCACGGCCACTCCGCGGCCGACGCGGTGGCCGCCACGATCGAGCTGGCGCAGGCGGCCGACGCGCTCGGCTACACGCGTTACTGGTGCGCCGAGCACCACGGCCTGCAGGGCGTGTGCAACCCCTGCCCCGAGGTGATGATCGCGCGGCTGGGCAGCGTCACGCGCCGGATCCGGGTGGGCTCGGGCGGCGTGATGCTGCCCTACTACAGCCCGTTCAAGGTGTTCGAGCAGTTCATGATGCTCGAGGCGATGTTCCCCGGGCGCATCGACCTGGGGCTGGGGCGCGCGCCGGGCGGCGACTCGCGCACCGCCCGGGTGGTGGCCCAGGGCTACTACGACCCGGACCGCTTCGCCGAGCAGGTGGCCGATCTGGTCGCGTTGAACGAGGATCGGCTCCCCGAGGGGCACCCGGCGCAGGGCGTGCTGGTGCAGCCGGCCGTGGCCACGCGGCCGCAGCTGTGGATGCTCGGCTCGAGCGACTTCGGCGGCAGGCTCGCCGCGCAGCTCGGGCTGCGCTTCGCCTTCGCGCAATTCATCAGCGCGCACGGCGGCGAGACGGTGGCGCGCTGGTACCGCGACCAGTTTCGCGCCGGGCACGAGAAGGCACCGTACTGCGCGGTGGCGATGTTCGTGATCTGCGCCGACACGCAGCCCGAGGCCGACGCGCTCGCCGCCGCCGTGGACCTGCGCCGCGTGCAGATGGCCTACGGCGTGAACGCGCCGATCCCCTCGCTCGAGCAGGCCGCGCAGTGGCAGCCCGACGAGCGCGCCCGCGCCGTGATCGCGCGCGAGCGCGCGCGCAGCATCATCGGCACCCCCGAGGCGGTGGCCGAGCGCATGCGCGAGGTGAGCGAGCTGTTCGCGGTGGACGAGGCGATCGTGCTCACGGTGGCCGCGAGCTACCGCGCGCGGCTGCGCTCGTACGAGCTGCTCGCCGAGGCCTTCGAGCTCGGCGCGGGGGTCGCGGCGTGAGCGCGCCCGGGGGCGAGGTGATCGCCGAATTGAGCAGCTTGCGGCTCGCGCGCGACCCGGCCAACCCGCGCGTGGCGCGCATCACCTTCACCCGCGGCCACAAGCTCAATGCGATCACCGGCGACACGCCCGGCGAGATTCGCCGTGCGGTGGACCTCGCCAACGCAGACGACGCCGTCCACGCGATCGTCGTGCAGGGCGAGGGCGAGGCCTTCTGCGCCGGCTACGACATCTCCCTTTTCGGCGAGGCCGAGGGCGAGCACCCCTGCAAGCAGGAGAAGTACCCGTGGGATCCGATGGTGGACTACCGCTTCATGCGCCAGTGCACCGACGACTTCATGAGCCTTTGGCGCTCGCCCAAGCCCACGATCGCCCGCGTGCAGCGCTACGCGATCGCGGGCGGGTCCGACATCGCGAACTGCTGCGACCTCGTGGTCATGGACGAGCGCGCGCGCATCGGCTACATGCCGGTGCGCGTCTGGGGGTGCCCCACCACCGCGATGTGGACCTACAAGCTGGGCCCGGTGCGCGCCAAGCAGCTGATGCTCACCGGCGAGCTGATCGACGGCGTCACGGCCCGCCAGTGGGGGCTCGTGAACGACGCGGTGCCGCTCGCGGAGCTCGACGCCGCGGTGGACGCGCTCGCGGCGCGCGTGGCGAGCGTGCCTTCGAGCCACCTGATGATGCAGAAGATGGTCGTGAACCAGGCGATCGAGAACATGGGCCTGTTGCAGAGCCAGATGACCGCGACGCTGTTCGACGGCATCACCCGGCACAACCCGGAAGGCTTGTGGTTCCGCCGTCATGCGCAGGCGCACGGTTTCAAGGCTGCGGTCGAGTGGCGCGACTCGGGCCGACCGATTCCCGAGGGCGACGAGGCGCGCGCGCTGATCGCCGAACTGGAACGCCAGATCGGGGCGCCGCGCGCGCACGGTCGCGAGCAAACCTGAACGAGGAGCCAACGATGTTCGAACCCGGTCTGATGAAAGGCAAGCGGATCCTGGTCACCGGCGGTGGTACGGGTCTTGGCCGCGCGATGTGCGAGAAGTTCCTGCAGCTGGGCGCCGACCTGGCCATATGCGGGCGGCGCAAGCAGGTGCTCGACCAGGCGGCGGCCGAGATGACGGCGGCCCACGGCGGATCGGTGCAGACCTTCGGCGTGGACATTCGCGACGCGCAGGCGGTGGACGCGATGGTGGACGAGATCTTCGCCGGCGGGCCGCTCACGGGGCTGGTGAACAACGCCGCGGGCAACTTCATCAGCCCCACCGAGGCGATCTCGCCGCGCGGCTTCGACGCGATCGCCAACATCGTCTTTCACGGCACCTTCTACGTCACCCACGCGGTGGGCAGGCGCTGGGCCGAGGCGGCGCGCGCCGCCGGCGGCTGGAAGCCGCCCCAGCCGATGAAGTCGGTGGTCTCGATCATCACCACCTGGGTGGAGAACGGCGGCCCCTACGTCGTGCCCTCGGCGATGAGCAAGGCGGGGCTCGCCGCGATGACGCGCTCGCTCGCCGTGGAGTGGGCGAAATACGGGGTGCGGCTGAACGCGATCGGCCCCGGGGAGATCCCCACCGAGGGGATGAGCAAGCGCCTGAACCCCGGCGAGGAGCCCGGCGCGCGCTCGCGCGAGACCAACCCGCAGATGCGCCCCGGCGAGATGTCGGAGCTGCAGAACCTGGCCGCGTTCCTGATGGCCGAGGGCTGCGACTGGCTCACCGGGCAGCTGCTGTTCATGGACGGCGGCAACTACCTCGCCACCGGCGGCACCTTCTACCCGCTTCGCGAGTGGAGCGACGAGCAGTGGCTCGAGGCGCGCGCGCGGATCGAGGCGCAGAACGCGCGCGACCGCGCGCAGAGAACGTCGTGAGCGCGAAAGCGGGCCGGCGATGACGATGCGCGCGCTCGCGCAGGTGTTCTCGTTCGAGGGGATCGTGCCGGTGATCGATCCCACGGCCTTCGTGCACCCCACCGCCGTGCTGATCGGCGACGTGATCGTGGGCCCGGGCTGCTACGTGGGCCCCGGTGCGGTGTTGCGGGGCGATTTCGGCCGCATCGTGATGGAGCGCGAGTCGAACCTGCAGGACAACTGCATCGTGCACTCCGGGCCGGGCCTCGACTGCACGATGGGCGAGCGCGCGCACATCGGCCACGGCGCGGTGCTGCACTACTGCACCGTGCGGCGCGACGCGCTGGTGGGGATCCAGGCGGTGGTGATGGACAGGGCGGTCGTTGGCGAGCAGGCGATCGTGGCGGCGATGTCGTTCGTGCGCATCGGCGAGGAGATCCCGCCGCGGGTGATGGTGGCCGGCGTTCCGGCCAAGCGGCTGCGCGAGCTCACCGAGGCCGATCTCGAGTTCAAGAAGATGGGCACCGACCTGTACGTGGAGCTCGCCAAGCGCTGCCTCGCGGGCATGTCGGCGGCGCAGCCGCTCTCCGAGGCGGAGCAGAACAGGGGGCGGACGAACTGGTCGTTCTGAGCGTGCCGTGCCGGGGCGCCGGCGCTTGATTTTCCGCGTGGCGCGCGATCGGCGCGCGCTGGCATACTCGGTGCATTGGCGAGGGGAGATCCGATGCCCGGCACGTACCAGTACCCCAAGTACCCCTACCGCAGGCCGCCCGAGATCGACCACGACGGCGCCGCGCGCCGCCCGGTCGTGATCGTCGGCGCCGGGCCGGTGGGGATGTGCGCCGCAATCGACCTGGCGCTGCACGACGTGCCGGTCGTGATCCTCGACGACGAAGACTCGGTGAGCGCGGGCTCGCGCGCGGTCTGCTACGCCAAGCGCGCGATCGAGATCCTCGACCGGCTCGGCTGCGGCGAGCCGGTGGCCGCCAAAGGGGTGTCGTGGAACGTGGGCCGCACCTTTCTGGGCGAGGACGAGGTCTACCGCTTCGACCTGCAGCCCGAGCCGGGGCACCACCGTCCGGGGATGGTGAACCTCCAGCAGTACTACCTCGAGCACACCCTGGTCGAGCGCATCGCCACGCTCGACACGATCGACCTGCGGTGGAAGAACAACGTGCTGTCGGTGATGCCGATGGACGACGGCGCGGTCGTCGAGGTGGAGACGCCCGACGGGCGCTACACCCTCACGGCCGACTGGCTGATCGTGGCCGACGGCGCGCGCAGCCCGGTGCGCAGGCAGCTCGGGCTGGACGTGGAGGGGCAGGTCTTTCGCGACCGCTTCCTGATCGCCGACGTGGCGATGAAGGCCGACTTCCCGGCCGAGCGCTGGTTCTGGTTCGACCCCCCGTTTCACCGCGGGCAGTCGGTGCTGCTGCACAAGCAGGCCGACAACATCTGGCGCATCGACTTCCAGCTCGGCTGGGACGCCGACCCGGAGGAGGAGAAGAAGCCCGAGCGCGTGATCCCGCGCATCCGCGCGATGCTGGGCGAGGAGCGCGAGTTCGAGCTCGAGTGGGTGAGCGTGTACACCTTCCAGTGCCGGCGCATGAAGTCTTTCAGGCACGGGCGGATGCTGTTCGTGGGCGACGCCGCGCACCAGGTTTCGCCCTTCGGCGCGCGCGGCGCGAACTCCGGCATCCAGGACACCGACAACCTCGCCTGGAAGCTGGCGCGGGTGATCGCGCGCGACGCGCCCGAGCGCCTGCTCGACTCCTACGCCGAGGAGCGCGAGTACGCGGCCGACGAGAACATCGTCAACTCCACGCGCTCGACCGACTTCATCACGCCCAAGAGCCCGACCAGCCTGGCGTTTCGCAACGCCACCCTCACGCTCGCGGCCGATCACGCGTTCGCGCGCATCCTGGTGAACTCGGGCCGGCTGTCGGTGCCCGCGTTCTACGCGTCGTCGTCGCTCAACACCGCCGACGCCGAGGCATTCGAGGGCCGGATGATTCCGGGCGCGCCGTGCGACGACGCGCCGGTGATGCTCGAGGAGGGGCCCGGCTGGCTGCTCGACGCGCTCGGCGGGCGATTCCAGGTGCTGCTGTTCGTCGACGACCCGATGTCGCTGCCGCCCGGCGCGCGCGAGTTCATCGACGCGCTGGTCGAGGATTCGCCCTCGGTGCAGACGGTGGTGGTCGGGGCCAGCGACGGCCGCATCGAGGGCGCGCGGGTGCTGCTCGACGCCCAGGGCCTCGCCACCCGGCGCTACGACGCGCGCAACGGCACCGCCTACGTGCTGCGCCCCGACCAGCACGTGTGCGCGCGGATGCGCGCGCCCGACGTCGAGCGCGTGCGGGCCGCCGTCGCGCGCGCCACCTGCAACGACTGACCCGACAGGGGGGAAGGCCACAGTGGGAAACGACGACACCACGACATCGCCGGCGCAGGCCGCCGGGCTCGTCACCGCCGCCAACCTGCGCGAGGAGGGCGAGACCTACTTCTGGCCGTATTCGCCGGGCGACGACTTCTACGAGGCGCTGATCGACGCGCACCGCGACCTGAGCGAGGAGCAGAGCCGGATGCTCAACTGCCGGCTGATCCTGCTGCTCGCCAACCACGTGGGCGACATCGGGCTGCTGCGCGCCGCGCTCGACGACGCGAGAAAGGGCGTCTGACCGGCGACGCGCGGAGGGCGCCCGGTCGGCGACGCGCGGAGGGCGCCCGGTCGGCGATGCGCGGGGGCGCCCGGTCGGCGATGCGCGAGGGGCGCCCGGTCGGCGCGCGGGCCTTCGACTACTCGGGGGGGCTGCGCCCGCCGTCGCCGAGCGCGCGCTGCATGAACACGGTGTCGAGCCAGCGGCCGAACTTCCACCCCGAGTTGCGGATCAGGCCGCTGAAGCGAAAGCCGCAGGCGGCGTGCAGCCCGATCGAGGCGACGTTGGCGCTGTCGCCGATCACGGCGAGCAGCTGGCGGCAACCGGCGGACGCGCACGCGTCGACCAGCGCCGGCAGCAGCGCGCGGCCCACGCCGCGGCCCGTCGCCTGCGGCGCGATGTAGATCGAATCCTCGAGCGTGAACCGGTACGCGGGCCGCGCGCGGTAGAAGTTCGCGTAGGCGTAGCCGAGCACGGCGCCGTCGATCTCGGCCACCAGGTAGGGGAAGCCGTTGGCGCGCACGTCGGCGTACCTGCGCGCGATCTCCTCGAGGCCGGGCGGCACGAGCTCGAAACTGGCGGTGCCGTGCAGCACGTGGTGCGCGTAGATCGCCTGGATCGCGGGCAGGTCGGACTCGCGGCAGTCGCGCAGCCGGGGCGCCGCCGGCTCGCCGCTCGCGGGCCCGGGCCATGCCGGATTCGGCGGGGCGGGGGCTTGGCTCATCTGCGGGCGTCCGGCGCGCGCCTCAGTCGGTGCCGGCGAGCTCGGGCTCGCGATTGAACAGGACGTCGCCCTCGCGGCGCAGCTGGCCCTGGGCCTCGAGCTCGCGCGCCGCCCACTCGAGCGCGTCGCCGAGCGACATCCCGATCTGCCCGGCGGCGTCGATCATCACCGTGGCCTCGCGCAGGTCGGACGCGAGCGCGGCCAAGCCCACCGATTCGCGATCGAGAAGCAGGAACTTCACCAGCGCGCGCAGCGCGTTGCGCGCGTTGCGCGCGCGATCCGAGGCGAGCACGTCGAGGCGCTTGCGCGCGCGCGCGATCGCCCCCGCAACGTCGCCGAACGCCGTGCCGTGGCCCGGGATCACCGTGTGCACGTCGAGCGACTCGATCTGATCGAGCACCGCGCGCTGCTCCTCGAAACCGGACTCGCCGCCGAGCTCGGGAAAGATCACGCCGAAGCCCGTTTGCCACAGCGCGTCGGCCGAGATCAGCAGCCGGTGCCGGGGGCAGTGCAGGATCAGCGAGTGCGGGTCGTGCCCGGGCGCGGCGAGGGCGACCCAGTCGGCGCCGCCCATGCGCAGCCGCGCGCCCGGCGCGAGCGCCGCGTCGGCGCGAAAGCGGTCGCAGCGCTGCCCGGTCGCGCGGTAGCTGAGCTTCGACTCGTCCCAGGCGCGCGCCGCGTCGAAGTCGCCCGAGGGCACGAGCGTGCGGCATCCGAACGCGCGCTGCAGCGCGCTGTTCCCGCCGCAGTGGTCCGAGTGCAGGTGCGTGTTGATCAGCGTGCGCAGCGCCTGCGGCGGGCGCGCGCGCTTCGCGAGCACGTGCGCCACCAGCGAGACGGTGAGCTCGGCGTGCTTGGCGTAGCCGGAGTCGACGAGCGTGACCGCGCCGCCCTCGGCCTCGCTGTCGAACAGCAGCACCTGGTTGCACGACAGCCAGTCGCGCTCGATCACGTGGATCGACTCCGGGATGCGCGGCTCGCCGCTCACTTCCCCCACCTGGGCTGCTGCGACTTGTAGTAGGCGGCGATCTCGCGAAACGCGGCGTCGAGCTCCGGCGTGCCGCCCTGGATCGCCTTGATCGGGCCGACCCCGGCGCGCAGCATCAGGCGCGACGTGAAGGGCAGGCGCAGGTGGCGCGCCTTCGAGATGCGCGACCACTCGTAGTCCTTGGTCACGATCCACTCCTGGCGGATGCCGCGCGCGTCGATCGTGGTGCGGCCCTTGAAGATGTAGTAGCTGGTGACGAGCACGCCTAGAAAGGCCGCGCCCACCAGCAGCGCCATCGTCCATGGCATTGCGAGCACCTTGTCGATCACCCGCAGGCCGTAGATCGCGAGCGACGCGATCGTCGTGCCGGCGGCGAGCTTGGCGGACACGCGGTACGAGGGGCCGCTCACCGGCGTGGCGAAGCGTTCCTGCGGCGTGATCATCGTCGTTGCGGCGCCGCGAGCGCCTTGGGCGAGGGGCGCGTGCGCAGCTCGAGCCAGACCGCGTGGCGCTCGGCGCTGCTCATCGTGCCCCAGGCGGCGATCTCGTCGATCGTGCGCAGGCACCCCTCGCAGTAGCCGGTCTGCGGATCGATCCGGCAGATCGACACGCACGGCGAGCGCACCGCGAGCGGCGGCCGGGGCTGCAAGGCCATGCGATTCAGGCCGGGACGCTCGCGCGGCGCGCGGCGATCGCGTTGCCCGCCCGCGACAGGCTCTTGCGCCCGAGCAGCGACGAGATCCACTGCCCGGTGTCGACCAGCTTGTCCAGGTCGAGGCCCGTCTCGATGCCCAGGCCGTGCAGCAGGTAGACGACGTCCTCGGTGGCGACGTTGCCCGTTGCGCCCTTGGCGTAGGGGCAGCCCCCCAGGCCCGCGATCGACGTGTCGAAGCGCGCGATGCCGATCTCGAGGCAGGCGTGGACGTTGGACACGCCCTGGCCGTAGGTGTCGTGGAAGTGGCCCGAGATGTCCTGCAGCGGGTACTCGCGCGCCGCAGCCTGCATCACGCGCTTCACGTGCCCGGCGGTGGCCACGCCGATCGTGTCGGCCACGCCGATCTCGTGGCAGCCGAGGTCGCGCATGCGCTGCACCACGTCCACCACCGCCGCGATCGGCACATCGCCCTGGTAGGGGCAGCCGAAGGCCACCGACACGGCGCCGCGCAGCCGCAGGCCGGCGTCGAGCGCGGCCTGCGCCACCGCGCTGAAGCGCTCGATGCTCTCGGCGATCGAGCAGTTGATGTTTCGCTGCGAGAAGGCCTCGCTCGCGGCGCCGAAGATCACGACCTCGTCGGCGCCGGCGGCGAGCGCGCTCTCCAGGCCCTTCATGTTCGGCGTGAGCACCGAGATCCTGGCGCCCTCGGGGCGCACGATCGCGGCCATGACCTCGGCCGCGTCGGCCATCTGCGGCACCCACTTCGGCGACACGAACGAAGTGGCCTCGAGGTTGCGCACGCCGGCATCGAGCAGGCGCGCGCACAGCTCGATCTTGGTCTTCGCGGGCACCGGCTGCTTCTCGTTCTGCAGGCCGTCGCGGGGCCCGACCTCGGTCATCGTCACTCTGTTGGGCAGTTTCATGGCGTCAATATCCTCGGCTGCGATCGACCAGGCCCGACACGCTCTCGCCGCGCTCGAGCTGCGCGATCTTGCCTGCGACCTGAGCTGCCGATTCTGCCACCAGCGTGCGCGCCGCGACGTGCGGCGTGATCCGCACCCTGGGGTGCGACCAGAACGGGTGCTGCGGTGGCAGCGGCTCGGTGCGAAAGACGTCGAGCGCCGCGCCGCCCAGGTGCCCGGAGTCGAGCGCGGCGAGCAGGTCTTGTTCCACCACCAGGCCGCCGCGCGCGACGTTGATCAGCAGCGCGCCCGCGGGCAGCATCGCCAGGCGCTCGGCGTTGAAGAAGTCGGCCGTCTCGGGCGTGAGCGGCGCGAGCACGATCAGCACGCGAGACCGGCCGAGGAACTCGCGCAGGCGGTTCGGGCCGCTCAGGCACTCCACGCCCGGCTCGTTGCGCGGGCTGCGGCTGTAGCCCAGCACCGGAAAGCCGAAGGCGCGCAGGTGGCGCGCAACCTCGAGCCCGAGCACTCCGATGCCGAACATCCCCACCGTGAAGCTCTCGCGGGGCGGCGGCTCGAGCGTGCGCCAGACGCCCTCGCGCTGCTGCGCCTCGTACTGGGCGCACAGCCGGAACGCGCGCAGCACCTCGAGCACGCAGTGCTCGGCCATCTGCACGCCCATGCCGGCGTCCTCGAGGCGAATCACCGGCAACGACGCGGGCAGGCCGGGGTGGGTCATCACGAAGTCCACCCCCGCGCCGGTGCTGAAGTACGCCTTGAGCCCGGTGACCGCGGAGAAGAAGTCGTCGTGCGGGCGCCAGCCCAGGGCGTAGTCGGCACGGATCGTCGGCGCGGGTGCGGCCGTGTCGCACAGCACGACCTCCACGTCCATCTCGCGCTCGAGCGCTTTTCGCCAGCGCTCGCGCGCCCAGGCGTTGGCGTGCGTGACCACCATCCGCACCGTCATGGCGAGTGGATCTCCACGAGCTGGGCGCCCTCGTCCACCTGGTCGCCCACGGCGTAGAGCAGCTCGGTCACTTCTCCGGCCTCCGGGGCGTAGAGCGTGTGCTCCATCTTCATCGCTTCCATCACCAGCAGCGGTTGTCCCTTCGCGACCTTCGCGCCCTTCTCGCACAGCAGCGCGATGACCTTGCCCGGCATGGGCGCGGTGAGTCTACCGCCTCCGGAGTCTTCCTCGCCAGCGTGCGCGAGCACCGGCGCGAAGCCCAGCTCGAGCGGGCCGTCGGCAACGAACAGCGTGACAACCTCGTTCGCGAGCACGGCGCCGATCTCGAACGCGCCGTCGTCGAGCAGGCCCGAAACGCGACCGCGCCCGCGGTCGTAGCGCAGCTCCGACAGGCAGAAGGTCTCGCCCTGCGCGCGCACCGTGTACCCCTTGGGCGCGTACTCCACCGCCGCCTCGCAGTCGCGCTCGGCGTGGGTGAACCGAAGCGTGCGCGCGAGCCACGCGGCGGGGCGCCACCCGTTGCGCAGAGAAAACGGGTCGCCCGCGAACCCCGGCGCCGGCTCGCTCGCCTCGATCGCGAGCACGACGGCCGCGGCGAGCGTGAGCGCGCGCGCCGAGGGCGCGACGGGCTCGGGCAGCAGCGCCTCGCGCTCGCGCTCGATCAGCCCGGTGTCGAGGTCGGCTTGCACGAACGAGCGGCACGCGACCAGGCGCGCGAGAAAGCCCACGTTCGTCGCCAGCCCCACGACCTCGTAGCGCAGCAGCGCCTGGCGCATGCGCCGGATCGCCTCGTCGCGGTCGCCGCCCCAGACGACGAGCTTCGCGATCATCGGGTCGTAGTACGGCGAGATCGCGTCGCCGGCGCGCACGCCGCTGTCGATGCGCACGGCCGCGGGCTCGCCGCCGGGCGCCTGGGCGGTCGTGAATTGCACGGCCGGCGGGGTCACGAGGTGGCGCAGCGTGCCGGTGGAGGGCAGGAAGTCCTTGTCGGCCTTCTCGGCGTAGACGCGGGCCTCGATCGCGTGGCCGTTGATCCTCAGCGCCTCCTGCGCGAGCGGGAGCCGCTCGCCGGCCGCGACCCGCAGCTGCCACTCCACCAGGTCCTGGCCGGTGATCATCTCGGTCACCGGGTGCTCCACCTGCAGGCGGGTGTTCATCTCCATGAAGTAGAAGCGCCCGTCGGGCTCGGCGATGAACTCCACGGTGCCGGCGCCCACGTAGCCCACCGCGCGCGCCGCCGCCACCGCGGCCTCGCCCATCGCGCGGCGGCGCTCGTCGCCCATGCCGGGGGCGGGCGCCTCCTCGATCACCTTCTGGTGGCGCCTCTGCACCGAGCAGTCGCGCTCGAACAGGTAGACGCAGCTGCCGTGGGAGTCGGCGAACACCTGGATCTCGATGTGGCGCGGGCGCTGGAGGTAGCGCTCGATCAGGACCGTGTCGTCGGAGAACGCGCTGGCCGACTCGCGCTGGCACGACGCGAGCATCGCGTCGAATTGGCCGGGGTTCGTCACGATGCGCATGCCCTTGCCGCCGCCCCCCGCGCTCGCCTTGATCAGCACCGGGTAGCCGATCGCGTCGGCCTGTCCCTTGAGGTAGGCGGGATCCTGGTTGGCGCCGTGATAGCCGGGCACGAGCGGAACGCCGGCCTGGCCCATCAGCGACTTGGCCGCCGACTTGCTGCCCATCGCCGCGATCGCCGAGGCAGGCGGCCCGATGAACGCGAGGCCGGCCTCGTGCACCGCGCGCGCGAACGCCTCGTTCTCCGAGAGGAAGCCGTAGCCCGGGTGGATCGCCTGCGCGCCGGTGCGCAGCGCGACCTCGAGGATCAGGTCGGCGCGCAGGTACGACTCGCGCGCCGGCGGCGGGCCCAGCCGCCAGGCCTCGTCGCAAGCGGCCACGTGGGCGGCGCGCGCGTCGGCGTCGGAATACACGGCGACGGTGGCGATGCCCAGCCGCCGGGCCGTGGTGGCGACCCTGCAGGCGATCTCGCCGCGGTTCGCGATCAGGATTTTCGAGAACATCGGGGTCTCCGGTCAGGTGCGCTGGTCGAGCGCGAGCCGCGCCGCCAGGCCGATGAACAGCACGCCCACCGTGCGATCGAGCGCGCGCGCGAGCGCTGGCCTGCGCAGGAACAGGTCGCCCACCCTCGCCGACGCCGCGCCCAGCGCGACGTAGCTCACCGCGGTCATCGCGGCGAAGCCCGCGCCCAGTTCGGCGAGCTGAAACGACACCGGCGCGCCCGCCGGATCGACGAACTGCGGCAGGAACGCGATGAAGAACAGCATCACTTTCGGGTTGAGCGAATTGCTCAACAGGCCCTGCACGAAGCGCGCGCGCCCGCGCACCGGCACGGCCGGCGCGCCCGGCAGGCCCGCGGTCGGCCCGGACGACCCGCCGGCGCTTCGCTTCGGCGGCGCGCCCAGCGCGTGCTCTCCGGCCGAACGCAGCGCGCCGATCCCGAGCCAGAGCAGGTAGGCCGCGCCAGCGAGCTTGAGCAGCCAGAACAGCTGCTCGGAGGCGGCCACGAGCGCGCCCACGCCCAGCGCGGCCCACAGCGTGTGCGTGAGGCACCCGGCGCCCACGCCCAGCGCGAAGTGCATCGCCTCGCGCTTGCCGCGCACGAGCCCCAGCGAGAGCACGGTGAGCGAATCCTGGCCCGGCGTCGCGATCACGATCGCCGAGGCGACGAGGTAGGCGATGAACAGGTGCTCCGGGCCCAAGCTCAGCTCCCCGCCACCCAGCCCGGCTTGCGCTTTTCGAAGAACGCCGCGATCCCTTCCTGCGCCTCGTCCGAAGCGCGCACCCGCGCGATCCGGGATGCGGTCTCGTCGGTGATCGCGTCGTCGATCGGGCGCCCGGCCACGTCACGGATCAGCCGCTTGGTCTCGCCGAGCGCGAGCGGCCCGCCCTGCACCAGGTGCGCGAGCAGCGCGTCGAGCCGCCCGTCGAGTTCGCCGGCGGGGGCGAGCTCGTGCACGAACCCGATCCGGTGCGCCTCGGCGGCGTCGAACACCTCGGCGGTGAGGAAGTAGCGCCGCGCGCGCGGCTCGCCCATCGCGCGGATCACGTAGGGGCTGATCATCGCCGGGATCAGCCCGAGCTTGACTTCCGAGAGGCAGAACCTCGTCTCGGCCGACGCCACCGCGATGTCGCACGCCGCCACCAGGCCCATGCCCCCGGCGAAGGCCGCGCCGTGCACCCGCGCCACCGTGGGTTTGGGCGACTCGTAGAGCCGGCGCAGCACGCGCGCGAGCTTGCCCGAGTCCTCGCGCGCCGCCTCGGGCGTCATCTCGCGCGCGGTCTTCATCCACGCCAGGTCGCCGCCGGCGCAAAACGCCTTGCCGCGCCCGCCCAGCACGATCGCGCGCACCGCGTCGTCAGCGACGAGCGCCGCGATCGCGTCATTGAGCTCCGCGATCAGCACGTCGTTCATCGCATTGCGAAGATCGGGCCGGTTCAGCCACAGCCGCGCCACGCCCGCATCACGTTCGATCTCAATGGTGGTGTATGTCATTCAGCCGTTCTCCCGATGACCCCGATTCGAGGAATGCGCGTGTGCGGTGCGCTCCGGGGAGTGTGGGGCGCGCCGAGCGTACGAGGAAGCGCCCGCCCGCTCCAGGAGCGGGCGGATCAGCGGCTTCCGAAGGGAGCGAGGGCACCCCGCGAAGCGGGGCGCGACGTTCACTCCCCGGAGCGCACCGCACGCGCGCATTCCGGGCACGGTGCACGCGCGCATTCCGGGCACGGTGCGCGCGCGCATTCCGGGCATAGGGCACGGCGCAAAGACGGGCAAAGACCGCACCACCATCTCAGATCCGGAACACGCCGAACTTCGTCTCGGGGATCGGCGCGTTGATCGCGGCCGACAGGCCGAGGCCGAGCACCATCCGGGTGTCGGCGGGGTCGATCACGCCGTCGTCCCAGCAGCGCGCGGTGGCGTAGTACGGGTGGCCCTGGTGCTCGTACTGCTCGAGGATCGGGGTGCGGAACGCCTGCTCCTCGTCGGCGCCCCACTTCCCGCCGCGCGCCTCGATGCCGTCGCGCCGCACCGTGGCGAGCACCGACGCGGCCTGCTCGCCGCCCATCACGCTGATGCGCGCGTTGGGCCACATCCAGACGAAGCGCGGGCCGAACGCGCGCCCGCACATGCCGTAGTTGCCCGCGCCGAAGCTGCCGCCGATGATGAAGGTGAACTTGGGCACCTGCGCGCACGACACCGCCGTGACCATCTTCGCGCCGTGGCGCGCGATGCCCTCGTTCTCGTACTTCTTGCCCACCATGAAGCCGGTGATGTTCTGCAGGAACACGAGCGGGATCTTGCGCTGGCAGCACAGCTCGATGAAGTGCGCACCCTTGTTGGCCGACTCCGAGAAGAGGATGCCGTTGTTGGCGACGATGCCCACCGGCATGCCGAACACGCGCGCGAAGCCGGTGACGAGCGTCGTGCCGAAGCGCGCCTTGAATTCGTCGAACTCGGAGCCGTCGACCACGCGCGCGATCACCTCGCGCACGTCGTAGGGCTTGCGCGTGTCGGTGGGGATCACGCCGTAGATCTCGTGCGGGTCGTAGGCCGGGTCGGCCGGGTCGCGCAGCTGGAAGGGCTGCGGCTTGGTGCGGTTGAGGTTGCCCACGATGCGCCGCGCGATCGCGAGCGCGTGCGCGTCGTCGTTCGCGAGGTGGTCGGCCACGCCCGAGAGCCGCGTGTGCACGTCGCCCCCGCCGAGCTCCTCGGCCGTGACGATCTCGCCGATCGCCGCCTTCACGAGCGGCGGGCCGCCGAGGAAGATCGTGCCCTGGTTGCGCACGATGATCGACTCGTCGCTCATCGCCGGCATGTAGGCGCCGCCCGCCGTGCACGAGCCCATCACGACCGCGATCTGCGGGATGCCCATCGCCGACATCGTGGCCTGGTTGTAGAAGATGCGGCCGAAGTGGTCGCGGTCGGGGAAGACGTCGTCCTGGTTCGGGAGGTTGGCCCCGCCCGAGTCGACCAGGTAGATGCACGGCAGGCGGTTCTCGCGCGCGATCTCCTGCGCGCGCACGTGCTTCTTCACCGTGATCGGAAAGTAGGTGCCGCCCTTCACCGTGGCGTCGTTGCACACGACCATGCACTCGGCGCCCGACACGCGGCCGATGCCGGTGATCACGCCGCCGCAGGGCGCCGCGCCGCCGTACATCTCGTAGCCTGCGAGCGGCGAGAGCTCGAGGAAGGGGGTGCCCGGATCGAGCAGCGTCTCCACCCGGTCGCGCGGCAGGAGCTTGCCGCGGGCGGCGTGCTTGGCGCGCGGCTCGCTGCCGCCGCCCAGCGCCGCCTCGGCGGTGCGCTCGCGCAGGTCTCCCACCAGCATCCGCATCGCCTGCGCGTTGCTGCGGAACTGTTCGTCGCGCGTGTTGAGCGCGGTCTCGAGGCGTTTCAAGCGCTTCTCCCCAATAGTTCGTTCGGCCTCGGCGCGGCCTCAGCCGGCGAGCGCCCTCGCGTGCGCGGCGCGCTCGCGTGCGGCGGACGCAGCGCTCGCCGAAGGCGCGCGCGCCCCGACGCACCGCATCACCATGCGGGTGTAGAGGTCGATCAGCTCGCGCTGCCCCAGGCGGCCGCCTTCCTGGTACCAGGCGCCCACGCCGGTGAGCATCGCGAGGATCGCGAACGCCGCGATGCGCGGCTCGGCGATCTCGAAGCTGCCGTCGGCGCCGCCTTCGGCCAGGATCGCGGCGAGGATGTCTTCGTAGCGCCGGCGCAGCGCGACCACCTTGCGCCTCTCGGCGCTGCTGAGGCTTCGAAGCTCCATGTTCGCCACGAACGCCTCCTGGCGGCGCAGCGTGTGGAAGCGCACGTGGAAGTCGACGAAGGCGCGCAACCGCCCGAGCGCGTCGGCGCCGCGCGGGCGCTCGTCTTCCCAGCGCGCCAGCAGGAACTCCAGGTGCTCGACCAGCAGCGCCACGAGCAGCTTCGACTTGCCCGGGAAATAGCGGTAGATGGTGCCCGGCTGCACGCCGACCTTTTGCGCGAGCTGGCGAAGCGTCATCGCCTCGTAGCCGCGCGCGGCGATCAGCGCCACCGCGGCGGCGCGAATCGCCTCCTCGGTGCGCGTGCCGTCCGATCCGGTTGTCCTGGCCATCGCCCATTCTAACCCGGGAATTGAACGGTTGACCGTTTAATTGCCGCGCCCGCCCCCGGCCGCGGCTTACCGCAGCGCGCGAAACATGCTGTAATCACCCATTGAATCGCCTGAAATCACCCGTTCACTCGCCTGGGGAGACATGATGAGGATCCATCTAGCCGCCATTGCAACCGCGCTGTTCTTCGCCGCCACGGCCTCCGCGCAAGACAAGCTGATCGCCGGCGTCGACGGCACCTTCGCGCCGCACGCGATGCCCAAGCTGGGCGGGGGCGTGGAGGGCTTCAACGTGGACATGATCAACGAGATCGGCAAGCAGCTCGGGCGCCCGATCGAGATCTTCGCCGGGCAGTTCTCCGGCCTGATACCGGCGATGAATTCCGGCCAGATCAGCTTCGTGGGCGCGCCCACCACCGTCACGCCCGAGCGCGCGCAGAACCTGCTGTTCACCGAGGGCTACCTGAACACCTACTACGCCTTCGTCGTGCCCTCCAAGGCGGGCGACATCACCTCGCTCGACCAGCTCAAGGGCAAGACGATCTCGCTCAATCGCGGCTCGGCCTACGACAAGTGGGCGCAGGAGAACGCGGCCAAGTACGGCTTCAAGGTGGAGTCGTTCGGCACGAACGCCGACGCGGTGCAGGCGCTGATCTCCGGTCGGGCCGAGGTGCACATGTCGGGCAACACGGTGGCGGCCTATTCCACGGTGAAGGCCGGCGGCCAGATCAAGCTCGCCTCGCTCACGGTCGACCAGGGGCTGGTGTGGGCGGCCGCTTTCCGCAAGGACGACGCCAAGCTTCGCAACGAGGTCGACGCCGCGATCGAGTGCCTCAAGACCAATGGCGTGATGGCGCAGCTCTACGAGAAGTGGTTCGGCCACAAGCCGCGCGCCGGCTCGGCGCCGGTCACCGTCTACCCCGGCTACGGGGTTCCCGGCATGGCCGGGCACGACGCAACCGCGCACACGGCCAACTGCAAGTAATCCCGGGGTGGAACCTCCGATCCTCGAGCTTCGGGGGCTCCACAAGGCCTTCGGGTCGCTCGAGGTCTTGAAGGGCGTCGACCTCGAGGTCCGCCCCAGGGAGCTGGTGTTCGTGATCGGCCCCTCGGGTTCGGGGAAGTCGACGCTGCTGCGCTGCTGCAACCGGCTCGAGGAGCCGACCGCCGGGTCGATCCACCTCGAGGGCAGCGAGATCACGGCCGCAGGCGTGGACATCAACGCGGTGCGCAGGCGCATCGGCATGGTGTTCCAGTCGTTCAACCTCTATCCGCACCTCACGGCGCTGGGCAACGTCACGCTCGCGCTGCGCACGGTGGTGAAGAAGTCGCGCGCCGAAGCCGACGAGATCGGGCACGCGGCGCTCGCGCGCGTGGGGCTCGCCGAGAAGGCGCAGAGCTTCCCGAACGAGCTCTCGGGCGGGCAGCAGCAGCGCGTGGCGATCGCGCGCGCGGTCGCGCTCGAGCCGGCGGTGATGCTGTTCGACGAGCCCACCTCGGCGCTCGACCCCGAGCTCGTGGGCAGCGTGCTCGCGGTGATGAAGGAGCTGCGCGACTCGGGCATGACGATGCTGGTGGTGAGCCACGAGATGCGCTTCGCGCGCAGCGCCGCCGACCGCGTGGTGTTCATGGACGACGGCCGCATCCTCGAGCAGGGCCCGCCGGCCAAGCTGCTCACCTCGCCCGACCACCCGCGCATCCGGGAGTTCATCGCCTCGATCGAGCACTGATGCGGCCGTGAACGCGAACCTCGAGCGCCTCGCCGACACCTTCTTCAACTGGCAGGTGATGGCGCAGTACGCGCCGAAGATCTGGGAAGGGTTCTGGGTGACGGTGGGCCTCGCGCTCGCGGTGATCGTGGCCGGCATCTCGTCGGGGCTGGTGCTGGCGCTGGTGCGCTCGTTCCGGCTGCGCCTGCTGAACTTCCTGATCGTGGTGCTCGTCGACATGCTGCGCGCGCTGCCGCCGCTCGTGCTGATCGTGGGCTTCTATTTCGCGCTGCCGAGCCTGGGCATCAAGCTGAGCGCCTGGGTGGCCACCTGGCTCGCGCTCGCGCTCGTGCTGATGGCGTTCTCGGAGGAGATCTTCTGGGCCGGCATCGTGGCGGTGCCGCGCGGCCAGTGGGAAGCGGCCCGCTCCACGGGCCTGACGTTCTGGCAGACGCTCTCGCAGGTGGTCGCGCCGCAGGCGGTGCGCATGACGATCCCGCCGCTCACCAACCGCACGATCGCGATCACCAAGGGCACCGCGCTGGGGGCGGTGGTGGCGGTGGGCGAGATCCTCTACCAGGCCCAGACCGCGTACTCGTTCTCGTACAACCCCTCGCCGCTGGTGCTCGGGTCGATCGCGTACCTGGTCCTGTTCATTCCGGTGGTGATCTTCGGGCGCTGGGTGGAGACGAGGTTCGCGTGGAAGCGCTGATCCAGAACTTCTTCAACCTCGGCATCCTCAGGGAGGCCTGGCCGTTCCTGCTGGCGGGGCTGGGGATGACGCTGCTGCTCACCGTGGTGGTCGTGCCGCTGGGCGTGGCCGGCGGGCTCGCGGTTGCGCTCGCGTCGGGCTCGCGCTGGAGGGCGGTGCGCTGGGCGACCGTGGCCTACGTCGACTTCTTCCGCGCGTTTCCGCCGCTCGTGCTGCTGATGTTCGTTGCCTACGGGCTGCCCTTCCTCGACATCCGCATCGGCGCGTTCGGGTCGGTGGCGCTCGCGTTCCTGCTCAACACCTCGAGCTACTACGGCGAGATCCTGCGCGCCGGCATCGAGTCGGTGCCGCGCGGGCAGACCGAAGCGGCGCGCTCCACCGGGCTCACGACGCTGCAGACGATGGTCTGGGTGGTGGTGCCCCAGGCGGTGAGGAACGTGACCCCCGACCTGATCTCGAACACGCTGGAGGTGATCAAGCTCACGTCGATCGCCAGCGTGGTGGCGCTGCCCGAGCTGCTGCACACGGCGCGCGAGGCGCAGTCGGTCACCTACAACGCCACGCCGATCATCGCCGCCGGTATCATCTACCTCGCCTGCCTGTGGCCGCTCGTGCGGCTGCTCAGCCGCTTCGAGCACCGGCAGATCGCGCTGCACTGAGCCCTCGCGCCGCCCCGCTCCACCGACCCCCCACACGAACGCCCGCACCGATGGACCGAATCCTCGTCATCAACCCCAACTCCACCGAAGCCGTCACGCGCGGAATCGACGAGGCGTGCGCGCCGCTGCGCATGGCCGGCGGGCCGCAGATCGAATGCCAGACGCTCGCCGAAGGCCCGCCGGGGATCGAGTCGCAGCAGCACGTCGACGGCGTGGTCGCGCCGATGCTCGAGCTCGTGCGCCGGCGCGACGCCGACTGCGCCGCGTTCGTGATCGCCTGCTACAGCGACCCGGGCCTGCACTCGGTGCGCGAGGCCACGCGCAAGCCGGTGCTGGGCATCTCCGAGTGCGGCATCCTCACCGCGCTCACGCTGGGGCACCGGTTCGGCGTGATCGCGATCCTGCGAAAGTCGATCCCGCGGCACCTGCGCTATCTCGGCGCGATGGGCGTGCTCGATCGGCTCGCGGGCGAGCTGCCGGTGGGGCTGGGGGTGACCGAGTTGTCCGACGCCGAGCGCACCTTCGGGCGCATGGTCGACGTGGGCAAGACGCTGCGCGACGCGCACGGCGCCGACGTGGTCGTGATGGGTTGCGCCGGCATGGCGCGCTACCGCAAGCCGCTGCAGGACGAGATCGGCATCCCGGTGGTGGAGCCGACCCAGGCGGCGGTGGCGATGGCGATCGGGCGGGTGCGGCTGAACTGGGCCGGCGCCTAGGCGCCGCCGCGCGCCGCCGCCGCCGCAGCGCGCCGCGCGCCGCCGCCGCAGCGCTGCTCGCGGGCTAGGTGGGCAGGTCGAAGCGCTCGCGCGTCGTGCAGTAGCGCGACGCGAACAGGCGCCCGATCGGGTTGTACAGCGCCTCCGACACGCGCTTGGTGTGCGCGTCGACGATGCCCTCGCGCGCGTGCACCAGCACGATCTCGCCCACCACCATCTCGCGCTCGGGGCCGAACTCGATGCGCCGCTCGAGCCTGCACTCGAGCGCGGCGGCCGCCTCGGCGATGCGCGGGTGCTGCACGCACGCGGCCGGCACCGGCGTGAGGCCGGCCAGCGCGAACTCGCTCTCGGACTCGGGCAGCTCGCGCGCCGACAGGCTCATCGCCTGCGCGACGGGCTCGTCGACCAGGTTCACGACGAACTCGCCGGTGCGCGTGATGTTCTTGAGCGTGTGCTTGATCGCGCCGTCGGAGCGGCGGTTGAAGCTCACGATGCAAAGCGGCGGCTCCTCCGAGACCACGTTGAAGAACGAGAACGGCGCGCAGTTCGCCACGCCGTTCTCGCTCACCGTGGAGATCCAGGCGATCGGGCGCGGGATCACCAGCCCGATCAGCAGCTTGTAGCGCTCGGTGGCCGAGAGCTTCGCGAGTTCGAGGTCCATCAGTCGTTGGCCGGCGTGACCTGGGCGCCCACGCGCTCGACGATCAGCTTGTAGTGCTCGGGCCGGCGGTGCGCGGCGAAGTTGAACATCGTGCGCTTGAGGTTGGCGGCCAGGTCGATGTCGCAGTTGAAGCAGATCACCTCGTCTTCCTCGCTCTGGCTCTTCGCGGCGATCTCGCCCGAGGGCGCGACGATCACCGAGTGCCCGAACATCCGGAAGCCGTCCTCGACGCCGCACTTCGCCGTCTCCACCAGCCAGGTGGCGTTCTGGAACGCCATCGACTGCGCCATGATCAGGTGGTGGTGCACGCGCAGCGCCGGGGGCTCCGGGTAGTGCAGGTTCTCGGTCGGGGTGTTGAACCCGAGCGCGACCACCTCGGCGCCCTGCAGCGCGAGCACGCGAAACGCCTCGGGCCAGCGGCGGTCGTTGCAGATCAGCATGCCGGTGATCGTGTCCATGAACCGCCACACCCTGAAGCCGAGGTCGCCCACCTCGAAGTACTTCTTCTCCAGGTGCTGGAACGCGGCCTCGGGCTTGTGATCGGCGTGCCCCGGGAGGTGCACCTTGCGGTACTTGCCGACCACGCTGCCGTCGGGCGCGACCAGGATGGCCGTGTTGAAGCGCCGGCCCTCGGGCGTGAGCTCGGCGTAGCCGACGTAGAAACCGATGCCCAGCCTCCTCGCCTCGTCGAACAGCGGCTGCGTCTCGGGCGAGGGCATCGAGGGCTCGAAGAAGCGCGCGTCCACCTGCGCCTGGTCGTCGAACCACCAGCGCGGAAAGAAGGTGGTGAAGGCGAGCTCGGGGAACACGACGAACTTCGCGCCCATCGCGTGCGCGTCGCCGAGCAGCGCCACCAGCCGTTGCGTGGCCGTGAGGCGGGTGTCGGCGAGGTGCAGGGGGCCGAGCTGGGCGGCGGCGATCCTCAGGTGTCTGGCCATGGGCGGTTCCGTTGGGGGTGGATGGGTCGGGCGCGGCGTCAGCGCGGCAGCGGCGTTCCCCAGGCCTCGAGCTGGGCGATCTCGGGAACCGGCAGGTTGGCCGGCAGCGCCGAATCGGCGATCTCGCGCGCGAGGTAGCGGCCGCGGCCGCGCGCGGCGTGCAGCTCGCCCGCGTCCACGATCACGTCGCCGCGCGAGATCACGGTCTGCGGCCAGCCGGTGATCTCGCGCCCCTCGTAGGGGGTGTAGCCGACCGCGTCGTGCAGCATCGAGGCCGTGATCGTGCGCCGGGCCTGCGGATCCCAGATCGCGAGGTCGGCGTCGGAGCCGACCGCGATCTCGCCCTTGCGCGGGTACAGGCCGTAGGTTTGCGCGTGATTGGTCGACGACAGGCGAACGAACTCCGTGAGGCTCATCCGGCCGGTGACGACGCCGGCGCTGAACAGCAGTGGCAGCCGCAGCTCCAGCCCCGGCACGCCGTTGGCAACGTCCTTGAACGTGGTCTTCTCGCCCTTGGGCAACTTCCCGGACGCGTCGAAGCGGTAGGGCGCGTGGTCGGACGAATACAGGCCCAGCGTGCCGTCGGCCATCCCCTGCCAGCAGGCTTCCTGCGCCGCCTCGTCGCGCGGCGGCGGGCTGCAGCAGAACATCGCCCCGTCGAGCCCGCCGCGGTCGAGATCCTTCGCGGTCAGGAACAGGTACTGCGGGCAGGTCTCGCCGAACACCTTGAGCCCGCGCGCGCGGGCGCGGCGGATCGCGTCGATGCCCTCGACGGTGGACACGTGCACGATCAGGATCGGCGCGTCCACCAGCTCGGCCAGCGCGATCACGCGGTTGATCGCCTCGGCCTCGGCGCCGCGCGTGTGGCAGATCGCGTGATAACGCGGCAGCGCATTGCCCGCGCCCACCATCTTGCCGGCGAGCCAGCCGATCATCCCGTGGTTCTCGGCGTGCACCATCGTGAGCGCGCCGTGCGCGCGCGCCACCGACAGCACGTCGAGGATCTGCTCGTCGGTGAGGCGCATGCGGTCGTAGGTCATGAACAGCTTGAACGAGCGCAGCCCTTCGCCGATCGCCTGCGGCAGGTGCTCGGCGAGCGTGGGCTGCGACGGGTTCGCCACGATCAGGTGGAACGCGTAGTCGATCACGGCCTTCTCGGCCGCGCGCCGGTGATAGTCGGCGAGCACGTCGGGGATCAGCATCTCGCGGTGCTGCGCCGCGAACGAGATCGTGGTGGTGGTGCCGCCGTGCGCGGCCGAGACCGTGGCGCTGTGGAAGTCGTCGGCGCACATGATCCCGAAGCTCGAGATCTGCTCGATGTGCGTGTGGCTGTCGATGCCGCCCGGGAGCAGCAGCTTGCCGCTGGCGTCGATCTCGCGGCGCGCGCCGCCGAGCCCGGCGCCGATCGCGGCGATTCTCCCGTCGCGCACCGCGACGTCGGCGCGCTCGGTTGCGCTCGAGGTGGCGATCGTTGCGTTGCGAATGAGAAGGTCGTAGCTCTGGGACACGCGCACCCCCATCGGTGGCAGCGATTCTGCCGCAGGCCGCGCGCGCGCCGCCCGCGCACCGGGTGGGCGCGGCCCGCGCGACGGCCGGGCGCCGCCTCAGATCGGCGCGACGCGCGTGCCGCGCTGGGCGAACACGAGGTCGTCGAGCGCCTCGTCGGGCGACGTGCCAGGGTCGGCGC
>DATCZK010000088.1:0-6787 GCA_036525975.1 Burkholderiaceae bacterium | reverse complement strand
CCGGGCGTCCTTCCCCAAGGACGCATCCGGCAGGCGCGCTCGCGCAGCGCGCCCCGATGTCCCGGTCGAGGGTCCGGGACGGCAGAACCTCCCTCTCAGTCGGCCTGCTTGCGCAGGAACGCCGGAATGTCGAAACGCTCCACGCCGCTCTCCTCGAGCGCGGCAACCTGCGCGGCGGCGTTGCCGCGCGGGCTGCGCCACACCGCCGGCGGATCGAGGTCGCCGTAGGCGCTGTTCGATCCAGCCGCCGGCGCGGGCATCGCGTCGTGCGTGCCGGTGCGCTGCACCGCGGCGGGCACCAGCACCGGTCGCGCGGCCGGGTTCTTGCGGCCGATGCCGGTGGCCACCACCGTCACGCGCAGCCGCTCGTCCATCGCGTCGTCGAACACGGTGCCGTGGATGATCGTCGCGTCGTCGGCGCAGAAAGCCTTGATCGTGTTGATCACCTCGTTGGTCTCGCGCAGCTTGAGGCCGCGCGTGGCGGTGATGTTCACGATCACGCCGCGCGCGCCCGACAGGTCGACCCCGTCGAGCAGCGGCGAGGCCACCGCCTGTTCGGCCGCGAGCCGCGCGCGGTCGAGCCCCGCCGACTCGCCGATTCCCATCATCGCCTTGCCCTGCTCGCCCATCACGGTTCGCACGTCGGCGAAGTCCACGTTCACCAGGCCCGGCACGTTGATGATCTCGGCGATGCCGGCCACCGCGTTGTGCAGCACGTCGTCGGCGCGCTTGAACGCGTCCTCCAGGCTCGCGTCCTCGTCCATCACGTCGAACAGGTTCTGGTTGAGCACGACGATCAGCGAGTCGACGTTGTCCACGAGCTGCTCGATCCCGGTCTCGGCGATCTGCATCTTCTTGGCGCCCTCGAAGTGAAACGGCTTGGTCACCACGCCCACGGTGAGGATGCCCAGCTCCTTCGCGATCTCGGCCACGATCGGCGAGGCCCCGGTGCCGGTGCCCTTGCCCATGCCGGCGGTGAGGAACACCATGTTCGCGCCCTCGAGCACCTCGCGGATCTGGTCGCGCGCGGCGTCGGCCGCCGCGCGCCCGGCCTGCGGGTTGGCGCCCGCGCCCAGGCCCTGGTCGCCGAGCTGGATGATGCGCCCGGCCTGCGAGCGCGACAGCGCCTGCCGGTCGGTGTTCAGGGCGATGAACTCAACGCCCTGCACGCTGCGCGCGATCATGTGGTTGACGGCGTTTCCGCCCGCGCCGCCAACGCCGACGACCTTGATGACGGCGCCTTCGACTTCGTTTTCGAGCATTTCGAACTTCATGAGTGTGGCCTCCTGCCTTGGGGTGGGGAAAGTAAGAATCAGAAATTGCCGAGGAACCAGTCCTTCATCCGGCGAAGCGTTTCCTTGAACGAGCCCGACTGCTCGGCGACCTTGCGCCCGCGCGCGCGCTGCAGCCGGGCCTCGTCGAGCAGGCCCACGGCGGTGGCGAAGCGCGGATTGCGCACCACGTCGGCCAGCCCGCCGGTGTAGGCGGGCAGGCCCACGCGCACCGGCTTGAGGAACACGTCCTCGGCCAGCTCGACCATTCCGGGCATCAGCGCCGACCCGCCGGTGATCACGACGCCCGACGAGAGCAGCTCCTCGTAGCCCGACTCGCGGATCACCTGGTGGGTGAGCGAATAGAGTTCCTCCACGCGCGGCTCGATCACGGCCGCGAGCGCCTGGCGCGAGAGCTGGCGCGGGCCCCGGTCGCCCAGCCCCGGCACCTCGATGCGCGCGTTCGGGTCGGCCAGCACCTGCTTGGCCAGGCCGTGGCGCAGCTTGATCTCCTCGGCCTCGGGCGTGGGCGTGCGCAGCGCCATCGCCACGTCGTTGGTGATCTGGTCGCCCGCGATCGGGATCACCGCGGTGTGGCGGATCGCGCCGCCCGTGAACAGCGCGATGTCGGTGGTGCCGCCGCCGATGTCCACCAGCGCGACGCCCAGTTCGCGCTCGTCCTCGGTGAGCGTGGCCATGCTCGAGGCGAGCGGCTGCAGGATCAGGTCCTGCACCTCGAGGCCGCAGCGGCGCACGCACTTCACGATGTTCTGCGCCGCCGACACCGCACCGGTCACGATGTGCACCCTCACCTCGAGCCGCACGCCGCTCATCCCGATCGGTTCGCGGATGTCTTCCTGGCCGTCGATGATGAATTCCTGCGGCAGCACGTGCAGGATCTGCTGGTCGGTCGGGATGTTCACCGCCTTCGCGGTCTCGATCACGCGCGCCATGTCGGCTTCGGTGACCTCCTTGTCCTTGATCGCGACCATTCCGCTCGAGTTGAAGCTGCGGATGTGGCTGCCCGCGATCCCGGCGTAGACGGTCTTGATCTTGCAGTCGGCCATCAGTTCGGCCTCTTCCAGCGCGCGCTGGATCGACGCCACGGTGGACTCGATGTTGACCACCACGCCCTTCTTCAGGCCGCGCGACTCGTGCTGCCCGAGCCCCACGATCTCGTAGCGCCCGTCGGGCAGGATCTGCGCGACGATCGCGACGATCTTCGACGTTCCGATGTCCAGACCGACGATCAGGTCGCTGGTGTCCCTTGCCATGCCGTGCCTTGTGGTTGGTGATTCGTTTCGATTCGCCCCGCGGCGACGCGTGCGTTCATTTGCGCTGTCCCCCCGCCGTGCCCGCGCCGGTGCCCGCTGCGCCGTCCGCGCCCACCCTGACCGCGCCCGCCTTGACCACGCCCGAGCCCGCCTTGACCACGGCCGCGCCCGCCTTGGCCACGGCCGAGCCCGCGTCGACCACGGCCGCCCCCGCCTTGGCCGCGCCCGAGCCCGCCTTGGCCACGGCCGCGCCCGCCTTGGCCGCGCCCGCCTTGGCGGCGCCCGTGGCTGCGGCGTGCGGGGCCGCGCTCGCGGTGCGCAGCGCGAACCCGTTGGGATAGCGCAGGTCGACCACCGCGGGCGCGTGCTCGATGCGCGACTGCACGCGCGGGTAGAGCTCGACCCAGCGCCGGACGCGCGCTTCGATCGCGATGCCCTGCTCGCGCCCGATCAGCAGCGCCGTGCCGTCGTCGAGGCGCGCGCTCCAGGCCCAGCGCTGCGACAGGCTCACGGCCAGGGGGCGCCTTTGCAGCGGCGCGAGCCAGCGCTGCAGGTCGTGGTATCGCGCCAGCACCGACGCGTGACTGCCGTTCGGGCCCGCGAGCTCGGGCAGAGGGCCGTCCTCCTCGGCTTCGGCGAGGTTGGCCGCGAACAGCTCGCCGTGCGTGTTGATCAGCTGGCCCGCCCCCCAGATCGCGAGCGGACGATGCTCCTCGATCGTGACGACCAGCCGATCGGGCCAGACGCGGCGCACCGCCGCGCGCCGCACCCAGGGCAGCGCCTCGTAGCGCGCGCGCACCTTGTCCAGGTCGACCGCGAAGAAGTTTCCCTCCACCGCGCGCGCCGACGAGTTGCGCAGCAGCGTGGTGGACACGAAGCGCAGCGCCGTGCCCGGGCTCGACTCGATCGACACCGAGCGCAGCGTGAAGGCCGGGCGCGTTGCGAGCCAGGCCGCGCCCGCCGCGAGCAGCGCCGCGAGCGTGAGCGCGAGCAGCGCGTTGGCCGCGATGTGCAGCACCCGCGCGTTGTGCCACAACGGGCTGCCGGACGCGGCCTTCGCCTTCACGAGCGCCTCCCCAGCTTCAGGCTCGCCTGCGACAGCACCTGCATCACCAGCTCGCCGTACGACATGCCCTGCGCCTTCGCCGCCATCGGCACCAGCGAGTGCGTGGTCATGCCCGGCGAGGTGTTGATCTCGATCAGCCAGGGCCGATCGTCGCGGTCGAGCATCAGGTCCACGCGCGCCCACCCCTCGCACTCGATCGCGCGGTGGGCCGCCACCGACAGCGCCTGCACCGCCGCGGCCACCTCGCCGGCCAGTGGCGCCGGGCAGAGGTACTGGGTGTCGTCGCTGAAGTACTTGTTCTGGTAGTCGTAGTTGCCGCCCGGCGCGCGGATCTCGATCACGGGCAGCGCGCGCGCGTCGCTGCCCTTGCCCAGGATCGCCACGGTGAGCTCGCGCCCGGTGATGAACTGCTCGACGAGCACCGTGTCGTCGTACTGCGCGGCGAGGTCGAACGCGCCGCGCATGTCGGAGTAGCCGGCCACCTTCGTGATTCCGATCGTCGAGCCCTCGTGCGCCGGCTTGACGATCAGCGGCAACCCGAGGCGGTCGGGAATCTCGCGCAGGCCCGCGGCGTCGTGCACGACCTCGAATTGCGGCGTGGGCAGTCCGTGCGTGATCCAGACCCGCTTCGTGAACACCTTGTCCATCGCCACCGCGCTCGCCATCACGCCCGAGCCCGTGTACGGGATGCCGAGCAGCTCGAGCGCGCCCTGCACCGTGCCGTCCTCGCCGTAGCGCCCGTGCAGCGCGACGAACGCGCGATCGAAGCCCTCGCGGCGCAGGTCGTCCATCGGCCGCTCGGCCGGATCGAAGGGGTGCGCGTCCACGCCGCCGGCGCGCAGCGCGGCGAGCACGCCCGAGCCCGACATGATCGAGATCTCGCGCTCGGCCGAGCGCCCGCCGAAGAGCACGGCAACCTTGCCGAGCGAAGCGCTCGCGCGCTCAGTCGCCATCGCCCTGCCCCTGTGGTTGCACGAGTTCGCGCACCTGCGCGGCCACCGCGCCGATCGACCCCGCGCCCATCGTGAGCACCACGTCGCCGTCGCGCGCCGACGCGAGGATCGCCTGCGGCAGCGCCGCGACCTCCTCCACGAACACCGGCTCGATCCGGCCCGCCACGCGCACCGCGCGCGCGAGCGAGCGCCCGTCGGCGGCCACGATCGGCGTCTCCCCGGCCGGGTACACTTCCGCGAGCAGCAGCGCGTCGGGCATCGACAGCACGCGCACGAAGTCCTCGAACAGGTCGCGGGTGCGGGTGAAACGGTGCGGCTGGAACGCGAGCACCAGGCGCCGCCCCGGGAACGCGCCGCGCGCTGCCGCGAGCGTGGCTTCCATCTCGGCCGGGTGGTGGCCGTAGTCGTCGATCAGCGTGAACGCGCCGCCGCCGTCGAGCGGGATCTCGCCCCAGCGCTGGAAGCGCCGCCCGACGCCGTGGAACTCGGCGAGCGCGGCGACGATCGCGTCGTCCGCCACCCCCAGTTCGTCGGCCACCGCGATCGCGGCGAGCGCGTTCTGCACGTTGTGCATGCCCGGCGCGTTGAGCACGATCTCGAGCGGCTGGGCCGCCTCGCGCAGCAGCGTGAAGCGCATCCTCGCCGCGTCGGCGCGCGCGTGCACCGCGCGGAACTGCGCCTGCGCGGCAAAGCCGTAGGTGAGCACCGGTTTCGAGATGAACGGCATGATCTCGCGCACGTGCGCGTCGTCCACGCACAGCACCGCCGCGCCGTAGAAGGGCAGGCGCTGCGTGAACTCGACGAACGCGTGCTTGAGCCTGGCGAAGTCGTGCCCGTAGGTCTCCATGTGGTCGGCGTCGATGTTGGTGATCACCGCGATCATCGGCGCGAGGTTGAGGAACGACGCGTCCGACTCGTCGGCCTCGACCACGATGTAGTCGCCCCCGCCCAGGCGCGCGTTGGCCGCCGCGCTGAGCAGGCGGCCGCCGATCACGAAGGTCGGATCCAGGCCCCCCTGCGCGAGCACCGACGCCACCAGGCTGGTGGTCGTGGTCTTGCCGTGCGTGCCGGCGATCGCGATGCCCTGCTTGAGCTTCATCAGCTCGGCGAGCATCAGCGCGCGCGGCACCACCGGAACGCGGTGCGCGCGCGCCGCGATCACCTCCGGATTGTCGCCGCGCACCGCGGTCGAGGTGACGACGCAATCGGCGCCGGCGATGTGGCTCGCGTCGTGCCCCAGGACCACCTTCGCGCCGAGCTCGGCGAGCCGGCGCGTGGACGCGCTGGCGCTGATGTCGGAGCCGCTCACCGAGTAGTTCAGGTTGAGCAGAACCTCGGCGATTCCGCTCATGCCCGAACCGCCGATGCCCACGAAGTGGATGTGCTTGACCTTGTGCTTCACGACAGCGCCGCCTCCTCGCACACGGTGGCCACGTCGGCGGCGGAGTCGGGGCGGGCCGCTTCCCGCGCGAGCCGGGCCATGCGCTCGAGCCCCCCGCGGTCGAAGCCCTCGACCAGCGCCGCGAGCGAGGCGGGGTCGAGCTCTTTCTGCGGCAACAGCACGGCCGCGCCGCGCTCGGCCAGGAAGCGCGCGTTGGCGCTCTGGTGGTCGTCCACCGCGAACGGGAAGGGCACGAGCACGCTCGCCACGCCCACCGCGGCCAGTTCGGCCACCGTGATCGCGCCCGCGCGGCAGATCACCAGATCGGCGCGCGCGTAGGCGGCGGCCATGTCGTCGACGAATTCCACCACCTCGGCCTCGACGCCGGCCTCGCGGTAGGCGCCGGCGAGCGCGTCGAGGTTGCCCTTGCCGCTCTGGTGGGTGACCCGCGGCCGCTTCGCGGGCGCGATCCGCGCGAGCGCCGCCGGGACCGCCTCGTTCAGCGCGCGCGCGCCCAGGCTCCCGCCCACCACGAGCAGCTGCAGCGCGCCCTCGCGTCCGGCGAAACGCTCGGCCGGCGGCGCGAGCCGCGCGAGCTCGGCGCGCACCGGATTGCCCGTCCAGGCGGCGCCGGCGAGCGCGCCGGGGAAGGCCACCAGCACGCGATCGGCGAGGCGCGCGAGCACCCGGTTCGACAACCCGGCCACCGCGTTCTGCTCGTGCAGCACGAGCGGGATGCCCACCAGCGCCGCCATCATTCCGCCCGGGAACGCGATGTAGCCGCCCATGCCGAGCACCACCGACGGGCGCGCCGCGCGCAGCGCGACGAAAGCCTGGCCGAA
>DATCZK010000087.1:0-7919 GCA_036525975.1 Burkholderiaceae bacterium | reverse complement strand
GCGCCGGGCACCCGCGCCGGGCACGCGCGCAAAGGCGTCACAGCGGCAGCGAAGCCACCCCGATCAGCGCGCCGGCCGCGATCGTCCACAGCGGGTTGAGGCCGGTGCGCACGAGCGCGAGCGCGCTCGCCGCCGTGATCGCGAGCATCACCGGCGCGTCGAGGTTGGCCTGCGCGAGGATCCAGCCGGTGGCGAGCACGAGACCGATCGTGATCGGCGCCATTCCGGCGCGAAATGCCTTCACCCACGGCAGCTGGTGGCGGCGCTCGGTCCAGCGAAACAGCGCCAGCGCCACCACCGACGAGGGCAGCAGCATCCCCACCGTGGTGGCCACCGCGCCGGCCGCCCCGCCTGCGGTGAAGCCGATCAGCGTCACGAACAGGATGTTCGGGCCGGGCGAGGCCTGCGCGATCGCGATCGACGCGCTGAACTGCGCGTCGTCGATCCAGCCGTTGCCCACGACGAAGCGGTGCATCTCGGGGGCGGCCGTGATCGCGCCGCCCACCGCGAGCATCGACAGCATCAGGAAGTGGGTGAAGAGCTCCGCCAGCTCTGCCGCGCTCATCGCCGGCTCCTCGCCCAGGCGAGCCCGACCGCGGCGCTGCCCAGCCCAAGCATCACCCACGCCAGCGGCCAGCGCAGCACGCCGACCGCGACGAAGGAGAGCGCGACGAACAGCCAGCCGGCGCGATCGTGGCGCTGGGTGCGCGCCATCTTCCAGGCGGTGGCGATCAGCATGCCGGCGGCGGCGGCGCCCATCCCGCGCAGCGCCGCGGCCACGGTGGGCACGTCGGAGTAGTGCACGTAGAGCGCCGCGAGCGTGAGCACGACGCCCAGCGGCGCGAGCATCATCCCGGCGAGAGCCACGATCGCGCCGCGCAGCCCGAAGTAGCGATCCCCCACCATCAGCGCGAGGTTGCACACGTTGGGCCCGGGCAGCACCTGCGCGAGCGCGAGCATCTCGACGAAGTCGCGCTGCTCGAGCCAGCGCTGCTCGTCGACGATCGCGCGCTGCGCCCACGGCAGCACGCCGCCGAAGCCGCGCAGCGCGAGCCCGCTGAACACGAGAAAGAGCTCGACCAGCGAGGCGGGCCGTCGCAGTGCGTGCGGGGTGGGTTCGGTCATGGTCGGGGCGGGGCGCGAGGGCGCAAGTATCGCCGATATCGCCGGCCGCGCGCGCGTGCCCCGGCGTGTCACATTCGGGTAACAATCGGCCCGCATACTGCGCCGCGTGAACGCCAACGAGATGATCGGATGAGCGCCAGGGGCCTCCTGGTGGGGGGCACGCTCGCCGCGCTGGCGGCCCTCGTTGTCGCCGGCGTTGCCAGCTCGGTGAGGAACCAGGGCGGGAGCACGCTGCACAAGAGCGTGCGTTTCGACGGGTCGAGCACGGTGTTTCCGGTGACCGAGGCGGTGGCCGAAGACTTCCAGACCGCCAAGCGGGGCAAGGTCCGCGTGACCGTCGGGATCTCGGGCACCGGGGGCGGGTTCAAGAAGTTCTGCCGAGGCGAGATCGACATCTCGAACGCCTCGCGCCCGATCCTGGCCAAGGAGATCGCGGCGTGCAAGGCGGCCGGCATCGAGTACATCGAGATCCCGGTGGCCTTCGACGCGCTCACCGTCGTGGTCAACCCCCGCAACGATTTCATCCGCCAGATCACGGTGGCCGAGCTCAGGAAAATCTGGGCGCCCGAAGCCCAGGGCAAGCTCACGAGCTGGAAGCAGGTGAACCCGCGCTGGCCCGACGAGCCGCTCAAGCTCTACGGCCCGGGGGCCGACTCCGGCACCTTCGACTACTTCACCGAGGCGGTGGTGGGCAAGGCGAAGTCGAGCCGGGGCGACTTCACCGCGTCGGAAGACGACAACGTGCTGGTGCAGGGCGTGTCGCGCGACCTCGGCGGGCTCGGCTACTTCGGCTTCGCCTACTACACCGAGAACAGCGACAAGCTCAGGGCCGTGCCTGTGGTCAACAGCAAGGGCGTCGCGGTGGGCCCGTCGATGGACACGGTCATCTCGGGCGCCTACGAGCCGCTCGCCCGGCCGATCTTCATCTACGTCAACGCAAGCTCGATCCTGCGCCCGGAGGTGCGCGAGATCGTGGAGTTCTACCTGAACAACGCGAGCGTGCTGGCGCGCGAGGTGGGTTACGTGCCGCTTCCGGACAACGCCTACAGGCTCGCGCTCGCGAACGTGGCGAACAACAAGAAGGGCACCGTGTTCGGCGGGCACTCCGAAGTGGGCGTCACGGTCGAGGAACTGCTCACGCGCGAAGCGAAGAACTGAGCGACGATGGTCAAGGTCTCGAGCACAGCCGATCTCCCGCCGCCGCTGCCGTCGGGCCGCCGGCGCGACCTGCGGGCAAAGCGCACCCGCCGGTACACCGAGAAGCTCGTGGAGGCGGTGCTGTTCGCCGCGGCGTTCGTGTCGGTGCTCGTCACGGCCGGGATCGTCTACATCCTGGTGAGCGAGTCGATCGTGTTCTTCCGGCAGGTGCCGATCCTCGACTTCCTCACCGACACGCAGTGGACGCCGCTGTTCGACGACGCGCACTTCGGCATCATGGTGCTGCTCTCGGGCACGCTCACGAGTTCGGCCGTGGCTTTGCTGATCGCGATCCCGCTCGGCACCGTGATCGCGATCTTCCTGTCGGAATTCGCCTCGTACCGGGTGCGCGAGACGGCCAAGCCGCTGCTCGAGCTCCTGGGCGGCGTGCCCACGATCGTCTACGGCTACTTCGCGCTGCTCTTCGTCACGCCGCTGCTGCAAAAGCTGATGCCCTGGCTGCCCGGCTTCAACCTGCTCTCGGCGGGCATCGTGATGGGGATCATGATCATTCCCTATGTCAGCTCGATCAGCGAGGACGCGATGCGTGCGGTGCCGATGGCGCTGCGCGAGGGCTCCTACGCGATGGGCGCCACCAAGTTCCAGACCGCCACGCGCGTTGTGGTGCCGGCCGCCTTTTCAGGCATTGCGTCGGCGTACATCCTGGGGATCTCGCGTGCGGTGGGCGAGACGATGATCCTCGCCGTGGCCGCCGGGATGCAGCCCAACCTCACCTTCAACCCGCTCGAGCCGGCCGCGACGATCACCGCGTACATCGTGCAGGTGGCGCTGGGCGACCTGCCGCACGGGTCGATCGGCTACCAGACGATCTTCGCGGCCGGCCTCACGCTGCTGCTGCTCACGCTGCTGTTCAACGGTGCCGGGCACTGGCTGCGCCGGCGCTTCCGCGAAGCCTACTGAGGAGGCGGCCGTGCAAGAGAACCGAGCCACTCGCGACCTGCGCGGCATCCGCGTCGCGATCGCGCGCGGCAAGCGATGGGACCTGATCTTCGGCGTGTGCGGGGTGCTCGCGCTGATGGTGGGCATGCTCACGTTCGTCGCGCTGTTCGTCGAGATGGCGGTGTCGGGCGTTCCGCGGCTGGATCCGGATTTCTTCACCTCGTTTCCGTCGCGCCGCGCGGGCGACGCGGGCATCCTCTCGGCCTGGGTCGGCTCGGTGCTCGTGATGGTGGTGACCGGCACCGTCGCGGTGCCGCTGGGCGTGGGCGCCGGCATCTACCTCGAGGAGTACGCGCGCAAGCACTGGATCAACGACCTGATCGAGATCAACATCACGAACCTCGCGGGCGTGCCGTCGATCGTCTACGGCCTGCTCGCTCTCGGCCTGTTCGTCTACGGATTCGGCTTCGGGCAGAGCATCCTGTCGGCCGGGCTCACGCTGGCGCTGCTGATCCTGCCGGTCGTGATCGTGGCCACGCGCGAGGCGATTCGCTCGATTCCGCAGGCGATGCGCGAAGCCGCCTTCGCGCTCGGCGCGTCGAAGTGGCAGACGGTGCGCGACCACATCGTGCCGTACTCGATGCCGGGCATCCTCACCGGCGTGATCATCGGGCTGGCGCGCGCGATCGGCGAGACCGCCCCGATCATCACGATCGGCGCGCTCACCTTCATCGCGTTCCTCCCGGATTCGCCCTTCTCGGGCACCTTTCCGTACGTCAACTTCGACTGGATCAGCTCGCCGTTCACCGTGATGCCGATCCAGATGTTCAACTGGACCTCGCGCCCGCAGGCCGAGTTCCAGGCGAACGCCGCGGCGGCCGGGTTCGTGCTCGTGGCGATGACGCTCGCGATGAACGCGCTCGCGATCTGGCTGCGCTACCGGCTGCGCAAGAACATCAAGTGGTGAGCTCGAAACCCATGGAAAAGACGATCACGCCAGCCCCCGCGCCGTCGCGCGCCCCGGCGCCCGCCGCCCCCGCCCAGCCCAAGGCGGTGGCCACCGGCCTGAACTTCTGGTACGGGAACTTCCACGCGCTGCGCGACGTCGACCTCACCGTGCACGACAAGCGCGTGACCGCGCTGATCGGCCCGTCGGGCTGCGGCAAGTCGACGCTGCTGCGCGCGTTCAACCGGATGCACGACCTCTACCCCGGGAACCGCTACGCGGGCGAGATCCGGCTGTTCCCCGACGACCAGGACCTGCTGGGCAAGGAGGTGGACCCGATCGAGGTGCGCATGCGCATCGGCATGGTGTTCCAGAAGCCCAACCCGTTCCCCAAGTCGATCTTCGAGAACGTGGCCTACGGGCTGCGCGTGATGGGCGAGACGTCGCGCGTCGCGCTCGCCGACAAGGTGGAGCACGCGCTGAAGAACGCCGCGCTCTGGGAGGAGGTGAAAGACCGCCTCGACGAGCTCGCGGTCAACCTCTCGGGCGGCCAGCAGCAGCGCCTGTGCATCGCCCGCGCGCTGGCCACCGACCCCGAGATCGTGCTGTTCGACGAGCCCACCTCGGCGCTCGACCCGATCGCCACCGCGTCGATCGAGGAGCTGATCCACGAGCTCAAGGGGCGCGTGACGATGCTGATCGTCACGCACAACATGCAGCAGGCCGCGCGCGTGTCGGATTACACTGCCTACATGTACCTGGGCGAGCTGATCGAGTTCGGCGTGACCGACCAGATCTTCCTCAAGCCCAAAGACAGGCGCACCGAGGACTACATCACCGGCCGTTTCGGCTGAGCGCGAAAGGGCGCAAAGGGGGCTTCGTTCATGCAGCATCACACCCTGAAGGCATTCGACGCCGACATCGACGGCATGCGCAGCGCGATCATGACGATGGGCGGGCTCGTGGAGGAGCAGCTCGCGCGCGCGATCGACGCGGTGGAGCGAACCGACCTGCGACTGATCTCGCAGGTGCTCACCGAAGAGGAGGTGGTCAACCAGCAGCACCTGCAGGCCGACCTGCTGTGCAACCAGATACTGGCCAAGCGCCAGCCGTTCGCGGTGGACCTGCGCGAGGTGATCGGCGCGATCCACACCGTGAACGACCTCGAGCGCATCGGCGACGAGGCCAAGAAGATCGCGCTGCGCGGGCGCGGGCTCGAGCAAAACGGCGCGCGCGTGTCGTTGCCCTTCGAGCAGGTGCGCGAGATGGCCGAAACGGTGCGCGCGATGCTGCAGCAGGCGCTCGACGCGTTCCTGCGCCACGACCCGAGCGTTGCGCAGCGCCTGATCGAGCAGGACGCGAGCGTGGATCGGCTTCGCGACCGGCTGATCGCCGACCTGCTGCACAAGATGTCCAAGGAGCCGGGCGCGGTGTCGGCGGCGATGGACCTGGTGTTCGTCGTGCAGTCGATCGAGCGATGCGGCGATCACGCCAAGAACATCGCGCAGTACGTGGTTACCGTGGTCGAGGGCGTGGACAAGCGCCACTTCGCGGTCGACTGAGGCGCCGCGCCCGCGCCCGCGCCTGCGCGTCGCGCCCGTGCCCGTGCCCGTGCCGGCTCAGGCCTTCGCAGGCTCGCTCGTCGCTTCGTCGTCGGCCTGCGCGAGCATCCTGCCCGCCGGTATCCGCAGCGTGAACGTGCTGCCCTGACCGGGGCGGCTGTCGATCGCGAGCTTGCCGCCGTGGCGCTGCACGATGTGCTTGACGATCGCCAGCCCGAGCCCGGTGCCGCCGGTCTCGCGCGAGCGCCCGTGGTCCACGCGGTAGAAGCGCTCGGTCAGGCGCGGCAGGTGTTCGGGCGGGATGCCGATTCCGGAGTCGCGCACCGACAGCAGGCCGTCGCCGTCGCGCACGCGCCAGTCGACGCTGATCTGCCCGCCCGCGGGCGTGTAGCGCACCGCGTTCGTGAGCAGGTTGCGCAGCGCCGACTCGAGTTCCGAAGCCGCGCCCAGCACCCAGCGCGGCGCGAGCAGCTTCATGCCGATGCTGTGCCTGCCCTGCGAGAGCGCCTGCGCCTCGTCCACCAGCGCGCCGACCAGCGCGTGCATGTCCACGCGCTCCTGCGCCGGCGGCGCCTCGGCGTTCTCGAGCGACGACAGCGTGAGCAGGTCCTGCACCAGGCGCTGCATCGTCTGGCTCTGGCGCAGGATCATCGTCAGGTACTCGCGCCTCGCCTTGGGGTCGTCGTCGCTCTCGAGCAGCGTCTCGGCGAAGCCGCCGATCACGGTCACCGGCGTGCGGATCTCGTGCGAGACGTTGGCCACGAAGTCGCGCCGCATCGCGTCCACGCGCGCGAGTTCGGTGAGGTCGCGCGTGATGAGCAGCTTGCTGCCGTCGTCGTTGCGGTGCAGCCGCAGCTCGAACAGGCGCCCGGGGCGGGTTGCCAGCGGCAGCACCGGGGGCCTGGCGTAGTCGTCGCTGTCCAGGTAGGCGACGAAGGCCGGGTTGCGGATGAAGTGGTGGATCGGGCGGCCCGCGCCGAAGATGCCGTGCAGCTCGGTGGCGGCGTTGTTGCACCAGTCGATGTGGTCGTACTTGTCGAGCAGCGTGAGCCCGTCGGGCAGCTGGTCGACCGCGGCGTGCAATTGCGCGAGCTCGGCCTGCAGCTCCTGGCGGGTGTCGTGCTCGCTCTTGACGAAGCGCGCGATCCGCTCGAGCACCATTTCCCACGCGCCGGTGCTGATCGGAATCTCGCGGCTGCGCGGCAGGCCGCCCCAGCGGTGGAGCCTGGCCAGGAAGTTGGTCTGGGCGATCGCGTAGAGCGCGGTGAACGCGGCCAGCCACCAGGCGGCGGCGTTCGCCGAGAACAGCCACCCGAGCGCCGCCGCGATCGCGAGCGCGATCGCCACCGGGCGAAGCCCCCTGAACCAGATCATTGCGCGCTGAACCTGTAGCCGGCGCCGCGCACCGTGCGCACGAGCTGCTCGCAGCCCAGCGCGGCGAGCGCAACGCGCAGCCTGCGCACGTGCACGTCCACGGTGCGCTCCTCGATGAACACGTGGTCGCCCCAGACCTTGTCGAGCAGCGTTGCGCGCGAGAGCACGTGATCGGGGTGCCGCATCATGACTTCGAGCAGCCGGAATTCGGTCGGGCTGAGCTCGGCCGTCTTGCCATGGGCGCGGGCGCGCTGCGTTTGCGGGTCGAGCGCGAGCCCGCCGGCCGACAGCGCCCCGGAGCCGCTCGCGGCGCCCGAGCGGCGCAGCAGCGCGCGCACCCGCGCCACCAGCTCGCGCGGCGAGAAGGGCTTGGACACGTAGTCGTCGGTGCCGGCGTCGAAGCCGGCGATTCGGTCCGACTCCAGCGCGCGCGCCGTGAGGAAGATCAGCGGCAGCGCGCGGGTGCGCGGGTCGGCGCGCAGCTGCCTCGCCAGGTCGATGCCGGGCGAGTCGGGGAGCATCCAGTCGAGCACGACCAGGTCGGGCAGGATCGCGTCGATCTGGTGGCGCGCCGAAGCCGCGTCGGCGGCCGGCAAGGGGTCGTAGCCGGCGCGGCGCAGGTTCACCGCGATCAGCTCGCGAATCGCGGGTTCGTCTTCCACGACCAGGATCTTGGCGCTCATCTCGGGGCGATTATGAACGCATCGGGCGGCGCCCCGACCCAGCGGTAGCTGCTGCCGGCGGCGAGCAGCGTCGATTCCACCAGCCAGGCGCGGGCCTGCCCCAGGCCGCGGGCGCTGCGCGGGAGTTCCAGG
>DATCZK010000086.1:0-3348 GCA_036525975.1 Burkholderiaceae bacterium | reverse complement strand
GCCGGCGAACGCGATCATCGCGCCGGTGTCGGTGCAAAGCTGCGGCGCCGGGAAGTGCGCGGCGAATCCGCGCCTCGCGCGCGCCGCCCCGATCAGCTCGCGAAGCCTGGCGTTCGCGCTCACGCCGCCGGCCACGACCAGCGTGTCGAGCCCGGTCTGCTCGAGCGCCGCGATCGACTTGGCGACCAGCACGTCCACGATCGCCGCCTGCACCGCCCAGGCGAGATCCGCGCGCGCCTGCGCATCGGGCAGCCCGGCGCGCACGCGCGTGAGCACCGCGGTCTTCAGGCCGGAGAAGCTGAAGTCGAGGTCGCGCGAGTGCAGCATCGGGCGCGGCAACCCGATCGCGTCGGCCCGGCCCGCCTTGGCCAGTTCGGCGATCGCGGGCCCGCCCGGGTATCCCAGGCCGAGCAGCTTCGCGCTCTTGTCGAAGGCCTCGCCCGCGGCGTCGTCGAGCGTCTCGCCCAGCAACGCGTAGCGCCCCACGCCGTCCACCCGCATCAGCTGCGTGTGCCCGCCGGACACGAGCAGCGCCACGAACGGGAACCCGGGGGGCGAGGCCGCGAGCAGCGGCGAGAGCAGGTGGCCCTCGAGGTGGTGCACGCCGATCGCGGGCTTGCCCAGCGCCCAGGCGATCGACGCGCCCACCGACGCGCCCACCAGCAGCGCGCCCGCGAGCCCCGGGCCCTGGGTGTAGGCCACCGCGTCGATCTGGCCGATCTCGAGCCCGGCCTCGTCGAGCACCGAGCGCGTGAGCGGCAGCAGCCGGCGCACGTGGTCGCGCGAGGCCAGTTCGGGCACCACCCCGCCGTAGCGCTCGTGCATCGCCACCTGCGAGTGCAGCGCCTGCGCGAGCAGGCCGCGGCCGGTGCAGTAGAGCGCCACCCCGGTGTCGTCGCACGAGGTCTCCACGCCGAGCACGATCATCGCGCGCGCCCCGGGGCCGGATCGAGGGATCTTTCCATTTGGGTGACTAGTCTGGCATAATTATTGGCTTGGCCGGAAAAGCCTATTGTCTGGCGGCGCGAACCGGGGCACCCATCGGGCATCGATTGGGGGCGCCGTTCGGTGGCCGCCGGCGCATCGAGTCGCGTTGGCAGCGCGGCGGCGGTGTACGGGCCCGAGCCAACATCGGAAGGGGGTGATTTTTTCATGCCGACCATCAGGGTCAAGGAAAACGAGCCGTTCGACGTCGCTCTGCGCCGCTTCAAGCGCACGATCGAGAAGAGCGGGTTGATCACGGAACTGCGCGCGCGCGAGTTCTACGAGAAGCCCACGGCCGAGCGCAAGCGCAAGAAAGCCGCTGCGGTCAAGCGCCACTACAAGCGACTGCGCAGCCAGATGCTCCCCAAGAAGATGTACTGAGCGAACGCGACTGCCAAAGCGACGGCCCCGTGCCGTCGGGCAACGGGGCCCGCCGGCTTGCGCCGCGGGCCCTTTTTCATCCACTCCCCGACGAGGCATCGGCGATGAGCCTTAAAGACCGGATCACCGAAGACATGAAGGCGGCGATGCGCGCGAAGGACGCCCAGCGCCTGGGCGCCATCCGCTTGCTGCTCGCCGCGATCAAGCAGCGCGAGGTCGACGAGCGGGTCGAACTCGACGACGCGGCCGTGGTGGCGGTCGTGGAGAAGCTGGGCAAGCAGCGGCGCGACTCGATCGAGCAATTCACCCGCGCCGGGCGCGACGACCTCGCCGCGCGCGAGCGTTTCGAGCTCGACGTGCTCGCCGGGTACCTGCCGCGGCAGGCCGGCGCCGACGAGGTCGCCGCGGCGATCGACGCCGCGATCGCGGCGACCGGCGCCGCCGGGCCGAAGGACATGGGCAAGGTGATGGGCGCGGTCAAGGGCAAGCTCGCCGGGCGCGCCGACATGGCGCAGGTCTCGGCCGCGATCCGCCAGCGGCTGGGGGCCTGAACTTCCCCGGGGCGCGGCGCCCCCGCCAGGGCGCCCGAACATCCCCGGCCGCGCCGCCGCCGCCACGGCGCCAGTCTCGGTAGACTTGCAGCGTGATTCCCCAGGCGTTCATCCAGGATCTCCTCGCGCGGGTCGACATCGTCGACGTGGTGGGGCGCGTCGTGCAGATGCGCAAGGCCGGGGCGAACTTCATCGGGCTGTGCCCGTTTCACGCCGAGAAGTCGCCCTCGTTCACGGTGAGCGCGTCCAAGCAGTTCTACCACTGCTTCGGGTGCGGCGCGCACGGCTCGGCGGTGGGCTTCCTGATGGAGCACTCCGGCTTGAACTACGTGGACGCGATCGAGGAACTCGCGCGCTCGGTGGGCATGACGGTGCCGCGCGAGGCCGGCTCGGGCGAAGTGCAGCGCCGCGATCCGGGGCTGATGGAGCTGCTCGCGCAGGCGGCGCAGTTCTACAAGAACCGGCTTCGCGAGTCCGAGCGCGCGATCGCCTACCTCAAGGGCCGGGGCCTCGCCGGGGAGACGGCCGCGCGCTACGCGATCGGTTACGCGCCCGAGGGCTGGCGCAGCCTGCAGGCGGCGGTGCCCGACTACGAGGCGCGCGAGCTGGTCGAGGCCGGCCTCGTGATCGCCTCCGAGGGCGCCGACGCCGACGACGGCAAGCGCAAGCGCTACGACCGCTTTCGCGACCGGATCATGTTCCCGATCCGCAACCCGCGCGGGCAGGTGATCGGCTTCGGCGGGCGCGTGCTCGACGCGGGCGAGCCCAAGTACATGAACTCGCCCGAAACGGCGCTGTTCTCCAAGGGCCGCGAGCTGTACGGGCTGTTCGAGGCGCGCGAGGCGTTGCGGCGCAGCGACTGCGCGATCGTGGTCGAGGGCTACATGGACGTGGTGATGCTGGCGCAGCACGGCGTGGGCAACGCGGTGGCCACGCTGGGCACGGCCACGACGCCCGACCACGTGCGCAAGCTCTCGCGCCTGGTCGAGCGCGTGGTGTTCGCCTTCGACGGCGATGCGGCCGGGCGAAAGGCGGCCTGGCGCGCGCTCGAGGCCTGCCTGCCCCACGCCCAGGACACGAAACGGATGGAATTCCTGTTCCTGCCGCCCGACCACGACCCCGACAGCTACGTGCGCGCGCACGGGCTCGCCGGGTTCGAGCAGTTGCTCGCGCAGGCGGTGCCGCTGTCGGAGTTCATGGTGAGCGAGCTCTCGTCGCGCGCCGACCTCTCCGAGCCCGAGGGCAGGGCGCGGTTCCTGGCGCTGGCGCGCCCGCTGCTGCAGGCGCTGCCGCCGGCGGCGCTGCGCATGCAGTTGCTGCACCGGGTGGCCGAGGTCGGCGCGGTGGGCATCGGCGAGCTCGAGCGCTTCGTCGGGCCGGGCGAAGCCGCGGCGGCGCCCCGGGGCGGCGAGCAGCGCCCGGCCGCGCCCGG
>DATCZK010000085.1:0-10908 GCA_036525975.1 Burkholderiaceae bacterium | reverse complement strand
CTACGACGACCTCAGGCAGACCAACGTGTTCACCGGAAACGTCAGGCTCACGAAGGGAACGATGGCGATTCGCGCCGACCGGCTGGTGCTGCGCCAGGATGCCGAGGGCCACCAGTACGCCACCGCCAACGGAAACCTCGCCAGCTTCAGGCAAAAGCGCGAGGGCGCGGACCAGTTCGTGGTCGGCGTGGGCGAGCAGCTCGAATACGACGGCAAGGCCGACACGATCAGGCTGCAAAACCGCGCCAACCTCAAGCGCCTCGAGAACGACCGCGTGACGGACGAGCTGCACGGCAGCCTGATCGTCTACGACGCCCGCACCGAGTCGATCACCGTGCAGGGCGGCGGGCCCTCGTCGGCAACGCCCGAGAACCCCGCCGGACGGGTCAGGGTGGTGATCCAGCCCCGCAGCGCGGGGCAAGCGGCCGCGCCCGACCCGGCCCCGCTCGCGCCGGCGCAGCGCCTGCAGTCGGTGCCGCGTTAGCGGGAAAGCGGCGCCGGTGACCACGACGCAGCTGCCAGGCGCTCGCGCCGAGCCGCACGCGGCGCAGCCGGCGCCGCACGCCGGCGCTCGAAGCGGGCAACCGCACAGCGTGCTCGCCGTGCACCACCTGATGAAGGCCTACCACGGCCGGCGGGTGGTGCAGGACGTCTCGCTCGAGGTGCGCAGCGGCGAGGTGGTCGGGCTGCTCGGGCCGAACGGGGCGGGCAAGACCACCTGCTTCTACATGATCGTGGGCCTCGTGCCCTGCGACGACGGGCGCATCGAGCTCGACGCGCGGCCGATCAGCCGGCTGCCCATCCATCGTCGCGCCAGGCTCGGGCTGTCGTACCTGCCGCAGGAGGCGTCGGTCTTTCGCAAGCTCACGGTGGAGGAGAACATCCTCGCGGTGCTCGAGCTGCAGGTGGACGAGCGCGGCCGGGGGCTCGACCCGGCCGAGATCCAGCGGCGCCTGGCCGCGCTGCTGCGCGAGCTGCAGATCGAGAACATCCGCTCCAATCCCGCGCTGTCGCTCTCGGGCGGCGAACGCCGTCGGGTGGAGATCGCCCGAGCGCTCGCCACCTCGCCCAGGTTCATCCTGCTCGACGAGCCTTTCGCCGGCGTGGACCCGATCGCGGTGATCGAAATCCAGCGAATCGTGAAATTTCTCAAAGATCGCGGAATTGGCGTGTTGATCACCGACCACAACGTCCGGGAAACGCTTGGAATCTGCGATCGGGCGTATATCATCAACGCTGGTACTGTTCTTGCTTTCGGGCGCCCCGACGAAATCGTCGACAACGAAAACGTGCGCCGCGTCTACCTCGGGGAGCACTTCCGGATGTAGGCCGGCGGTGGCGGCGGGCGGTGCCCGGGCGAATGGAACGGCGCCGCGAACCGATGAAACCGTCGCTACAGCTCAAGCTCACCCAACACCTGGCGCTCACGCCGCAGTTGCAGCAGTCGATCAGGTTGCTGCAGCTGTCCACGCTCGAGCTCAACGAGGAGATCGAGCAGATCCTCGCGGAGAACCCGCTGCTCGAGAGGCTCGACGACCCCTTCGAGGGCTGCATGCGCATCGCCGCGAACGGCACTCTCGAGGGCGCCGGGCCGTTTTCGGACGGGCAGGATTCGCCCTCGCCCGGGGGGGAAGGGGGCGACGACGCGGGCGCGGCCCCGGAGGGGTACGAACCGGCCGACGCGGGCGACCGGGCCGAGGACGCGGCCGACATGGTCGACTACGGCGGCCCCAGCGACTGGAGCGGCGAGTCGGCGAGCCGCACGGGCGAGCAGGACGACGACGACTACGCAACGGAGCAGGTGGGCGCGGCCGGCCGCTCGCTGCGCGAGCACCTGCTCGCCCAGCTCGCGTCCACCCAGGCCACCGCGGTGGACCGCGCGCTGGTGCAGCTGCTCGTGGACAGCGTGAGCGACGACGGCTACCTCGAGGGCGACCTGGACGAGCTCGCCGCGATGCTGCCGCCGCAGGCCGGTCTCGACGAGGACGCGCTGGCCACGGCGCTCAAGCTGTTGCAAAGCTTCGACCCGCCGGGCGTGGGCGCGCGCGACCTGCGCGAGAGCCTGTTGCTGCAGATGCACGCGCTGCCCGAGAGCGCGCGCGAGCAGTGGCCGGCGGAGACTTTCACGCTGGCGCACGCGATCGTCGACCAGAGCCTGGAGCTGCTCGGCGCCCGCGACTTCGTCCGGCTCAAGCGCGCGCACCGCTGCGACGACGAGGCGCTGCGCCAAGCCCAGGAACTGATCCGCAGCCTCAACCCCCGGCCCGGCGCGGCGTTTTCCGCCGAAGAGCCGACCTACGTCGTTCCGGACGTGATCGTGCGGCGCACCGCCGACGGCTGGCAGGCCTCGCTCAACCCCGACGTCCTGCCCAGGCTGCAGGTCAACGACGCCTACGCGCGGATCCTGCAAAACGACAGGAGCGGCGCCGGCGGGCTCGGCGGCCAACTGCAGGAGGCTCGCTGGCTGATCAAGAACGTGCAGCAACGCTACGACACGATCCTGAAGGTGTCGCAGGCGATCGTCGAGCGCCAGAAGTCCTACTTCTCCTACGGCGCGGTGGCGATGCGCCCGCTGGTGCTGCGCGAGATCGCCGACGCGCTGCAGATGCACGAGTCGACGATCTCGCGCGTGACCACGCAGAAGTTCATGCTCACCCCCTTCGGCACGGTGGAGCTGAAGTACTTCTTCAGCAGCCACGTGGCCACCGAGGCCGGCGGCGCGGCCTCGAGCACGGCCATCCGGGAGGTGATTCGCCAGCTCGTCGATGCCGAGGATCCGCGCAAGCCGCTGTCGGACGGGCGCCTCGCCGAGATCCTCGGCCAACAGGGCATCGTGGTGGCGCGAAGGACGGTCGCCAAGTACCGGGAATCGCTGATGATTGCGCCGGTTTCGCAAAGGAAAGTCCTGTAAGCTAAACGAAGGATGATGAACGGAGCGGCTATGAATCTGACGATCAGCGGACACCATCTCGACGTGACTCCGGCATTGCGCGACTACGTCACCGGAAAGCTCGACCGTGTCGCCCGCCACTTCGACCGGGTGATCGACGTCAAGGTGTTTCTCTCGGTGGACAAGCTGATTCAGAAGGCGGAAATCAGCATCCACGTTCCGGGCAAGGAGCTGTTCGCCGAGGCCAGCGACGAAGACCTCTACGCGGCCATCGACAGCCTCGTCGACAAGCTCGACCGGCAGGTGATCAAGCACAAGTCCAAGCAGCGCGACCACAGTCACGAGGCGATCAAGCAGCAGGCCCAGAGCTGACCCTGGCCGGGGGGCGGCGCCCGCCGACGCAGGCCGAACGATCGAATTGCCCGATCTGGCAAAATTTATTGTGCGGTGCGATAATCGCCGGGCTTCGCCACTGCCCCGATCCGGAGATGCGCGCCGCATAGAGCACGCCCGCGCTGCCGGCGACCCGGCGCAGCGGCCCGACAAGCCGGACAGCGCCTCGCAAAGATGAATCGACTCGCACGACTCCTTCCCCCTGCCAACGTGGTCACCGACCTCGAAGTCACGAGCAAGAAGCGGCTGTTCGAGCAGGCCGGCCTGATGTTCGAGAACAACCACGGCATCGAGCGCAGCAAGGTCTTCGACTCGCTGTTCGCCCGCGAGCGCCTCGGCTCCACGGGCCTGGGCGAAGGCGTCGCGATCCCGCACGGACGCATCAAGGGGCTCAAGGAAGCGCTCGCCGCGTTCGTTCGCCTCGCCGAGCCGATCGCCTTCGACGCGCCCGACGGCGAGCCGGTGCGCCTGCTCGTGTTCCTGCTGGTGCCGGAGAACGCCACCGAGGAGCACCTGGAACTGCTGTCCGAACTGGCCGAACTCCTGTCCGACCGCGCCGTTCGCGACCAGCTGCTCTCGTCGCAGGATCCTTCGCAGGTGCTCAAGATCCTCTCCAGCTGGTCTCCGTACCGACCGGCGGCCTGAGCGCCGGCGCGGCCGCGGGCGCGCCGAACGGCACTTTTCGGGGGCAAGACAATGGCGGTCACGGTCCAGCAGCTGTTCGACGCGAACCGCGGTTCCCTCGGGATGAGCTGGATCGCCGGCGAACAGGGTGCCGACCGCCTGATCGACACCCACGGTCGCGCGGCTTCCGACATGGTCGGGTACCTGAACCTGATCCACCCGTCGAGGGTGCACGTGTTCGGCAACGCCGAGACGGCCTATTACGACCGGCTCGACGACGCCAAGCGCGACACGATTCTCAACGACCTGATCGCGGCGCGCCCGCCCGCGCTCATCATCACCGAGGGCGCAGTACCCGACGAGACGATGCTCGCGCGCTGCGAGGACGATCGCCTGCCGGTGCTCTCGTCGCCGCTTCCTTCCGCCAAAGTGGTCGACTCGCTGCGTTACTGGCTCGCGAAAGCCGTGGCCGAGAGCACGTCGATGCACGGCGTGTTCATGGACGTGCTCGGCATGGGCGTGCTGATCTCGGGCGAATCGGGCCTGGGCAAGAGCGAGCTCGCGCTCGAACTGATCAGCCGGGGACACGGGCTCGTGGCCGACGACGTGGTCGACTTCAAGCGCATCGCGCCGCACGCGATCGAGGGCCGGTGCCCCGCCCTGCTGCGCAACATGCTCGAGGTGCGCGGGCTGGGCCTGCTCGACATCCGCGCGATCTTCGGCGAGACCGCGATCCGGCCCAAGATGAAGCTCAAGCTGATCGTGCATCTGGTGCGCCGCAGCACGCTGGAGAACGAATACCAGCGCCTTCCGCTCGAGGCGCTCACGGAGGAAGTGCTCGGGCTTCAGGTGCGCAAGGTCGTGATACCGGTGGCGGCCGGACGGAACATGGCGGTGCTCACCGAAGCCGCGGTGCGCAGCGCCGTGCTCACGCTGCGCGGGTTCGACACGATGGGCGAGTTCATCGCGCGCCAGCACCAGCTGATCGGCGACTCCGACGCCTAGCGCGGGCCTCGTGGCGGCCCGCGGGGCGCGGGTGATCGACGCGGGCCGCCCCAGGCGCTAAGCTACCCGCTCGAACGTGAGAGGGCGGGCAGCGCCCGCGTCGCTGGCATGCAGGTCGTTCTGATCACCGGAATCTCGGGCTCGGGCAAGTCGATCGCGATCAACGTGCTCGAGGACGACGGCTACTACTGCATCGACAACCTGCCGGTGCGCTTCCTGCACGACGTGATCGTGTCGCTGAGCCAGACGGGCCACGCGCGCGTGGCCGTGTCGGTCGACGCGCGCAGCGGCGCCACGATCGGCGAGGTGCGCGACACGATCGGCGAACTCGTGCGCGGCGGCCACGACTGCAAGGTGATCTTCCTCAACGCACGCACCGACACGCTGGTGCAGCGCTACTCCGAGACGCGCCGCCGCCATCCGCTCTCGGCGCCCGCGCCGTCGCGCGACCCGATCGCCACGCTCGAGGAGGCGATCGAACGCGAGCGCGAGATGATGTCGGCGATCGAGGGCCTGGGCCCCTCGCTCGACACCAGCGACCTGCACCCGAACGTGCTGCGCCAGTGGGTGCGCGACGTGGTGGGCGCGGAGCGCGCCCCGATCACGCTGCTGTTCGCGTCGTTCGCCTACAAGCACGGGGTTCCGCTCGACGCCGACCTCGTGTTCGACGCGCGCTGCCTGCCCAACCCCTACTACACCAGCGAGCTGCGCCCGCTCACCGGCCGCGACGAGGCGGTGATCGCGTTCCTCGAGGCGATTCCGTCGGTCGCGCGCCTGATCGAGCACATCGAATCGTTCCTGCACACCTGGCTCCCGTTCTACATCCAGGAAAACCGCAGCTACCTCACGGTGGCCGTGGGGTGCACGGGCGGGCAGCACCGCTCGGTCTATTGCGTGGAGCAGCTCGCGCTGCACTTTCGCCGCACCGAGCACGTGCTGGTGCGCCACCGCGCGCTCACGCAGCGGCTGGCCGCGGCCTAGGGCCGGGGCGAACCGATGGCGGCGACCGCGCGCCAGGCGCGCCAGCCAGCGCGATGACCGATCCGGGCGAGCGGGCACCGCTGCGCGGGCTTGCGATCTTCCCGCTGCAATCGGTGCTGTTTCCCGACGGCGCGCTGGCCGTGCGCGTGTTCGAGACCCGCTACGTGGACATGGTGCGCGCGTGCATGCACGCGCAGGAGCCCTTCGGCGTTTGCCGCATCACGCGCGGCGAGGAGGTCGGCCCGGCCGCCGAGCACGAAGAGGTGGGCTGCCTCGCGTCGATCACCGACTTCGACATGGAGCGGCTGGGCGTGCTGCAGCTGCGCGCGCTGGGCGGACAGCGCTTCCGGATCACCGCGCGGCGCGTGCAGGACGACGGCCTGATCCGGGCCGATGCGACGCTGATCGAAGCCGACGCGGCGGTGGAGGTGCCCGCGCGCTTCGAAGCCTGCCCTTTGCTGCTGCGCCGGATCCTCGCCGATCTCGAGAGCCGCGAACCCGGCGCGTCGCACCGACTGGTCGCTACCCCCCTGCACTTCGACCGCGCCGGGTGGGTGGCGAACCGCCTGTGCGAGTTCCTGCCGATCTCGCCGAGGGCGCGACAACAGCTGATGGAGCTGCCCGACCCGCTGGTGCGCCTGTCGCTGGTGCACCAGTACCTGGAACAGCATCGCGTGGTCTGAGCGGCCCGCCGGGGCGATCGCGCAGCCGCAGCAGCAACGCCTTCACCGGTGCCGGGAGCGCCGCGGCCTGCACTTCCGACAGCGGCATCCAGACCTCGCCCGGGGCGTCGCGCGCACCGCGGCCGCCGGCCGGGCGAACCGCGAGCAGCAGCGGCTCGACCCGCAGCCGGAAGTGCGTGAACGCGTGCTCGAACGCGGGCAACTCCTCGCGCGCGAGCACTTCGTAGCCCCGCGCCGACGGGCCCGGATCGGCGTCGACCTGCGGCAGGCTCCAGAGCCCGCCCCAGATCCCGGTGGACGGGCGGCGCTCGAGGAGCACCTCGTCGCCGCGGCACAGGATCAGCATGCGGGTGCTTCGCTGCGGGCTCGCGCGCCGGGCGCGGGGATGCGGCAGGCGGTCGGTGATCCCCTGCGCCCGCGCGAGACAGCGGCGCGCGAGCGGGCAGCGCTCGCAGGCCGGGCGCGCGCGGGTGCACACGGTGGCGCCCAGGTCCATCAGCCCCTGCGTGTACTGCTCGAGCGAGGAGCGCGGCAGTTCGCGCTCGGCGATCTCCCACAGCCGGCGCTGCACCGCCGCCTGCCCGGGGTCGCCCTCGACCGCGAAGAACCGGCACAGCACCCGGCGCACGTTGCCGTCGAGGATCGGCTCGCGCGCGCCGTGGGCGAACACCGCGATCGCGGCGCCGGTGGAGCGCCCGACCCCGGGCAGCCGCGACAGCGCCGGCCCGCAGCGCGGAAACTCGCCGCCGAGCTCGTCGGCGAGCTTGCGCGCGCAGGCGTGCAGGTTGCGCGCGCGGCTGTAGTAGCCGAGCCCGCTCCATTGGCGCATCACGTCGTCGAGGTCGGCGGCGGCGAGCGCGTGCAGGTCGGGAAAGCGCGCGACGAAGCGCTGGAAGTAGCCCACCACCGACGCCACCTGCGTCTGCTGCAGCATCACTTCCGACACCCAGATGCGGTACGGGTCGCGCGTGCCCTGCCACGGGAGGTCGTGACGCCCGTGTTCGCGCTGCCAGCGCACGATGCGATCGGAGAACCATCCCATTGCAGCGGCAGGATAACCCACCCGGGGCCGGCGGCCGTCGCCGGGCGCGGGCGCTGCCCGCCCCGGGGCCCCGCCGGTACCCGGCCCGGCGTCAGGCCGGTTCGTACGCCGTCTCGTCCAGCGCTTGAACCGAGTACCCGAGCAGCGTGCGCGCCTGCCCGGCGAGATCGGACACGATCGCGATCTGCCGCTCGACCAGCGCGCGCGCCTCCTCCACCTCGGCGATGCGCGAATCGAGGCTCTGGCTCGCGTCGAGCACGCGGCGAACCGAGTCGAGCCTGCGGCGAAGCTGCGAGTGGTGCTCGCGCACCTGCCCCTCGATCGGCGCGATCACCGCGCGAAGCCAGGTCTCGATCTCGCGGTTGGCCAGGTCGTAGACCTCGCGAATGCGCGCCGCCACCGACTCGAAGAACCTGCGCATCAGCGCCCACTTCTCGGTCGTCACGAGCGAGAGCGCGCCGAACTGGCGCTTCTGCAGCGCCTCCACGCGGTCGAGCTCGTCGAGATAGCGCCGCACCGAGAACCCGATCGGCGCGCCCAGCGTGAGGCCGTGCTCGGAGCTGAAGGTGCGGTACATGGCCGTCATCATCGTGCTCACCTCTTCCACCGCGCGCGCGACCTGGTCGAAATCGGCGCGCGAGGCCGACAGCAGCGCCCCCATGCCGTCGCGCAGCCCGACCGAGAAATTGCTCGCCCTCATCTGCTCGCGCGCCCTTCGCACGTGCTGCTTGAGCGCCCCCAAGCCGATCGTCGCGTAGATCGACTGCGAGTGCCGCGCGACCACGATCCGCAGCGCCTGCAGATGCCGCAGGCTCTTCTCGAAATCGCTGCGCTCGCCCTTGACGCGCGCCGCCATCAGCTCGACCACGCCGCGGTTCTTGCCGCGAAGGCCGTTGAGCTCGAAGAGCTGCTCCACGACCGCCCTGCGCCGGGCATTGAGCACGGCCGACGTGGCCGACGAGAGCTCTTCGAACTCGCGCCCCACGCGCTCGCGCACCAGCGCCTGGCGCTGCGGAACGAGCTCGGTGCAGATCGCACGTTCGAGTTCCTCCAGGCGACTGCGGCGCAGCAGCGCGGGGTCCGACTGGATCTTCGCCACCAGCGCCTTGTGCGCCGACACCGGGAACACCCGCTCGCGGTCCAGGCCGAGCGTGCGCGACACCGACGCCGCCTGCTGCTCGATCTCGGCGTCGACCTGTTGCTCGTCGCGCAGGTCGTCCCACAGCCCGTCGATCTTGTTCAACACCACGAAGCGCCCGGAATCGTGCGCCGGGCAGACGTGCTCCCGCCAGACGTCGATGTCGCTGCGCGTGACGCCGGCGTCGGCCGCGAGCACGAACAGCACCGCGTCGGCCGCCGGGATCAGGTTCAGCGTCAGTTCCGGCTCGCTGCCGATCGCGTTCAGGCCCGGGGTGTCGATCACGACCAGGCCGCTCTGCAGCATCGGATCGGGGATGTTCACGATCGCGTGGCGCCAGCGCGGAATCTCCACCGTTCCGTCCACGTCGGGTTGCACCGGCGAATCGGGGTCGTCGGCCGAGTAAAGGCCCAGCTCCCGCGCCCGCTCGATCAGCGCGCGGCGCGTCTCGCGCACGCTCGCGAAGGCCTGCGCCACGCTGTCGGCGTCGCCGGGGCGGATCGGGATCTCGTGCCAGGCCGAAGCGTCGGCGCGCAACTCGGACACGCTCGCATCGTCGAGGCGCGACTCGATCGGGAGCAGGCGGATCGACGCGGGGCGCGTCGGGTCGTAGAGCAGTTCGGTCGGGCACATCGTGGTGCGCCCGGCGGTCGAAGGCACGATGCGCCGGCCGTAGTCGGCGAAGAACAGCGCGTTGATCAGCTCCGACTTGCCGCGCGAGAACTCGGCCACGAACGCGATCGAGATCCGGTCCTCGCGCAGCCGGGCGACCATGCGGTCCACGCGCGATCGCACGCCGGCATCGCCGAACCCGGCGCCCTCGAGCCACTGCGCGTAGCGGCGCAACGCGTCCGCCACCCCGCCACGCCACGCGCCGTACGCCGCAATGCGCTCGCCAAGATTTCCGGCAGCCAAGGTCTCATCCTCTTCGGGCCCTGTCGCCGGGCAATCTAGCACGGCGCCCCGTGCAGCGCCCGCTCACCCGGCGAGGCCACCCGCCGCGCGGCGCCCTCGCCGCGCCGGGCGGCATCCGCGCCGGGCGGCATCGGCCGCGGCGCGACGACGGCCTCAGTGCTGGCAGCCGGCGCACCAGTAGGTGGAGCGGGCCTGCTCGCGATCCACCCGCACCGTGGCGCCGCATCGGCGGCAGGGCTCGCCCGCGCGGTCGTAGACCGCGTAGTCGAGCTGGAAGTGGCCCGGCTGCCCCCGGGTGGCGACGAAATCGCGCAGCGTGCTGCCGCCCCGGGCGATCGCCTCGGCGAGCGTTTCGCGCACGTGCACCGCGAGGCGCTCGTAGCGCGCGAGGCCGATGCGCCCCGCCGGGGTTGCCGGGCGGATCGCCGCACGAAACAGGCTCTCGCAGGCGTAGATGTTTCCCACGCCGACCACGATCCGCCCGCCCAGCAGCAGCTGCTTGATCGAGGCCTTGCGCCCCCGCGTCGCGCCGTGCAACAACTCGCCGCCGAAAGACCCGGAGAACGGCTCGACCCCCAGCCCGGCGAGCAGCGGGTGGCGTTCGATCGCGCCGTCGGCGGCGGCGTGCCAAAGGATCGCGCCGAATCGCCTCGGGTCGTGCAGCCGCAACAAGCCGTGGTGGAACTCGATGTCGACGTGATCGTGCGCGCGCGGCGCAGGCGCCGAGCTGCCGGGGAAGAACAGCAGGCTGCCCGACATCCCGAGGTGCGCGATCAGGCTCCCGCCCGCGAAGCGAAGCAGCAGGTATTTTCCGCGCCGCTCAACCGCCTCGAGCCGGCACCCGAGGATCTCGTCCCCCAGGCCCGCGGGCACCGGCCAGCGCAGCCGCGGCGCGCGCACCCGCACCGCGCGCACGACCCCGCCCGCCGCCTCGGCGGCGAGGCCGCGTCGCACCACCTCCACCTCCGGCAATTCCGGCATCGCCCGCGCCTTCTCGTTCGACCGGCGACGCGCGCCGCGAGTCGCCCCCTGTGTTGCGGGGCAGTTTAATAGAACCTAAGATCGTCGGATGAACCAACCGCTTCACCGCCCGAAGTCGCCGGTTGCTCAGCGCGCGACGCTGGGCTTTGCGACCCTCGCACTCGCCGGTTGCGCGAGCCTCGGCCTCGTCTCGGGCGGCGCCCCGGCCGGCGCCGGCTCGCCCGGCGTCGCCGGCGCCGTCGCCGAGCCCGCTGCC
>DATCZK010000084.1:0-20888 GCA_036525975.1 Burkholderiaceae bacterium | reverse complement strand
GGGGGCGCGCACGACGTCGCCCGGCTCGATCGGCAGCGGCGCCATGCACGTGCCGGTGGAAACGAACTGCCCCGCCTCCATCGTGATGCCGAGCCGATTGACCTCGTTCACCAGCCACGCGAGCGCCGCCCGCGGATCGCCGAGCACGGCCTCCCCGGTTCCGGCGCGCTCGAGCACGGTCGCGCCGTTGCGCTCGACCGCCGCGCGCACTTCGTGGCTGCGAAGATCCAGTGGCCGCCAATCGGCGCACGGGGCGCCGAGCACGAAGCGCCCGGCGCAGGCGTTGTCGGCGAGCAGTTGCGCCTCGCCGGCGCGCACGAAGTCGGCGAATCGGGACGACGGCACCTCGATGCACGGGAAGACGTGTTCCACCGCCGCGAGCACCTCGTCCACGCCGTAGGGGCGTTCTCGCGGCGGGAGGTCGCGCGCCATCGAAAACGCGATCTCCGGCTCGGCCACGCGCATGCCGTTTCCGAACGCCGCGATCCTCGCGCCGTCGGGATGAACGCGCGAGGCGAGGATCCGGCCCGCCAGCGGCCCGCTCACGCCGATGTGCTCGCGCCCGGCCTGGCTGGTGGCGGCGATCTTCCACCCGCGCACCGCCTGGTTTGCCACGACCGGCCACTGCGCCTGCGCCGCGTATCCCTCGGCGCGGGTCGCGGGCCTGATGTCGGCGGCCAGGTCGCCGGTGAACCGGCCCGTTTCGGCGCATTCCCAGAGCAGCGCCGCTGCCCGCGTGTACTTGTCGTTCATCGTGCCTGCCTGCCCTCGTCAGGTTTCGCGCAATCGCCAGTTTCTCCCGAATTCGCGCGAACCGGGGCTGCCGCGAGGGCCCGCGTGATCCACCTTCAGTCTTTCTCGGGCTTCACCGACCCGCAGTCCGACGAGAGCCAGCGCGACTCGGTGCGCATCACCGACTCGGTGGGCGGCTCGCCCTGCGCGTGCATCGTCGTGCGCATGTTCATCGACCAGCCCTTCGGCCCGGCGAACACCACCTCGCCCACTGCGCTCAACGGTTGCTCCTCGCAGGTCATCTTCGCCGGGATACGCCCGCCCTTGGCTTCGCCGTACTCGGTGCGGCAATCCTCGTCCTCTTCGACGCCGGAGAACGCCGGGCCTTCACGCGCCTGCTCCGCGGTGATGCACACACGATGCGTCTGCAAGAGCGGCACCCCGGGCCTGGGAACGGTGGCCTCGACCTTCTTGCGCTCCTCCGGCTTGAGGTTCTGCCAGATCTTCTTCAACGCCTCGTACTTGCGCCGGGCCGGCTCGCTGTCTACCGTCTCCAACGAGACCTTGATCTCCCACAGGCCCGGCTGCACCGCGCGAGACGGTGCGGCGGCGCCGGACAGCGGAAGCGCGAGCGCGAGCAAGGCGACAACCGCAGCGGTGACGAGGGCGATGTTCTTGTTCACGGCAGCATGTTCTCCCGAGCGGTCTGATTCCCGACTCGCTCGTCTCGAGCGAATCTGGAGCGGCACCGCAATTTGTGGCAACGTTGACGAGAATCTTGTAGGTCTGGCTGGCGCGGCCACGCTATGACAATTCTCAATTTCGCCGCGCAGCCCGCGCCCGGTCGAACATCAAGAGGAGCCTCAATGCGCTACTGGCTGATGAAATCCGAGCCCTCCGAGTGCTCGATCGACGACCTGATGGCGATGCCGCGGAAGACCGTTCCCTGGTTCGGCGTGCGCAACTACCAGGCGCGCAACTTCATGCGCGACGAGATGGCGGTGGGCGACGGCGTGCTGTTCTACCACTCGAGCTGCGCCGAGCCCGGGATCGCGGGGCTGGCCGAGGTGGCCTCGAAGCCCTACCCGGACGAGACCCAGTTCGACCCCGCCTCCAAGTACTTCGACGCGAAAGCCACGCGCGAGGCGCCGCGCTGGATCCACGTGGACGTGCAGGGAAAGCGCAAGACGCCGCTGGTCTCGATCGCCCAGCTGCGCGAGCACGCGCCGCTCGCCGACATGGTTGTCCTGAGAAAGGGCAACCGGCTGTCGATCACGCCGGTGAGCGCGCAGGAGTGGCGCTACATCGTCGAGCGGCTGATCGGCAAGGCGCGCTGACTGCGAGCGCAGTCGACGCGTTCGCCCGGGCGGCCGGCGGCGGGCACGCGCAGCGCGGCCGCAACCGTCAGCCCAGCCCGAGCTTGGCCGCCAGCCCGATGCGCTGGAGCTTGCCGGTGGCGCCCTTCGGGATCTCGTCGAGGAACAGCACCTTGCGCGGCACCTTGTAGTCGGCGAGCTTCTTCGCCGCGAACTCGCGCAGCTCGCGCTCGGCGAGCGAGGCGCCCTCGCGCAGCACCACCGCCGCGCCCACCTCCTCGCCCAGCTTGTCGTGCGGGATCGCGAAGGTCACCACCTGCTGCACCGCCGGGTGATCCATCAGCACCTCGTCCACCTCGCGCGGCGAGATCTTCTCGCCGCCGCGGTTGATGATCTCCTTGAGGCGCCCGGTGATCGTCAGGTAGCCCTCGTCGTCGATCACGCCCTGGTCGCCGGTGCGAAACCAGCCGTGGGTGAAGTTCTCCGCGTTCGCCTTGGGATTGTTCTCGTAGCCCGGCGTGACGTTCTCGCCGCGGATCACGATCTCGCCGGTGGTGTTCGCCCCGAGCAGCTTGCCCGACTCGTCCATGATCGCAACCTCGGGGCCGGCCGCGACTCCGACCGTGCCCGGCTTGCGCACGCGCGGCGGCAGCGGATTGGCCGCCATCTGGTGCGCGGCCTCGGTCATCCCGTACGACTCCACCAGCGGCGCGCCGAAGGCCTGCTCGATCTCGCGGATCACCTGCGTGGGCATCGCCGAGGACGACGAGCGGATGAAGCGCAGCGGGTTCTTCTCGATCACGGCGCGGTTGTTCGCGGCCCGGGCGAGGATCGTCTGGTGCATCGTCGGCACGGCCGTGTACCAGGTGGGGCGCGCCTCCTCCATCCACGCGAAGAACCTCAGCGCGTTGAACCCCGGCGTGCAGCAGACCTGTCCGCCGGCCGACAGCGGCGCGAGCACGCCGGCGATCAGGCCGTGGATGTGGAACAGCGGCATGATGTTCAGCCCGCGGTCCTCGGCCGACAGCGACAGGAACTCGCGGATGTTGCGCGCCGACGCGCAGACGTTGCGCTGCGTGAGCGGAACGATCTTCGGGCGCGACGTGGTGCCCGAGGTGTGCAGCACGAGCGCCACGTCGTCGGGCTCGGCGAAGCCGGGGCGATCCGGCGCGCCGCCCCCGCCGCCCGAGGTGTCGCGCAGCGCGAAGCTGCCGGCGCCCTCGTCGCGCGCGGGCACCAGCTCGATGATGCGCACGCCGAGCCTGCGCGCCACCTCCACCGCGGGCGAGGCGCTGCCCGCCTGCACGATCAGCCCCCTGGCGTCGAGGTCGGAGAGGTAGAACTCGAATTCGTCGGCGCGGTACGCCGGGTTGAGCGGCGCGGAGGTGGCGCCGGCGGCCACCGCGACGAACGCCGCCGCCATCTCGGGGCCGTTGTCGAGCACGATCGCGATCCGGTCGTTGCGCCCGATGCCCATCGCGTTGTAGGCCGCGACGGTGCGCTCGGCGAGCGCGCGCAGCGCGCCGAAGGTCAGCGGCGCGATTCCGGGCGCGGTGAGGGCCGGCGCGTCAGCAGTGCCGGCCGCGAGCAGTTTCAGTACGGTGGTGGGCTGCGTCATGGGCCTTTGGCGGTTCGCGCAAAGGCGCCATTTTGCACGAAGCGGACGCGCTCAGCCCGCCCGGACCTCGAGCCGCCCGCCGCGCTCGGCGAGGGTGGCGGCGAGCAGCGACGCGCACGCGTAGACGGCGTCGATGTGGGGCGTGGCCGTGGAAGTCATCCGCGCCAGTTCCACCACCGCGCCCAGCAGCGCCTCGAGCTCGAGCGAGCGCCCGCGCTCCACGTCCTGGAGCATCGACGTCTTGTGTTCGCCCACCGCCTCGGCGCCCGCGATGCGCTTGTCGATCGAGATGCGAAAGCGCACGCCGAGCGCTTCGGCCACCGTCTGCGCCTCGCGCATCATGCTCGCCGCCAGGTCGCGCGTGAGCGGAAACCGGCAGATACGAGCCAGCGTTGCGTGCGTGAGCGCGCTCACCGGGTTGAACGTGAGGTTGCCCCAGAGCTTGAGCCAGATCTCGCTGCGCAGGTCCGACGACACCGGCGCCTTGAAACCGGCGCGGGTGAGCGCCTCGGACAACTCGAGCGCGCGCTCGGACTTGCTGTTGTCGGGCTCGCCCAGCGAGAAGCGATTGCCCTCGATCACTTTCACCACGCCCGGCGCCACGAGCTCCGACGCCGGGTAGACCACCGAACCGATCACCCGCTCGCCCGGGATGTGCGCGGCCAACGTTCCGTCCGGGTCCACTCGGGTCACGGGGCGGCCGTCGAACTGCCCGCCGAGCTTGTGGAAGTACCACCACGGCACCCCGTTTTGCATCGTCACGACCGCGGTCCGCTCGCCGTACAAGGCCGGCATCGACGCAGCCACCGCCGCCGCCTGGTGCGCCTTGAGCGCGAGCAGCACGTAGTCCTGCGCACCGGCGCGCGCCGTGTCCTGCTCCACGCGCACGTTGCGGGCCACGCGCTCGCTGCCGTCTTGCTCGATCAGCCTCAAGCCGTTGGCGCGGATCGCCTCGAGGTTCGCGCCGCGCGCGATGAACGTGACGTCCTCTCCCGAGAGCGCCAGGCGAGCGCCGAGGTAGCCGCCAATTGCCCCCGCCCCGACCACGGCGATCTTCATCGTTGCGCTTCCGTTGAGCGTGTACAGGTCATGTCCAACGCGCCGACACCTTCGATCACCCGATCGACAGCCGCGCCCTGCCCGATCGGCGGCGCGCTCCCGAGCGGTGCGTCGCAGCGCGTCGCGCCCGCCAGGAGCCGGGAAGAACCGCGCGCCTGCCGCCATCGCCCGGCTGCGCCGCCGCTTGCCGCCGGATGTTAGCATCCGCCCTCCTGCGCAGACGCCCCCGCGGCGCGATCGCAGCTCGATCACGCGCAAATGGAACCCGGCACCATCACCCTGCTCCTCGCGCTCGGCGCGATCACGGGCTTCCTCGCCGGCCTGCTCGGGATCGGCGGCGGCATGGTGATGGTGCCCTTCGTCGCGGCGCTGCTCGATCACCAGGGCGTGGCGCCCGCGCACCAGATCCAGATGGCGATCGCCACCTCGCTCGCCACGATCCTGTTCACCGCGCTCTCGAGCGTGCGCGCGCACCACCGCCGCGGCGCGGTCCTGTGGCCGGTTGCGGCCGTGCTCGCGCCCGGGATCGCGCTCGGGTCGCTCGCCGGGGCGCAGATCGCGGGTGCGGTGCGAGGCACGCTGCTCGCGGCCTTCTTCGGCCTGTTCATCGCGTGGGCGGCCACGCGCATGCTGCGCCCGGCGAAGACGCAGCCGGGCGAACCGAGCACGCTGCCCGGGCGCGGCGGCATGTTCGCGATGGGCGGCGTGATCGGCCTGTTTTCGGCGCTGCTGGGGGCCGGCGGCGCCTTCCTCACCGTTCCGTTCCTGGTCGGGCGCGGCGTGCGCCCGCACGGCGCGGTGGGCACGAGCTCGGCCTGCGGCTTTCCGATCGCCTTCGCGGGCACGATCGGCTACGTGGCGGCGGGCTGGAGCGCGCCGCTGCCGCAGTGGAGCCTGGGCTACGTCTACCTGCCCGCGCTGGCGTCGATCGCCGCGGCGAGCGTGCTCACCGCGCCCCTGGGCGCGCGCGCCGCGCACGCGCTGCCGGTCGGCCGGCTCAAGCGGGTGTTCGCGATCACCTTGTACCTGCTCGCCGCGTACATGCTCTACAAGGCGTGGGCGCTGCGCGGCGCCTGACGCACAGCGCACCCCGCCCCCGGGCAGGCCCGCGCGTCGGGCGCGCGGGATCAGCCGCCGAAGCGCTCGCGCAGCAGGTTCTTCTGCACCTTGCCCATCTGGTTGCGCGGCAGTTCGTCCACGACGTGCACGCGCTTGGGCACCTTGAAGCTCGCGATCCGCGACTTGAGCGCGGCGACGAGCGTCGCCTCGCTCGGCTTGCGCCCGGGCTTGGGCACGACCACGGCCGTCACGGCCTCGCCGAAGTCGCGGTGCGGCACGCCGATCACGGCCGACTCGAACACGTCGTCGAGTTCGTCGAGGTACGACTCGATCTCCTTCGGGTAGACGTTGTAGCCGCCGGTGATGATCAGGTCCTTTCCGCGCCCGACGATCGACAGGTACCCGTTCGCGTCCCACTTCCCCATGTCGCCGGTGCGAAAGAACCCGTCCGCCGTGAACTCCTCGCGCGTCTTCTCGGGCATGCGCCAGTAGCCCGAGAACACGTTGGGCCCGCGCACCTCGATCGCGCCGATCTGCTCGTGCCCGCACGCGCGGCCTTGCTCGTCCACGATGCGCACCTGCACGCCGGGCAGCGGCAGGCCCACGGTACCCCCCACGCGGTTGCCGTCGTAGGGGTTGGACGTGAGCATCACGGTTTCGCTCATGCCGTATCGCTCGAGAATGCGCTGGCCGGTGCGCGCCTCGAACTGGCGGAAGGTGTCGGGCAGCAGCGGCGCCGACCCGGAGACGAACAGGCGCATGTTGGAGCAGGCAGCCGCATCGAAGCCGGGGTCGTCGAGCAGGCGCACGTACATCGTGGGCACGCCCATGAACACGGTCGCGCGCGCGAGCTGGCGAATCACCTGCCTCGCGTCGAACTTCGCCAGCCAGATCATCTTGCTGCCGCTCGCGAGCGCGCCGTGGCTCGCCACGAACAGCCCGTGCACGTGGAAGATCGGCAGCGCGTGCAGCAGCACGTCGCCGCTGCGCCAGCGCCAGTACTGCCTCAGGGTGAAGGCGTTCGACGCGAGGTTGCCGTGCGAGAGCATCGCGCCCTTGCTGCGCCCGGTGGTGCCCGAGGTGTAGAGGATCGCCGCGAGATCGTCGGCGCGCCGCGTCACGGTGCGGAACCGGTCGCTGCACGCGGCCGCGGCCTCGAGCAGGGTCCCGCTGCGCTCCTCGCCCAGCGTGAGCAGGTGCCGCACGCCGTGGCGCTTCGCGATCGGCGCGATCCACCCCTCGTTCGCGGGGCTGCACACGACCAGCCCGGGCTCGGCGTTGCCCACGAAGTACTCCACTTCGGCGCTCTGGTACGCGGTGTTCAGCGGCAGGTAGACGAGCCCGGCGCGCAGCGTCGCAAGATAGAGCAGCAGCGCCTCGGGCGACTTGTCCACCTGCACCGCAACGCGCGCGCCTCGCGGCAGGCGCAGCGAGGCGAGCAGGTTCGCCAGCATCGCGCTCGCGCGCTCCACGTCCGACCAGCTGTAGAGAAGCCCGTCGCCGGTTTCGATGCAGCACGACGATCGATCCCGCGGAAACGCCGCCGCCAGCAAGGTGTAAAGATTCGCGTCGAGCGATTTGCGCGAGCCGCCGCCGCGCGCGCCCCTGGTCCTCGTTTCGGTCACTGGCTTCCTCCCTTGTTGCGCCCCCTGAGGGCCGTCGCGCACGGCGGCCAGTGCCGCGCACGGCACTGCGCGCGCCGCCGCCCCGGCACCCCGGGCCGGGATGCTACAACAGCCCGTTGACCGCGCGCGAGGTCGTGACCTCGCCGTTGACGAAGCGCTCGTGGTTCGCTTCCACGCTGTCGAGGTCGTAGAGGTAGTTGACCATGGTCGAGAACGACTGGCGAACGCCCTTGCGCGAGAGGTCGGCCAGCGCGTGCACGCGCTCGAGCCGCGCGCCGTTGTTCAGGTGGAAGCGCGCGACCGGATCGCTCGGGTCGTTGTCTTCGTGGCCGCCGTGCACGAGATAGAACGCGCACAGCCGGCGCAGCGCCTCGGCATCGTCGCCGATCTCCCTGGCCACCGCCTCGCCGCCTTCGCCGGCTCCGTCGGCCACCTGCAGCAGGGTTCTCGCGAGCACGACGCGCAGGCCGGAGAGGTCTTCCCCGTAGCGCGCGCGCAGGCCGGCGAGCAGGGCATTGAGCGCGCGCAGCCTGGCGGGCTTGAGGTGGGCGGAAGTGATCTCCTGCACGCGCGCCAGCCAGTGCGCGAACGAGGGCACCGGCGAGAGCGTGCAGAAGGCCTTGAGCGACGGGAACTCCAGCTGCAGCTGCTCGGCCACCTGCTTGATCAGGAAGTTGCCCAGGTTCACGCCGCGCAGGCCCGGCTGGCAATTCGAGATCGAATAGAACGCGGCCACCTTGAACTTGCGCTGGTCGCGTTCGGCGGCCTCGTTGCGATCGAGCAGCGGCGCGATCGCGCCGGGAATCTCGGCAAGCAGCGCCACCTCGACGAAGATCAGCGGCTCGTCCGCGAGCGCGGGGTGAAAGAACGCGAAGCACCGGCGGTCGGGCTCGAGCCGGCGGCGCAGGTCGTTCCAGCCGTCGATCTCGTGCACCGCCTCGTGCTGGATGATCTTCTCGAGCAGGCTCGCCGGAGACGCCCAGTCGACGCGCTCGAGCCTGAGGAACCCGGGGTTGAACCACGAACCGAGCAGGTGCTCGAAATCCGCGTCCACCGCGCGCAGGCGCTTGTCGGCGCGCAGGCGCGCGAGCAGTTGCGCGCGCATCGCGACGATGGTCGCGGTGCCGTGCGGCGCACGGTTCAACCGGCGCAGCAGCTCCTGGCGCGGCGGTTCGGTGGCGCGCGAGAGCGCGATCAGGTTCTCGGGCGAGCGCGACGCCGCGTAGTCCTGGGCCAGCTGCAGCACTTCGGCCGGGTCGGGGTCGAACTCGCTCGCGAGCACCGAGAAGAACTCGCGCGCGCTTTCGGGGCTGAGCGCGCGGTAGCTCTCGAGCGCGCGCGACGCGATCGCCACGCTGTTCGCCTCGCCCCTCACGGTGAGGAGCTCGCGGCAGCCGCTGATCAGGTCGGCGAGGTGGTTGCGCTCCTTGGCGTCGCGCCGCGCCTTTTGCAGCCGCTCAAACACGGGCCACCCCCCCTCGCATCAGCCAGGCGCCGGCGAGCAACATCGGCAGGCACAGCCACTGCCCCATCGTCATGCCGAGCCCCAGGACGCCGAGGAACGCGTCGGGTTCGCGCGCGAACTCGGCGAGGAACCGCAAGACCCCGTAACCGACGAGGAACGCCCCCGAGACCACGCCGCGCGCGCGCTCCCGGCCCGAGAACCACCAGAGCAGCGCAAAGAGCAGCACGCCCTCGCCCGCGAACTGGTACAGCTGCGAAGGGTGGCGCGCGATCGCGTCGCCCGCCTGTGGAAAGACCATCGCCCAGGGAACGTCGGCCGCGCGCCCCCACAGCTCGCCGTTGATGAAATTGCCCATGCGCCCCGCCGCGAGCCCGATCGGCACGAGCGGTGCGACGAAGTCGATCACCCGCCAGAAATCCTTGCCCGAGCGCGCGCAGTAGAGCCAGGTGGCGCCGATCACGCCGAGCAGGCCGCCGTGGAACGCCATGCCGCCCTGCCAGACCGCGAGGATCTCGAGCGGGTTGGACAAGTAATACCCGGGCTTGTAGAACAGCACGTACCCCAGGCGCCCGCCGAGCACCACGCCCAGCGCGCCGAAGAACAGCAGGTCCTCGAGTTCGCGCACCGAGACCACGGCCCCGCCGCCGGAACGCGCGATGCGCCAACGCCCCAGCAGGAAGAAGGCGGCGAAGGCGGCCAGATACATCAGCCCGTACCAGCGGATCGCCAGCGGGCCGATCTCGATCGCGATCGGGTCGAATTGAGGATGGGTAAGCATCGGACGGCCACGATTCTGTCACGAAGCGGACAAAGGCACGAAGAAAATATAATCCCCCCGGACAACCCCCCGAACCCATTGCACCGCGCACCAGCCGCACACCACGGAGAGAACCCATGAGCTCGAACAGGCGCAGCCGAAACATCACCGAAGGCGTCGCGCGCGCGCCGAACCGCTCGATGTACTACGCGATGGGCTACGAGCCCTCGGACATGTCCAGGCCTTTCATCGGCATCGCGAACGGGCACTCCACGATCACGCCCTGCAACTCCGGCCTGCAGGCGCTCTCCGACGCGGCCGAGGCAGCGATTCGCGCGGGCGAGGCGAATCCCGAAGTGTTCGGCGTGCCGACCATCTCCGACGGGATGTCGATGGGAACCGAGGGCATGAAGTACTCGCTCGTGTCGCGGGAGGTGATCGCCGACTGCATCGAGACCTCGGTGCAGGGCCAGTGGATGGACGGCGTGGTCGTGATCGGCGGCTGCGACAAGAACATGCCGGGCGGAATGATGGGCATCCTGCGCTGCAACGTGCCCGCCATCTACGTCTACGGCGGCACGATCAAGCCCGGCGTGTGGAAGGGCAAGGACCTCACGATCGTCTCGGTGTTCGAGGCGGTGGGCGAGTTCTCGCAGGGCCGGATGAGCAAGGAGGACTTCGACGGCATCGAGCGCAACGCGGTGCCGGGCACCGGCTCGTGCGGCGGCATGTTCACGGCCAACACGATGTCTTCGTCGTTCGAGGCGCTGGGCCTGAGCCTGCTCGGCTCGTCCACGATGGCCAACCCCGACGCCGAGAAGGCGGAGTCCTCAGCCGAGTCGGCGCGCGTGCTGCTCGAGGCGGTGAAGAAAGACCTCAAGCCGCTCGACATCGTCACCCGCAAGTCGATCGAGAACGCGGTGGCCGTGATCATGGCTACCGGCGGGTCGACCAACGCCGTGCTGCACTACCTCGCGATCGCCCACACCGCCGGCATCGACTGGACGATCGACGACTTCGAGCGCGTGCGCCGCAAGGTGCCGGTGATCTGCGACCTCAAGCCCTCGGGCAAGTACGTGGCGGTGGATCTCCACCGGGTGGGCGGAATTCCGCAGGTGATGAAGATCCTGCTCAACGCCGGGCTGATGCACGGCGATTGCATGACGATCACGGGCAAGACGCTGGCCGAGGAACTGAAAGACGTTCCCGACCAGCCGCCCGCGGGGCAGGACGTGATCCGCCCGATCGACAAGCCGCTGTACGCCGAAGGCCACCTCGCGGTGCTCAAGGGCAACCTCTCGCCCGAGGGGTCGGTGGCGAAGATCACCGGGCTGAAGAACCCGGTGATCACCGGGCCGGCGCGCGTGTTCGACGACGAGCAGTCGGCGCTCGCCGCGATCATGGGCGGAAAGATCAAGGCCGGCGACGTGATCGTGCTGCGTTACCTCGGCCCCAAGGGCGCGCCGGGCATGCCCGAGATGCTCGCCCCCACCTCGGCGATCATCGGCGCCGGGCTGGGCGAATCGGTGGGGCTGATCACGGACGGGCGCTTCTCCGGCGGCACCTGGGGAATGGTCGTTGGCCACGTGGCGCCCGAGGCCGCGGTGGGCGGCCCGATCGGCCTCGTGGAGGAAGGCGACTCGATCACGATCGACGCGCGCGCGCTGGTGCTCAACCTGAACGTGGACGATGCCCAACTGGCGAGGCGGCGCAGTGCCTGGAGACCGCCCGAGCCGCGCTACACCCGGGGCGTGCTCGCCAAGTTCCGCCACCTGAGCAGCAGCGCGAGCCGCGGCGCCGTCCTCGACGCATTCGAAGACTGAGCGCGGGCCTTCGCCTGACCGCCGGCGCTTCAGCCGCGGCGTTTCGCGCCTGCGGGTTGGGCGAACTGCTGCGCCACGCGCTCCTTGCGCCGCTGCTCCCACTCGAGGTGCTCGGCGCGGCGCTTGTCGCGCCCCACGAGCTTCTCGATCCACTCGAACCAGACGAAGGCCAGGCCCAGCGGCGCGAGCACCCACCACCACGACAGCTCGTCGAGCGGGCCCAGGCCGGTGGCTTTGAGCGCAACGAGAATCAGGGCGAACCAGACGAGGTACATGGGCGTCTCTCTCGGGGTTGCGGAGGAACCCGCCGTGCGACCCTATTGCAGGCGCGCACCGGCCGCAACGCGCGCCGGTCGGACGGCGCCAGGCGCCGAGTCAACGGCATGGGCCGAGCCGCGTTAAACTCCCGGACGGCTCGCCGGCCCAGGCCGGCTCGCGCTCGCGCGCTGACGCCTTTTCGACTTCCGCACATCAGGAGAACTCCACATGGCCCTTCGCATCACTGCAGCACTGATCGCCACCACCGCACTGCTGGGCTCGGGCGCCGCGCTCGCGAGCGCCGACCTCGCGAAAGCGAAGAACTGCTCGGCCTGCCACGCGCCCGACAAGAAGCTGGTCGGCCCCTCGTACAAGGACATCGCCGCGAAGTACGCGTCCGACAAGGGCGCGGCGGCCAAGCTGGCGGTGAAGGTGCGTTCCGGGGGTTCCGGCGTGTGGGGCCCCGTGCCGATGCCGCCGAACCCGCAGATCTCGGAAGCCGAGGCGCTCACGCTGGTGAACTGGGTGTTGTCCGCCAAGTAGCAGCGGGGCGCGCGCGAGGCGGCCAAACGCGCCGCCGCGCAAGGGCTCTTTTCGCAGGCGCTGCGCCGTTCGTCCGGTTCGCGCGTCCATCGGTCGGTGCCCGGCCTGCGCGCCGCGGGTTCGGCCGATACAGTGGGCATCAGTGCGGTGCGGGTTCTTCGGCGCGCATCGATCGATCTCCTCCTCCAGCCCACAGATTTGTCTCCTCCCTGGCTGGTTCGCCCCGGTTCGCCGGGGCGCTTTTTTTCCGCACGCCACCTGCGCTCGCTTCGGGCCGCCGCGAGCCGCTTCTTTGCCCTGCCAATGATTGGGGGGTAGAATCCGCCCCCTGCGCGCCAGACGACATCACCGGATCGCCGGGCGGACGCAAACTGAAGACGACGACGCAGGAGGCGCGGTGATCAACCTCGATATCCTGCTGCAGCAGATCCTCAACGGCTTGGTGCTCGGCAGCGTTTATGCACTGGTAGCCCTCGGCTACACGATGGTCTACGGGATCCTGCAGCTGATCAACTTCGCGCACGGCGAGGTACTGATGTTCGGCGCGATGGTGGGGTTGACCGTCGTGATGGCGCTCGCGGGCAGCGGCTTCTCCGGTCCGGTGCTGCTGCTGATCGCGATGCTGGTGGCCGTGCCAACCTGCGTGCTGCTCTCGCTCACGATCGAACGGGTCGCCTACCGCCCGCTGCGAAATGCGCCCAGGCTCTCGCCGCTGATCACCGCGATCGGCATGTCGATCTTCCTGCAGACGCTGGCGATGATCATCTGGCGCCCGAACCCGATCCTGTTCCCCGATCTGCTGTCCACCGATCCGGTGCCGATCTTCGGCGCGATCCTCGCCCCCAAGCAGATCCTGATCCTGGTCGTGTCGGCCTCGATGATGGCCGGCCTGGTGCTGCTGGTGAACCGCACCAAACTCGGGCGCGCGATGCGCGCCACCGCCGAAAACCCCCGAATCGCGGGGCTGATGGGCGTGAACGCGAACAGGGTGATCGCCGCCACGTTCGCGATCGGCGCTTCGCTCGCGGCGGTGGCCGGCGTGCTCGTGGCGATGAACTACAACATCGCGCAGTTCTCGATGGGGTTCATCCCGGGGCTGAAGGCCTTTACCGCGGCGGTCCTGGGAGGCATCGGGAACATCACCGGGGCCATGCTCGGCGGACTGCTGCTCGGCGTGATCGAGAGCCTGGGCGCCGGCTACATCGGCGACCTCACCGGGGGCTTCCTGGGCAGCCACTACCAGGACATCTTCGCTTTCGTCGTGCTGATCGTCGTGCTGGTGTTCAGGCCCTCCGGGATCATGGGCGAGCGCGTCGCCGACCGGGCTTGAGGGGGCCGCGATGAAGAGCTTCTTCCCGCAGTTCTCGCAGAACCCGAAAGCCGCCTACGCCGCCACCGTCGCGATCGCGATCGCGCTCGCTGTGCTTCCGCTGGCGGTGGGCGTCGCAGGCAACGCCTGGGTGCGAATGCTCGATTTCGCGCTGCTGTACGTGATGCTCGCGCTCGGGCTGAACATCGTCGTCGGCTACGCCGGACTGCTCGACCTCGGGTACGTGGCGTTCTACGCGGTGGGCGCATACATGTACGCGCTGCTCGCGTCGCCGCACCTGATGGAGAACTTCGAGTGGATCGCGCAGACCTTCCCCAACGGGTTGCACAGCTCGATCTGGTTCGTCGTGCCGCTGGGCGCGGCGATCGCCGCCTTCTTCGGGGTCCTGCTCGGCGCGCCCACGCTGCGCCTGCGCGGTGATTACCTCGCGATCGTCACGCTGGGCTTCGGCGAGATCGTTCGCATCTTCCTCAACAACCTCAATGCGCCGATCAACATCACGAACGGACCGCAGGGCATCGGCAGCATCGACCCGGTCTCGATCGCCGGGGTGAGCCTCGGCAAGCGCCAGGAGATCTTGGGCTTCGAGTTCGAGTCGGTCCAGCTGTATTACTACCTGTTCCTGATCCTCACGATCGGGGTGATCGTCGTCTCGATCCACCTGCAGAACTCGCGCATCGGCCGCGCCTGGTTCGCGATTCGCGAGGACGAGGTCGCCGCCAAGGCGATGGGAATCAACACGCGCAACGTGAAGCTGCTCGCGTTCGCGATGGGCGCCTCGTTCGGCGGCGTGTCGGGGGCGATGTTCGCGTCGTTCCAGGGCTTCGTCTCGCCCGAGAGCTTCATCCTGATGGAGTCGATCGTGATCGTCTCGATGGTCGTGCTCGGCGGCATGGGGCACGTGCCGGGAGTGATCCTGGGCGCGATCCTGCTCTACGCGATACCCGAGGTGCTTCGCTTCGTGGCCAAGCCGCTGCAGGAATCGGTCTTCGGCACGGAGATCGTGCCGCCCGAGTCGTTGCGCATGCTGCTGTTCGGCCTGGCGATGATCGTGATCATGCTCTACAAGCCCTCCGGATTGTGGCCCCCGCCCAAGCACGGCGTGAATGCCGCAAGGCCAACGGGCAAGCCCGTTGAGGGGGTGGCGCGATGAGTGCTGCCTCCGCGGTCGCACCGGCCAGTGCCGAGGGCCTGCGCGCCGGCGGCGACGTGGTCCTCTCGGTGGTGGGCGCGAACAAGCGTTTCGGCGGCCTGCAGGCGCTGTCCGACGTGAGCATCGAGATCCGGCGCGGCCAGATCTACGGGCTGATCGGCCCCAACGGGGCCGGCAAGACCACGTTCTTCAACGTGCTCACGGGCCTGTACACGCCAGACTCGGGCACTTTCGCGCTCGAGGGCACGCCCTACGAGCCCACCGCCGTGCACCTGGTGGCCGAAGCCGGCATCGCGCGCACGTTCCAGAACATCCGCCTGTTCAACGACATGACGGTGCTCGAGAACGTGATGGTCGGGCGGCACGTGCGCACCCGCAGCGGCGTGTTCGGCGCGGTGTTCAAGACCGCCTTCGCCCGAGGCGAGGAAGCGGCGATCCGGGCCCGCTCGCTCGAGCTGCTCGATTACGTGGGCATCGCGCCGTTCGCCGACTACCAGGCGCGCACCCTCTCGTACGGCGACCAGCGCAGGCTCGAGATCGCGCGCGCGCTGGCCACCGATCCGAGGCTGCTCGCGCTCGACGAACCGGCCGCGGGGATGAACGCCACCGAGAAGCTCGCGCTGCGCGGCTTGCTCGAGCACATTCGCGACGACGGCAAGACCATCCTGCTGATCGAGCACGACGTGAAGCTCGTGATGGGCCTTTGCGACCGCGTCACGGTGCTCGACTACGGCAAGCAGATCGCCGAGGGACTGCCCGGCGAGGTGCAGCGCAACAAGGGCGTGATCGAGGCCTACCTGGGAGCCGGACATGGCTGAGCCGGTGCTGAGCATCCGCGGGCTTCGGGTCGCCTACGGCGGCATCCAGGCGGTCAAGGGCGTGGACCTCGAGGTGAGGGACGGCGAACTGGTCACGCTGATCGGGGCGAACGGCGCGGGCAAGACCACCACGCTCAAGGCGATCACGGGCACGCAGGCCTGGGCGGGCGGCGACGTGTTCTATCGCGGCGCGTCGATCAGCGGAGTGGGTTCGCACGAACTCGTCGCACGGGGCCTGGCGATGGTGCCCGAGGGGCGCGGCGTGTTCGCCCGCATGTCGATCACCGAGAACCTGCAGATGGGCGCGTTCACGCGCGACGACAAGGCCGAGATCCGCGCCGACATGCAGCGGATGTTCGAGACCTTCCCGCGGCTCAAGGAGCGCGCCGAACAGATGGCCGGCACGCTCTCGGGCGGCGAACAGCAGATGCTCGCGATGGCGCGCGCGCTGATGTCGCGCCCCACGCTGCTGCTGCTCGACGAGCCCTCGATGGGCCTCTCGCCGATGATGGTGGAAAAGGTCTTCGAGGTGGTGCGCTCGGTGGCCTCCCAGGGCACGACCATCCTGCTCGTGGAGCAGAACGCCAAGCTCGCGCTCGAGGCCGCCGATCGCGGGTACGTGATGGACTCCGGGCTGATCACGCTCGAGGGCGAGGCCAAGCAGATGCTGCGCGACCCGAAGGTGCGCGCCGCGTACCTGGGCGAGGGGTCGCCTCAGGCCTGAGCGGCGCGCGCGGCCTTCCCCGCGCACGGTTGGGCCGGAGCGCGCCGCAGCGATCAGCCCCGGCCGAGGTGTGCGGCGAGCAGGCGGTTGAACTGCGCGGCGCGCTCGTACTGCACCCAGTGCCCGGCGCCCTCCACCACGTCGAAGCGAAGCCCCGGCGCGATCTCGCGCAGCCGCTGCTCGCATCGGTGCACGCCCTCGACGGCGGTCACGTCGTGGCGCCCCCACACCGCCGAGAACGGCACCGCCGCGCTTCGCAGCAGTTCGGGCAGCGCGTCGCCGCGCGAGGCGAAGCGGCTGATGAAGCGCGTGCGCTCGGTATTCACCGCCTGCAGGTACAGCGCCATCTCGTCGAGCGAGCTCTCGTCGTTCACCATCAGCACGCGCAGGTTGTGGCGGTGCACCGAGAGGGCCTGCTCGGGCGTGTCCAGGCGCTTCCAGCTGCGCAGGTCGAACTCGCGTTCGCGCGCAATGCCGAGCCCGGTGGCGCCCACCAGCACGAGGTGGCCCACGCGCACGCGCGCGTCGTTCGCGAGGTGCGCCGCGACCACCGACCCGAAGGAAAAACCCACGATCGCGAACGCGCGCGGCAGGCCGGCCGATTCGATCGACTCCGCGAGGATGGCGGCGATCGTGCGCGCCGAGTGCGGCAGCGGAACGTCGTCCGACTCGCCGTAACCGGGCATGTCGGGCGCGAGCACCGACAGCCCGAGCGCGGCGAGGGGCTCCACGTTGCGGATCCAGTGCGTCCACGCGCCCGAGCCGCCGTGCAGCAGCACCACCGCCGGGCCTTCGCCCCAGCGCCGCCACACGACCCGGCACGAGCCTGCCGCACCCACGCTGCGCGCGGCTCGCCGGCCCACCCGCTCGACCTCCTCGGCCTGGCGCGCGAACCGCGAACGAATCGGCTCGCCTGGCGGCTGCGCCATCAGGCCCTGTCTCGCCCCGCGCCGTCCGCCTCGGCGAGGTCGGCCGCGCTCGTGAACGAGTCGGCGATGAAGTCGTCCAAGGGCAGCCCGCACTGCTCCACGAAATCGATGCGCGCGGAATCGACCACGATCGGCGCGCCGCAGGCGTAGACCTCGTGGCCCGAGAGATCGGGGAAGTCTTCCATCACCGCGCGGTGCACGAAACCCACGCGTCCGCTCCAGTCGTCTTCGTCGAGCGCGTCCGAGACCACCGGCACGTAGCTGAAGTGCGGCACCTCGCGCGCCCACTTCTCGGCGAGCGCGTTCATGTACAGGTCGTGCGGCCGCCGCCCGCCCCAGTACAGCGCCATCGGACGGCCCAGATCCTTGTGCAGGCAGTGCTCGATCACGGCCTTCACCGGCGCGAAGCCGGTGCCGCTGGCGAGAAACACGATCGGCTTGCGGCTGTCCTCGCGCAGGAAGAAGGTGCCCATCGGCCCTTCGAGGCGCAGGATGTCCTTCTCCTTGAACGCGGGCTGCGTCACGCCGAACAGCGCGTCGGTGAACTTGCCGCCGGGCATGTGGCGCACGTGCAGCTCGAGCTGGTCGGCGTCGTGCGGCGCCGTCGCCATCGAGTAGGCGCGGCGGATGCCGTCGCGCAGGAGCAGTTCCACGTATTGGCCGGCGAGATACTGCAGCCTCTCGTTCGCGGGCAGCTGCAGCCGCAGCACCGCGACCCCGGGCGCCGGATGCCTGACCGAGGCGATCCGGCACGGCATGCGGCGCAGCGGTATGTCGCCGGCGGCCGCCACCACCCTCGCCTCCACGCTGAGGTCGGACTGCGGCTTCGAGCAACACAGCAGCGCGAAGCCCTTGAGCGCCTCCTCGTCGCGCAGCGCGTTGGGCGAGTGCGGGCCCTGGTCGTGCATTCCCGACACGATCTTCGACTTGCAGGAGCCGCACGCGCCGTTCTTGCAGCCGTAGGGCAGAACCACGCCCTGGCGCAGCGCCGCCTCGAGGACGAACTCGCCGGGTTCGACGTTGAAATTCTTCCCGCTCGGCAGGATGGTGACTGTAAAGCTCATAATTCGCGCTTGTTCCGATAGGTTCCGATGATTCCGAGACCCCATTATCGCTCGTTGCCGCGCCGCTTCCGCCGCCCGACCCTTCTGGTGCTCGGTTGCGGCGACGTGGGCTCGCGAATCGCGCGCAAGCTGCTGGCGCGCCACGGCCCCGACCGGCTGCGCGTGGTGGGCACCGCGCGCACGGCAGAGTCGCTCGGCGCGCTGCGGGCGATCGGCGTGGTGCCGCTGCGCGCGGACCTCGACGCGGGCCGCGTCGAGGGCCTGCGCGCGCTCGCGCACTGGATGATCGACCTCGCGCCGCCGCCCAACGCCGGCCCCGGCGACCCGCGCACGCGCAGGATGGTGGCGTGGGCGGGGCGCGGATCGCGCGCCCGCGCAGGGTACGAGGCGCGGCCCGGCGCGCGCGCGACGGCGATCCGCTTCGCGATGATCCCGGCGCGACGCTGGGTCTACGTGAGCACCACCGGCGTGTACGGCGACACCGGCGGCGCCGAGTTCGACGAATCGCGGCCGGTGGCGCCCGCGAGCGCGCGCGCGATCCGGCGCGTGGACGCCGAGCGACGCCTGCGCGCGGCCGCGCGCCGCGGGCTCGCGCGCGTTGCGATCGTGCGCGCGCCCGGCATCTACGCCGAGGACCGCCTGCCGGTGGAACGGCTGAAGAAGGGGCTGCCCGCGCTGGTGCCCGACGAGGACGTGTGGACCAACCACATCCACGCCGAGGACCTCGCCGCAGCCACGGTGGCGGCGCTGTTTCGCGGGCGCGCCAATCGCGTCGTCAACGCCGTGGACGACAGCAACCTCAAGATGGGCGACTATTTCGACCGCGTTGCCGACGCCTTCGGCCTGCCGCGCCCCCCGCGCGTTGCGCGCGGCGAACTCGCGTCGATGGTCTCGCCGATGATGTTGAGCTTCATGAGCGAATCGCGGCGCCTGAAAAACCGCCGCCTCAAGCGCGAGCTCGGGGTGCGGCTCGCGTACCCGGAAGTGGACGACACGCTGCGCGCGGCGCTGCAAAAGGGCCTTGGGCCGATGCTATAATTCGCGGTTGCGTGCTGGTGTAGCTCAGTTGGTAGAGCAACTGATTCGTAATCAGTAGGTCGGACGTTCGAGTCGTCTCACCAGCACCATTCGAATCAAGGGGTTGGCGGAGCTGAGCTGCTAGCCTCTTCGTCTCTGTGGCGTCGGTGTAAGCGCGTTTGAAGTTCCCATGCGCGACGCTGCGGCGAGCGCAGCGGGCGCCAACCGGCTATGGCATCCTCGCCGCCATGTCAGGTTTCACCGTCCACCACATTCCCGTGTGCCCCTTCAGCCAGCGGCTGGAGATCCTGCTCGCTCTCAAGGGCCTGCGCGACGCGGTGCGCTTCCAGGTGGTCGACATCACGCGCCCGCGCGAGCCGCGCCTGCTGGCGCTGGCGCGCGGCACCACCGCGCTGCCGGTGCTGGAGTTCGACGACGGCCGCGTGCTCAAGGAGAGCCTGGTCATCCTGCAGTACCTGGAGGCGATCTTCCCCGAGCGCCCGGTGGCGCAGGCCGACCCCTGGCGACGCGCCCTGGAGAACCTCTTGTGCACGATGGAGGGGGCCTTCACCAACCAGGGCTACAGCTTCCTGATGAACCAGGACCCGGCCCGGCGCGAGGCCCTGCACGCCGGCATGCTGGCGCAGTTCGCGCGGCTCGACGAGTTCCTCGTGGAGCACTCGCCCGATGGCACCTTCCTGTTCGGCGAGTTCGGCTGGGCCGAAGCCGTGTTCACGCCGATGTTCATGCGTTTCTGGTTCCTGGACTACTACGAGGGCTTCGAACTGCCGTCCACCGAGCGATTTGCGCGGGTGAGGCGCTGGCGCGAGGCCTGCCTGGCACATCCGGCGGCGCAGCAGGTCAGCCGCGAAGAAATCGTCAAGTCCTACTACGACTACGCCAAGGGGGCCGGCAACGGCGCGCTGCTGCCCGGCCGCCGCAAATCTTCCTTCGCGTTCGAGCCGCACTGGCGCACCCGCCCCTGGCCGCCGCGCGACAAGTACGGCGTCAGCGCGACGGACCGGGCGCTGGGCCTGTAGCGCCTGGCATTGAGCCCGGAGTGTGTCATCTTCTCGGTGGCGGCGCGCCGATTCGGGTCACGATAGCGGTTTCGCCGTGTCCACTCCGGGAGACCGGGCACCGGGCTTCAGCGGCGCGATTTCCAGCATGTTGTGCGCGCTGCTCAACGGCGCGACGCTCTACCCCTTCGACCTTCGGCGCAACGGCATCGACGCTCTCGCGCGCGCGATCGCCAGAGAGCCGATCACGATCTACCACTCGGTGCCAACGATCTTCGAGCGCCTGGTCGCCACCCGATCCCGGTTCCCGCGGCTGCGGGCGATCCGGCTGGAAGGGGATCGGGCACTTTGCCGATGCCCTGAATCGGTGCCTGGCGCGGCCCGACGCGTCGGCCACGCCCGACGTGCCCCCGCCTTGAGCCGCGTCGCGATCCCGGGTGGCGGCGGATCGGCTGGCGCGGCCTCCGGCATCAGCGGTACGCCGCCGGCCAGGGCCCCATCCCGCGGTTCATGTCGAAAAGTCTTACAGTCGGCGCCACGGGCAGCGCCAAGCCATTGATTCGATTGCCTGGCACGATT
>DATCZK010000083.1:0-20384 GCA_036525975.1 Burkholderiaceae bacterium | reverse complement strand
CTGCGCGGGCGCGACCGGCACGCTCGGGTCGGCCTTCGCGGCGGGCGCGCCTGCGCCCGCCTTGCCTGTGCCGGCCGGCGGGGCGCCGGACTGCGTTGCGGGCGCGCCGCCGAACATCGACGGCCTGCCGTTGTGGCGCTGCCAGCTGTCCCACAGGAACAGCAGCGACATCGAGAAGACGATCCACAGGATGGTGCGTTGCAATTGCATGACTTACTCGGTCCTGGCGGGAGGGTCGCCGCGCAGCGCGGCTGGCCAGCGCGCGAACGCCGCGCGCGCGAACGGTTTCGGCTGGTCGGGAACGGGGTCGACGCCGCCGTCGTTCCAGGGGTTGCAGCGACACACGCGCGCCGCCGCGAGCAGGCCGCCGCGCAACGGGCCGTGACGTTGCAGCGCCTCGATCGCGTAGCCCGAGCAGCTGGGGAAGAAGCGGCAGCGCGCCGGCAGCATCGGGCTGATCGCGTACTGGTAGGCGCGAAGCGGCGCGACCAGCAGCGCCACCAGCCAGCCGCGCACGCGAAGCCGAAGCGTCGCGATCATGGCCGCAACGACGCGATCATGTCCGGCTCTGGCGCGCGGCCTGCGCCGCGGCGCGGCCGAACAGCGCGTCGAGCTCCGCCCGCCAGCTGCGCTTGAGCGCGCGCCGGGTGGCGCCGGGCCAGGCCGGATCCGCGCGGCGAAGCTTCACCAGCGCCACCGCGGGCCGGTTCACCCCCGGCCAGCGCACCTGGCGCCACGCCTCGCGCGCAACCCGCTTGAGCGCGTTGCGATCGACCGCGTGCGCGAGCTGGCGCCTGGGCACGGCGAAACCCAGCCGCGCCGGCCCCTGGAGCGGGTCATTCGACGCGCGCATCATCACCGCGAGCCCGAAATGCTCGCTGACCATGTCGGCGCGGCGCCGCGACAGCGCCGCGAACCGGGCGTCGACGCGCGTGCGCGGCACGGATCAGGCACCACGTGACCGGCCCCGCGCGATCGACTGCGTCGCCTGCCGGTACGACACCGGCGTCAGACGACGCCGAGGCGCTTGCGACCCTTGGCACGGCGCGCGCGGATCACCGCCCGCCCGCCGCGGGTCTTCATGCGGACGAGGAATCCGTGCGTGCGCTTGCGCCGCACGACCGATGGCTGAAAGGTTCGTTTCATTTTCTTTCTCGACGAAAAGCCCTCGATTACACCCGATCCTTCCTCGCGCGTCAATGCAGCACCTGTGGAAAACTTCGTCGCGCGAGGTACAATGGCGGCTTCCCGGAAATGCTTTCGGGCCGCGCTGCGTGCGCGCGCCGCGAGGGATTTTTGTCAACCGCTTCAGCCCCCAGGGCTCAGCTTCCGGCGCCCCAGATGCACGATCGATGGCTTGCCTGCACGTCGCAACTCGAATCCGAGGTGCCGGCGCAATTGTTCAGAACCTGGATCAAGCCGTTGGTTTTCCTTTCTTATGACGAGAGTGACCACTTACTGCGAATCGGGGCCCCGAACCAGTTCAAGCTCAATTGGGTGCGCAGCCAGTGGGGCGGGCGCATCGCCGAACTGGCCTCGCAGCTGATCGACCCGCAGACGCGCGTGGCATTCGAGATCGTGGCCCCGGCCAAGCCCAGGGAGGGCCGCGACGGCAAGCCGCCCGCGCGCCGCGAGACCGACCTCAAGCCGCCGGTTGCCGGGGCCGCCGCGGCCCGTGGCGCGGGGTCCGCCGAGGCCGGCGCACACCTCCCGCCCTCGCCGGTGGCCGACCGCAGCCGCCTGCGCGCGGACCTCACCTTCGACAGCTTCATCACCGGCAAGGCCAACCAGATGGCGCGCATCACCGCGCTGCAGGTGGTGGACAAGCCGGCGAGCTTCAACCCGCTGTTCCTCTACGGCGGGGTGGGGCTGGGCAAGACGCACCTGATCCACGCGGTGGGCAACGCGGTGGTGCAGCGCAACCCCTCGGCCAAGGTTCGCTACATCCACGCGCAGGAGTACTTCGACGAGATGGTGCGCGCGATCCAGCGCAAGACCTCCGAAGACCTCAAGCACTACTACCAGTCGCTCGACCTGCTGCTGATCGACGACATCCAGTTCCTGTCGGGAAAGCCGCGCACGCAGGAGGAGTTCTTCTACACCTTCGACGCGCTGTACGCGGCGCGCAAGCAGATCATCATCACCTGCGACACCTACCCCAAGGAGATCGCCGGCATCGAGGAGCGGCTGATCTCGCGCTTCGACTCGGGGCTGATCATCGCGATCGAGCCCCCCGAGCTCGAGATGCGCGTCGCGATCCTGCACAAGAAGGCCGAGCAGCAGGGCTCGGAGCTCCCCGAGGACGTGGCCTTCTTCATCGCCAAGCACCTGCGCTCGAACGTGCGCGAGCTCGAGGGCGCGCTGCTGCGCGTGGTGGCCTACGCCGGATTCCGCAACCGCCCGATCACGCTCGACCTCGCCAAGGAGGCGCTCGAAGACCTGCTCGCGCTCAACCGCCGCCAGATCTCGGTGGAGGTGATCCAGAAGACGGTGGCCGACTTCTTCAAGATGAAGGTGGCCGACATGTACAGCAAGCGCCGCCACGCGCACATCGTGCTCCCGCGCCAGATCGCGATGTACCTGGCGAAGGAACTCACCCAGAAGAGCCTCCCGGAGATCGGCGAGGCCTTCGGCGGGCGCGACCACACCACGGTGCTGCACGCGATGCGCAAGATCACCGAGCACCGGCGCCAGGACTCCGAGCTCAACCACCAGATTCACGTGCTCGAGCAGACCCTGCGAGGATGAAGCCTGTGGGAAACACCCTGAATCGATCGGGCACGGATTGTGGAAAAAGTGCCCCGACGCCGAAATCGCCCGATTCGTCCACACGCGTCCCGGCCGCCGGAGCCGCTTGCGCACGGGTTGTTCCTGCGCGCAATGCCGCGCCGTTGCTGGGCCTGTCGGTGTTTTCCACCTGAAACAGCCGTGTACATCAACAACACCAAGAGGAGATAAAGAGATATGCAGTTCATAAAAGCGTCTCGCGACGCGATCCTCAAACCGCTCTCCACGGTGGCGGGAATCGTCGAGCGCCGGCACACCCTCCCGATCCTCGCGAACGTGCTGCTGCGCAAGGACGGCGAGAACGTCTCGTTCCTCGCCACCGACGTGGAGATCCAGATCCAGACCAGCGCGGCGCTCGGCGGCGGCAAGGAGTCCGGCGCCACCACCGTGTCGGCGCGCAAGCTGATCGACATCCTGCGCGCGCTGCCCGAGGGCCCCGAGGTCTCGATCGCGGTCACGAACAAGAAAGCCACGATCACGGCGGGCAAGAGCCGCTTCGCGCTCCAGACGCTGGGCGCCGAGGAGTTCCCCACCGTGTCGGTGAACGAGCGCTTTTCGGCGTCGTTCGCGTTGCCGCAGAACCAGCTCAAGCACCTGTTCCACATGGTGCACTTCGCGATGGCGCAGCAGGACATCCGCTACTACCTCAACGGGTTGCTGCTCGTGACCGACGGCGACCAGGTTCGCGTCGTGGCCACCGACGGGCACCGGCTCGCGTTCTGCCAGGCCGTGGTCGAGGGCGCAGCGCTCGCCAAGAACGAGGTGATCATCCCGCGCAAGACCGTGCTCGAGCTGCAGCGCCTGCTCTCCGACGACGAGGCGACGGTGATGATCGACGTGTCGGCCAACCAGGTGCGTTTCCGCTTCGGCGAGGTCGAGATGCTGAGCAAGCTGGTGGAGGGGAAGTTCCCCGACTACCAGCGGGTGATCCCCACCGGCTACACCAAGCAGATGACGGTGGGTCGCGACGTGCTCGCGGCCTCGCTCGGGCGCGCGTCGATCCTCACGTCGGACAAGTTTCGCGGCGTTCGCCTCACGCTCGCGCCCGGCACGCTCAGGATCCAGACCAGCAACGCCGAGCAGGAAGAGGCGGTGGAGGAGATCGAGGTCGACTACGCCGGCGAGGGGCTCGAGATCGGGTTCAACGTGGGCTACCTGCAAGACGTGCTCGGCAACCTGCGCACCGAGAGCGTTCAGGTCGACCTGGGCGACTCCAACTCCAGCGCGCTGATCACGGTGCCCGGCGACGCGTCGTTTCGCTACGTCGTGATGCCGATGCGCATCTGACGCGCGCGCGAAGCCCCGCCCCCTGACCGAGAACGCGATGACCGAAAAGCTGTACGACACCGATTCGATCCAGATCCTCGAAGGCCTCGAGGCGGTGCGCAAACGCCCCGGCATGTACATCGGCGACACCTCCGACGGCACCGGTCTGCACCACCTGGTGTTCGAGGTGGTGGACAACGCGATCGACGAGTCGCTCGCCGGGCACTGCGACGAGATCGTGGTCACGATCCACACCGACAACTCGATCTCGGTGATCGACAACGGCAGGGGCATTCCCACCGGCGTGAAGTGGAACGACAAGCACGAGCCCAAGCGAAGCGCCGCCGAGATCGTGATGACCGAGTTGCACGCCGGCGGCAAGTTCGACCAGAACAGCTACAAGGTCTCGGGCGGACTGCACGGCGTGGGCGTGTCGTGCGTGAACGGCCTGTCGAAGTGGCTTCGGCTCACGATCAAGCGCAACGGCAAGGCCCACTTCATGGAGTTCCATCGCGGCGTCGTCCAGGATCGCGAACTGGCCGAGATGAAGGTGCCCGAGGGCGTGGACGCCAACGGCTACGCGCCCGGCCAGAGCGTGCTGTGCTCGCCGATCAGGGTCACCGGCACGACCGAGAAGCGCGGCACCGAGGTGCACTTCCTGGCCGACGACCTGATCTTCGACAACATCGAATACCACTACGAGATCCTCGCCAAGCGGCTGCGCGAGCTCTCGTTCCTGAACAACGGCGTGCGCATCAAGCTCGTGGACCAGCGCCAGGGCAAGGAGGAGGATTTCGCGTTCTCCGGGGGCGTGAAGGGCTTCGTCGAGTACATCAACCGCACCAAGAGCGCGCTGCACCAGAACGTGTTCCACGCCGTGGGCTCGCGCGACACCGAAGCGGGCCTGTCGATCGGCGTGGAAGTGGCCATGCAGTGGAACGACGGCTACAGCGAGCAGGTGCTGTGCTTCACCAACAACATCCCGCAGCGCGACGGCGGCACGCACCTCACGGGGCTGCGCCAGGCGATGACGCGCGTGATCAACCGCTACATCGAGCAGGGCGAGTTCGCCAAGAAAGCCAAGGTGGAGACCACCGGCGACGACATGCGCGAGGGCCTCGCCTGCGTTCTGAGCGTGAAGGTGCCCGAGCCCAAGTTCAGCTCGCAGACCAAGGACAAGCTGGTCTCGTCCGAAGTGCGCGGCCCGGTCGAGGAGGTGATTGCGAAGGCGCTCGAGGAGTTCCTGCTCGAAACCCCGATCGACGCGAAGATCATCTGCGGCAAGATCGTCGACGCGGCGCGCGCCCGCGACGCCGCGCGCAAGGCGCGCGAGATGACGCGCCGCAAGGGGCTGCTCGACGGCGTCGGCCTGCCCGGCAAGCTCGCCGACTGCCAGGAGAAGGATCCGGCGAAGTCGGAGCTGTTCATCGTGGAGGGCGACTCCGCCGGCGGCTCGGCCAAGCAGGGGCGCGACCGCAAGTTCCAGGCGGTGCTGCCGCTGCGAGGCAAGGTGCTCAACGTGGAGAAGGCGCGCTTCGACAAGCTGATCGCCTCCGAGCAGATCGCCACGCTGATCACGGCGCTGGGCACGGGCATCGGCCCGGAGTTCGAGGCAGCCAAGGTGCGCTACCACCGCATCATCATCATGACCGACGCCGACGTGGACGGCAGCCACATCCGCACGCTGCTGCTCACGCTGTTCTATCGCCAGATGCCGGAGCTGATCGAGCGCGGCTACGTCTACATCGCGCAGCCGCCGCTGTACAGGGTCAAGCACGGCAAGGACGAGCGATACCTCAAGGACGACCACGAGCTCAACCAGTACATGCTGCGCCACGCCCTGGACGGCGCGCTGCTGCTGCCCGCGGCGGGCGCCGAGCCGATCGGCGGCGAGGCGCTGGGCGAACTGGCGCGGCGCTACCTGGTGGCCGAGGCCGTGATCGACCGACTGTCGCGGATCATCGAGCCCGACGCGCTGCGCGCGATCCTCGAGGGGTGCGAGCTATCGCTGTCCGACGCCGCGTCGGCGCGCGCGTCGGCGCTCGCGCTCAGCGAGGCGATCGGCAGGCTGGCCACCAACGCGCGCCACGTTGCTCCGGCCACGGCGAGCGCGCACTTCGACGAGAAGAGCGAGGACTGGGTGCTGGTGACCGAGCGCGTCGTGCACGGCAACGTCAAGACCAGCGTGATCGACCCCGACTTCCTCGTGTCCTCGGACTACCTGGCGCTGGTGGAGTGTTCGCGCACGATCGGCGGCCTGGTGGGCGAGGGCGCCGAGATCCGGCGCGGCGAGGGCGACAAGCAGCGCAGCCAGTCGGTGGACGATTTCCGCAGCGCGATCGGCTGGCTGCTCGCCGAGGCCGAGCGCGGCGTGGGGCGCCAGCGCTACAAGGGGCTCGGAGAGATGAACGCCGAGCAGCTGTGGGAGACCACCGTGGACCCGGCCGCGCGCAGGCTGCTCAAGGTGCAGATCGACGACGCGATCGCCGCCGACCAGATCTTCACCACGCTGATGGGCGACGACGTGGAGCCGCGCCGCGCGTTCATCGAGAGCAACGCGCTGGTGGCGAGGAACATCGACGTCTAGCCGGCGCTCGCCTTCCTGAGGATCTCGTAGATCTGATCCTTCAGCAGCAGCTTCTCCTTCTTGAGCACCTCGATCTCGAGATCGGTGGCGGGCTCGACTCGCGCGTCCAGCCTGCTGATCTTCTCGTCGAGCGCCTCGTGCTTGTCGTACAAACTGCGGAAGCGCGGGTCGCTCTGGTTGAGCCGATTCATCAGGTCTTGGAATTCTGGAAACACGTTGGCTCCTCCGGTCAGTGTCAATCAGGCCTGCAGGCCGGCCGCCTCGTCGAGGCCCAGGTGCACGTTCATCGCCTGCACCGCCGCGCCGCTCGCGCCCTTGCCCAGGTTGTCGAGCCGGCACGCGAGCACCGCGCGCTGGTCGTTCGCGAACACCACGATGTCGGCGCGGTTGGTGTCGTTGCACGCCTGCACGTCGAAAAATCCCTCGTCCAGCGCCGCCGGGTCCGAGGGCGGCAGCACGCGGATGAAACGCTCGCCCTCGTAGTGGCGCTGGAACGCCTCGAGCATCGCCGCCCCGGTGGTGCCCGGGCGCAGCTGCGCGAGGTGCAGCGGGACGAACACCGCCAGCCCCTTGTAGAAGCTGGCCACGATCGGCATGAACACCGGCGCGGCGGCGATGCCGGTGTGCGCGACCATTTCGGGCAGGTGCTTGTGCGCGAGCGTGAGCGCGTAGGGGCGCGGCGCGGCGAGCTTGGGCGCGCCGGCCTCGTAGGCGGCGATCATCGACTTGCCCCCGCCCGAGTAGCCGCTGATCGAGCTGGCCGACAGCGGCAGCGCGCGCGGCACGATGCCGGCGTCCACGAGCGGGCGCAGCAGCAGCACGAAGGCCGACGCGTGGCACCCCGGGTTGGCGATGCGCTTGGAGCGCCGCAGCGCGTCGCGCTGGCCGGGCGCGAGCTCGGGCATCCCGAACACCCAGTCGGTCGCGGTGCGGTGCGCAGTGCTCGCGTCGATCACGCAGGTGTTCGGGTTGGTGACCATGGCCGCGGACTCGCGCGCGGCCGCGTCGGGCAGGCACAGGAAGGCCACGTCCGCGGCGTTGAGCATGCGCGCGCGCTCGGCGGCGTCCTTGCGCAGCTCGGGCGCGATGCGAAGCAGCTCCACGTCGGAGCGCGCGGCCAGCACCTCGTGGATGCGCAAGCCCGTGGTGCCCTCCTGCCCGTCGACGAAAACCTTCGCTGCCATCGCTCTCCCCTCGCCCCCTCACCGGCCCGCTCACCCAAAGGACGAGTCTCGCCCCCCCGCGCCAACGAGCCAGCCCCAAGGATAAAGCCCCAAGGATAAGATACGTCGGTCGCGATGCCGGGCTTGCCCGATGATCCGGGGCGGTTTTCGCGACAATCGTCTCCGGGCCCCAACCGTGTGCGCAATGACTGAACTCAAGGATACCCGTGCCGACCTGCTGATACGAGCAGCGCGGCTGATCGACGGCCTGGGCGGCGGGAGCGCCACCGCCGACGTCGCGGTGCGAGGCGAGCGCATCGTCGCCCTCGGCGACCTCTCCGGCTGGCGCGCGGGCGTCGAAATCGACGCCCGCGGCAAGGCGCTCGCCCCCGGCTTCATCGACGTGCACACCCACGACGACCGGATGCTGCTCGCCGACCCGCTGGCCGCGTGCAAGGTGAGCCAGGGGGTGACCACGGTGATCACCGGCAACTGCGGGATCAGCCTCGCGCCGCTCGCGATCGACCGCCGCCCGCCCGCGCCGCTCGACCTGATCGTGGAGACGCCCGCGCAGTTCCACGCCACCTTCGCCAGCTACCTCGACGCGCTCGACGCCGCGCCTGCGGCCCTGAACGCCGCCTGCCTGGTGGGCCACACGACGCTGCGCGTGGGCGCGATGAGCGACCTCGGGCGGCCGGCCAACGCCGACGAGATCGCGCGGATGCGCGCCGCGCTCGAGGCCGCTCTCGAGGCCGGGGCGATCGGGCTGTCCACGGGGCTGTACTACCCGCCCGCGAACGCCGCCAGCACCGACGAGGTGATCGCGCTGGTGAAGGCCGTGCACGCGGCCGGCGGCGTGCACGCCACGCACATGCGCGACGAGAGCGACGACGTGCTCGAATCGCTCGAGGAGACCTTCGCGATCGGGCGCGCCGCGCGCGTGCCGGTGGTGATCTCGCACCACAAGTGCGCGGGCCACACGAACCACGGCCGCTCGCGCGAGACGCTGGCCGCGATCGAGGCGGCGCGCGAGCGCCAGCCGGTGGGGCTGGACGTGTACCCCTACGTGGCCGGCTCCACGATGCTGCACGTGCTGCCGTGGTCGCGCGCGAGCCGCACCGTGGTCGCGTGGTCGGGCGCGCGCGCCGACGCCGCCGGGCGCGACCTCGACGAGATCGCCGCCGAGATGAACTGCACCGCCGAGGAGGCGATCGAGCGGCTGCAGCCGGCCACCGGCATCTACTTCATGATGGACGAGGGCGACGTGCGCAACATCCTCGCGAACCCGCACGCGATGATCGGCTCGGACGGGCTGCCGCACGACGTGCACCCGCACCCGCGGCTGTGGGGCACCTTCCCGCGCGTGCTCGGGCACTACGCGCGCGAGCTCGGGCTGTTCAGCCTCGAGGAGGCGGTGCGCAAGATGACCTCGCTGCCGGCGCGCCAGTTCGGGCTCGCCGACCGCGGCGTGGTGCGCGAGGGCGCGTACGCCGACCTGGTGCTGTTCGACCCGGAGACGGTGATCGATCGCGCGAGCTTCGAGCGACCGATCGCGCCGGCCGCCGGGATCGAGACGGTGATCGTGAACGGGCGCGTGGTCTGGCGCGACGGCGCGAGCACCGGCGAGCGGCCCGGGCGGGCGCTGCGCCGCCAGCAGCTCGACCTGCCGCGCTACGACGCGGCGGCGGCGCCGACGATGAACGCTTGAGGCGCGGGAGGTGACGATGAAGGGCTGCGCATTCGTCGACGGCGAGTTCGTCGCGCCGCAAGACGCGAAGGTGTCGATCTTCGACTGGGGCTTCCTGCACTCGGACGCCACCTACGACGTGGCGCACGTGTGGCAGGGGAACTTCTTCAGGCTCGACGATCACCTCGACCGCTTCGAGGCGAGCCTGGCGGCGCTGCGGCTCGACCCCGGCGTCTCGCGCGAGCGGATGCGCGCGGTGATGCACGAGTGCACGGCGCGCGCCGGGCTGCGCGACGCCTACGTGGAGGTGCTGTGCACGCGCGGGCTGCCCGCGCCCGGTTCGCGCGACCCGCGCACCTGCACCAACCGCTTCATGGCCTTCGCGATCCCGTTCGTCTGGATCGCCGACCCCGACAAGCAGCGCCGCGGCGTGAACCTGGTCGTCGCGCCGCAGCAGCGCATCGCGCCCGCGAGCGTGGACCCGCGCGTGAAGAACTACCACTGGCTCGACTTCGTGATGGGGCTGTTCCACGCCTACGAGCAGGGCGGCGAGACGGCGGCGCTCGTCGACGCCGCGGGCAACATCGCCGAGGGGCCGGGCTTCAACGTGTTCGCGGTGTTCGGCGGGCCCGAGGGCGCGCGGCTCGTGACGCCGGCCGCCGGCGTGCTCGAGGGGGTTTCGCGGCGCACCGCGATCGAGATGGCGCGCGCCGAGGGCTTCGAGGTGCAGGTGCGCGCGCTGCCCGCCCACGAGCTGCGCGCGGCCGACGAGGTCTTTCTCACCAGCACCGGCGGAGGCGTGATCGCGGTCGCCCGGGTCGACGGCGCGCCGGTCGCGGGGCGGCCCGCGGGCCGGTTCGGGCCGGTGACCGAGCGGCTGCAGGCCGCCTACTGGCGGCTGCACGAGAACCCGCGCTACGTGGAGCCGGTGCGCTACACTCTCGGCCAGACGAGGAGCTGAACCGCATGCCGATCTACGAATACGATTGCCGCGCGTGCGGCCGCGCCTTCGAGAAGCTCGTGCGTGCCGACACCGCGCTCGCGTGCCCGCATTGCAGTTCCACGCGGCTGGAAAAGCGGCTGTCGGTGTTCGCGACCTCCTCGACCCCTGAAGCGATGCCAGCGGCGCTCGGCGCGTGCGGCAGTTGCGGCCACCCCGACGGCCCGGGCAGCTGCGCGCTTCACTGAGACCGGTCGGCGGCGCGCGCGGGCACGCGCAGGCCGGCGGGCCCCGATAGACTGCGCCCCATGATCATCACGCCGCCCGGATTCGTGCCGGAACACGCGCTCGCGCTGGACGACGACGCGATCGCCTACGTGTTCCACCGCGACGCGCTGGTGCAGTTCGGCGACTCGCCCGGCGCGCTGCCGTGGCGGTTCTACCGCGAGGCCGGGGTGGTCGCGGCCAGCGCCCACGCGATCGGCCGCCACGAGGGGCGCGCGCACGTCGCGGTGGCGCTCGCGACCGCCAGCCAAGGCGGGGAGCCGAGCCTGCCCGAGGGGCTGCGCGCGGCCGGGCTGCGCAGCTGGTTCGGCGTGCTCGAAGACGCCACGCTGGCGATCGCGATGCGCGCGGTGCAGATCGTGGAGTGGGATCGCACGCACCGGTTCTGCGGCGCCTGCGGCACGCCCACCGAGCAGGCGCAGGGCGAGCGCGCGAAGCGCTGCCCGGCGTGCGGGCTCACCGCCTACCCGCGGATCGCGCCGGCGATGATGGTGCAGGTCACGCGCGGCCGCGAGCTGCTGCTCGGGCGCGGGTTGAACTTCCCCCCCGGGCGCTACAGCGCGCTCGCCGGCTTTCTCGAGGCGGGCGAAACGATCGAGGACGCGATCCACCGCGAGGTGCGCGAAGAGACGGGCGTCGAGGTGGCGAACCTGCGCTACTTCGGCAGCCAGAGCTGGCCTTTCCCGAACTCGCTGATGATCGCGTTCCAGGCCGAGTATGCGGGCGGCGAACTGCGGGTGGATCCGGCCGAACTGGCCGACGCGCAGTGGTTCGCGCCCGAGGCGCTGCCGCAGCTGCCGCCGCGGCTGTCGATCGCCCGCGCGCTGATCGAGGACACGCTGGCGCGCGTCGGGCGCTGAGCCGCGCTCTCGGCCGCGCCCGGCCGCGCCCGGCCGCGCTCGGTCGCGGTGAGCCGCGGTGAGCCGCGGTGAGCCGCGTTCAGCCGCGTTCGAGCAGCGCGCGCGCGACGATGTTGGCCTGGATCTCGGCCGCGCCCTCGAACACGCTGAGGATCCGCGCGTCGACCAGCACGCGGCTCACCGGGTACTCCTGCGCGTAGCCGTTGCCGCCGTGGATCTGCACCGCGTTGTCGGCGTTGGCCCAGGCCACGCGCGCGGCGAGCAGCTTGGCCATGCCGGCCTCGAGGTCGCAGCGCCGCCCGCCGTCCTTCTCGCGCGCGGCGTAGAGCGTGAGCTGGCGCGCGATCATCGTCTCGACCGCCATCCAGGCGAGCTTGTCGGCCACGCGCGGGAACGCGAGCAGCGGCTGGCCGAACTGCACCCGCGAAGCGGCGTAGGCGAGGCCCAGCTCGAAGGCGTTCTGCGCCACGCCCACCGCGCGCGCCGCGGTCTGGATGCGCGCGCTCTCGAAGGTCTGCATCAGCTGGCGGAAGCCCTGCCCGCGCACGCCGCCGAGCAGCGCGTCGGCGGGCATCTCGAAGCCGTCGAAGGCGATCTCGTACTCCTTCATGCCGCGGTAGCCGAGCACCTCGATCTCGGTGCCGTGCATTCCGGGCGCGGGAAAGGGGTTGGCGTCGGTGCCGCGCGGCTTGGCGGCGAGGAACATCGACAGCCCGCGGTGCCCGCGCTCCGCGGGCTCGGTGCGCACCAGCAGCGTCATCAGGTCGCTGCGCGCGCCGTGCGTGGTCCAGGTCTTGGCGCCGTGCACGCGCCAGACCGCGTCGTGGTTCGCGCGCGAGGCGTCCGCGCGCGCGCCGGCCTCACCGCCCGCGCCGCCCGCGCCGTCGGTTCGCCGCACCAGCTCGGCGCGCGTCCTGATCGACGCGAGGTCGGAGCCGACGTCGGGTTCGGTGAACGCGGCGGTGGGCAGCACCTCGCCGCTCGCGATCGCGGGCAGCCACCGGGCTTTCTGCGCGTCGGTGCCGTTGGCGCGGATCAGCTCGGCCGCGATCTCGGAGCGCGTGCCCAGCGACCCCAGGCCGATGAAGCCGCGCGAGAGCTCCTCGGTGACCACGCACATCGCCGACTTGCCCATGCCCGAGCCGCCCCACGCCTCGGGCAGCGTGAGGCCGAACACGCCGAGCGCGCCGAGTTCGGCCACGACCGCGTCGGGGATCAGCGCGTTTTGCAGGTGCCACTGGTGCGCGGCGGCGGCGTGGTCGTCGGCCCAGCGCGAGAACTGCGCGCGGATCTCGGCCAGTGCGGGGTCGTCGAAGCCCGGCTCGCCGAAGCTGCGCGTGCTCGCGCCCTCGGCCAGCCGCGCGGCGATCCGCGCGCGCGCCGCGGCGTCGAAGCCGCGCGCGACGATCGACGAGACCGCCGCGTCGGCCGCGAAGGCATCGGCGGCGGCGGCGTCGAGCGATCGGGGGCGAAACACCTCGCCCTGGCTCATCGCGAGGCCGCCGGCGAGTTGCGCGCAGTACTCGGAAAAAGCGGCGCCCAGCAGGTCGCGCTCCAGCTCGCCCAGGCGGCCCTCGCGCTGCAGCCGCCGCGCCCAGCCGAGCATCTCGCCCAGGCCGCGGTGGTAGGTGGCGGCCCAGGCGAAGCCGTGCGCGCGCGCCTGCTCGCGCTGCAGCGCGGCGCCGGGGTCGTCGTCCGCGCTCGCGAGCGCCGCGACCAGCGCTTGCCGCAGCGAAGCGATCAGCCGCTCGGCTGCCGCCAGTGCCTGCGCGCACTGCTGCACCAGCGCGCCCGGCGCGTCGTCGCGCGCGCTCACCGCGCCTCGCCGATCATTCCGGCGCCGCGCCACTGCGCGATCGCCGCCGGTTCGGCGCCGAGCACGTCGGCCAGCACCGCGGCGGTGTGTTCGCCCAGCCGCGGCGCGATCCCGGGCGGCACCCGCGCCGCCGCGCCGAAGGCCAGCGGGGTGGTGGCGGTGAGCGCGCGCCCCAGGCCCGGGTGCTCGACGCGGACGAACATCGGGTTGCGCTCGGAGCAGCGGGGGTCTTCGGCCAGCATCTGCGCGGCGCTGCGGTACGGGCCCCAGAGCACGCCGGTGCCCGCGAAGGCCTGCTCCACCTCGGCCAGCGCGCGCGCCGCGAACCACGGCCGCAGGAAGCCCGAGATCAGCTCGCGCGCCGCGTAGCGGCCGGCCTCGTCGTCGAGGCGGTGCCCGCTCGCGGCGGCCGCGGCCGCGAGGCCGTCGCCCAGCCCGGTGGCGCCCATCAGCGCGCGCCACTGCCGCTCGCTGATCGCGACCACCATCAGGTGGCGCGCGTCGGCGGTCGCGAAGCTGTCGCCCCAGGCGCCGTAGACGAAGTTGCCGTCGGCGGGGCGCTCGGTGCCGTTGATCTCGATCTCGGCGAGGTAGCCCAGGTTGGCCGTGACCGCCATCGCCACGTCGGAGAGCGCGAGCCGCACGTGCTGGCCGGCGCCGGTGGCGCGCCGCTGGCGCTCGGCCGCGAGCACGGCGGTCACGATCATCTGCCCGGCGATCACGTCCCACGCGGGCAGCACGTGGTTGACCGGCGCGCGCCCGTCGCCGGTGAGCAGCGGAAAGCCCACCGCGCAGTTCACCGTGTAGTCGACCGCGGTGGCGCCGTCGGGCGAGCCCGCCAGCTGCACCATGATCAGGTCGGGCCGGCGCTGCGCGAGCGCTTCGTAGGCGAGCGCGCCCTTCACCGGGAGGTTGGTGATGAAGATGCCGCCGCCTTCGCCCGGCGCCGTGATCAGCTCCGCGAGCAGGGCTTCGCCCTCGGGGCTGCGCGCGTCGATCTCCACCGAGCGCTTGCCGCGGTTGAGCGTGGCCCAGTACAGGCTGCGCCCGTTGGCCGCGAGCGGCAGGCGCGAGATGTCGATGTTGCCCCCGGGCGGGTCCACCCGGATCACGTCGGCGCCCAGCTGCGCGAGCGTGAGCCCGGCCGAGGGCGCGGCGATGAAGGCGGAGAGTTCGACGACGCGCAGGCCGGCGAGGATCGGTTGGGGGTCGGTCACGGCGATCGGTCGGGTTGTTCGGGTGCGGCTGCGAGCCTACCACCAGTGCGCCGAATCATCCGGTTACAACTTCAACATCTGCGACGCACCTTGTTGCAGGCCAAGGGTGTCCAATGCAGCCGAGGGGGATGCGCGCCGCGAGCGCTGCAGCCCGGGCCCAACGAGCAGGAGAGAGTCGATGAAGAGCATCGTGAGATTGGCGGCGATCGGCGCAGTGGGCGCGGCGCTGCTCGGGTGCGTGGTTGCCCCGGTTCCGCCCTACGGCGTGGAGGGCGCGCGCGGTTTCGTCCACGTTGCGCCGGCCTACCCGATGCCGGCGCCCGGATACGTGTGGCAGGTGCACGCAACCTACGGGTGGGGCTGGCACCACCCGCGCTACGGGTGGCACCGCGGCTGGCGTCGAGACGGGCATCGCGGCCGGCACTGAGGATCGCCGCTCGACGCCCGGCCGGCCGGGTTCACGGCCCCGCGCTCTTGCGGTCAGCGTCGTCCGCCAGGCTCGGCCGCTCGCACCGACCCGCACGGCTGATGCGAAGCGCCGATTGCCCAGCGCAGGCGCCCAGGCTAGAATCATCAAATCATCAACTACCTTGATGTTTTGATGCCATGCGCACGACGCTCACGATCGACGACGAGCTCGAGCCCTTGCTCCGGCAGGAGATGCTGCGCAGCGGGAAATCGTTCAAGAAGGTGGTGAACGACGCGCTGCGCGCGGCGCTGGCCGAGCATCCCGACGCCCCAACCCCGTTCCGGCAGCGAAGTTTCGACCTCGGCGGCTCCGCGCTCGATCTGAGCAAGGCGCTCGCGCTCGCGGCCGAACTCGAAGACCAGGAGCGCGCGCGCAAGCTCGCGCGCGGGCAGTGACGACGCCCGACGTCAACGTCCTCATCTACGCGGTCGACAGATCCTGCCCGAACCACCGCGTTGCGGCGCGGGCGGTGGAAGACGCGATCAACAGTGATCGAGGGCTGTCGTTCACCTGGCCCGCGCTCACCGGTTTCGTGCGGCTGTGCACGCGGCCTGGAATCCTGCGACGTCCGCTCACGATCGAACTCGCGCTGTCGGTGATCGACGACTGGCTCGGGCATCCGCGTGCACGGATCCTCAGCCCGACCGACCGTCACGCGGGCATTGTCGGGCGTTTACTGATCGGCCTCGGGGCGGGAGGCAACTTCGTGCCGGATGCGCACCTGGCCGCGCTCGCGATCGAGCACGGCCACGCACTCGTCACCTTCGACCGCGACTTCCAGCGCTTCCCGGGGCTGCGGCTGCGACTGCTCGCGCCGGTACGAGCCTGACCTGCGACGCTGATCGGCGCGGGCCGGATCAGGGCTGACCGCCAGCCCCGAGATTCAGCCGAGCCGCCAACTCTTGTCATGGCGCGACGCGCGCCAACCTTGCATCATGGCGCGATGAGCGCCACCCCTGCAGCGCGCGAATCCTGGTCCTCGAGGCTGGGCTTCGTGCTCGCTGCCACCGGCTCGGCGGTGGGGCTGGGGAGCATCTGGAAGTTCCCCTACATCGCCGGCGTGAACGGCGGCGGGCTGTTCGTCGTCGTCTACCTGGCCTGCATCGTGCTGGTGGCCGTGCCGATCATGGTGGCCGAGATCCTGCTCGGGCGCGAAACGCACAAGGCGCCGGTCGGGGCCTTTCGCGAGGCGCCGGGCGGGTCGCGCGCGTGGAGCGGCATCGGCTGGATGGGGGTGATCGCGGTCGGCGTGATCCTGTCGTACTACAGCGTGGTGGCGGGGTGGACGCTGCACTACGCGTGGCTCGGCGCGAGCGGCGCGCTCGCGAGCGACGACCCCGCCACGGTGGCGGCGCTGTTCGCGCGGGTGCACGCCGACCCCGCCGTGAACCTGTTCTGGCACGCGGTGTTCATGGCGATCGTGATGGTCTCGGTGCTGGGCGGCGTGCGCAAGGGCGTCGAGCGCTGGAACCGGTGGCTGATGCCGCTGCTGCTGGCGCTGATGTGCGTGCTGCTGGTGCGCGCGATGTCGCTCGAGGGCTTCGCGCCGGCGGTGCGCTTCGTGTTCGGGCTGCACGCGCAGGACTTGAGCGCGCGCGGCGTTCTCGAGGCCCTGGGGCACGCGTTCTTCACGCTCAGCCTGGGCATGGGCGCGATGATCACCTACGGCAGCTACGTCGCGCGCAGCGAGGACATCGTCGCCTCGTCGGTCGTGATCAGCGGGCTCGACACGCTGATCTCGCTGCTCGCGTGCCTGGTCGTGTTCCCGATCGCCTTCACGTTCGGGCTCGCGCCCGGCGCCGGCCCGGGGCTGATCTTCGCGAACCTGCCGATCGCGCTCGCGCAGATGCCCGGCGGCCCGGCCTGGGCCTTCGCGTTCTTCCTGCTGCTCGCGGTGGCCGCGCTCGCCTCGGCGATATCGGCGCTCGAAGTGGTGGTGGCGCACGCGATCGACGAGATGGGGTGGTCGCGCCGTCGCGCCACCGTGCTGCTCGCCGGGGCGATCGCGCTGCTCGGGGTGCCCTCGGCGCTCGCGGGCGGGAGCGGGCTGTTCGGCGCGGGCTTCGCCGAGCTCACCGCCGGCGTCTTCGGGGCCGGCCAGGGCAAGAACTGGTTCGACTTCTGGGACTGGGTCTGCGCCAACCTGCTGCTGCCCGCGGGCGGATTCGGGATCGCGATCTTCGTCGCCTGGCGCATGGGCGGGCGGGCGCGCGAGCGCGCGTTCGCGCAGGGCTCGCGCTACGCGCGCTGGTACTGGCTGTGGCTGTGGCTGCTGCGCTGGCTCGTGCCGCTGGCGATCGCGGCGATCTTCGCGAACGCGATCGGGTGGGTCTGACGCGGCGCCGGTACAATGGCGCCTTTGCACGCCCGCGCGCCGCACGCCTGGCCGCCGCGTGCGCCTCCGACCACAAGCCCTCTCCAACCTTGAGCACCCCAGATCTCGAGCGCGAAGTCGCGCGCCGGCGCACCTTCGCGATCATCTCCCACCCCGACGCGGGCAAGACCACGCTCACCGAGAAGCTGCTGCTGTTCGGCGGCGCGATCGTGCTCGCGGGCACGGTGAAGGCGCGAAAGAGCGCGCGTCACGCCACCTCCGACTGGATGGAGGTGGAAAAGCAGCGCGGCATCTCGGTCACCAGCTCGGTGATGCAGTTCGAGTACGCCGGCCACACGATCAACCTGCTCGACACGCCCGGCCACCAGGATTTCTCCGAGGACACCTACCGCGTGCTCACGGCCGTGGACGCGGCGGTGATGGTGATCGACGCGGCCAAGGGCGTGGAGGCGCAGACGATCAAGCTGCTCGAGGTGTGCCGGCTGCGCGCCACGCCGATCATCACCTTCGTCAACAAGCTCGACCGCGAGGTGCGCTCGCCCTTCGAGCTGCTCGAGGAGATCGAGTCGGTGCTGGGCATCGACTGCGCGCCGATCACCTGGCCGGTGGGCATGGGCAAGCGCTTTCGCGGCGTGTTTCACCTGGCCGAAGACCGGCTGCTGCGGTTCAGCCCCGGCGAGGAGCGGCGCGGCGGCGCGTCCGAAATGATCGAGGGCATCGGCAACCCGCGCCTCGACGCGCTCTTCCCCGACGAGGTGGCCGAGCTGCGCGAGGGCGTGGAGCTGATCCGCGGCGCGAGCCACCCGTTCGAGATCGACCGCTTCCTGTCGGGCACGCAGACGCCGGTGTTCTTCGGCTCGGGGATCAACAACTTCGGCGTGCAGGAGATCCTGCAGGCGCTGGTGCACTGGGCGCCGCCGCCGCAGCCGCGCGACGCCGGCACGCGCTTCGTGCAGCCCACCGAGCCCGCGTTCACCGGTTTCGTGTTCAAGATCCAGGCGAACATGGACCCGAAGCACCGCGACCGTATCGCGTTCCTGCGCGTGTGCTCGGGGCGCTACAGCTCGGGGATGAAGGTGGCGCACCTGCGCCTCGCGCGCGAGATGAAGCTCGCCAACGCGCTCACCTTCATGGCCAACGAGCGGGTGGCGAGCCAGGGCGCGGTGGCCGGCGACATCATCGGCATCCACAACCACGGCCAGCTGCAGATCGGCGACACCCTCACCGAGGGCGAGCCGCTCGCGTTCAAGGGCATTCCGTACTTCGCGCCCGAGATGTTCCGCTACGCGCGCTCGCGCGACCCGCTCAAGGCAAAGCAGCTGCAAAAGGGCTTGCAGCAGCTGGGCGAGGAGGGCGCGATCCAGGTGCTCGAGACCGCCACCGGGCGCCTGCTGCTCGGCGCCGTGGGCGTGCTGCAGTTCGAGATCGTTGCGCACCGGCTGCAGACCGAATACCAGGTGGACGCGCTGTACGACGCCGCCGACATCCACACCGCGCGCTGGGTCGTGTTCCCCGACGAGGGCACGCGCAGGCGCTTCGAGCGCGACCAGTCGGCGCGCATGGCCACCGACGTCGACGGCAACCCGGTCTACCTCGCCACCAGCAAGTACAACCTGCAGGTGACGATGGAAGACTGGAAGAACGTGCGCTTCGTGGCAACGCGCGAGCACGGGCAGAGGCTGGAAGCGGGCTGAAACGGCCAATCACCCGGGCCGCTCGCGCGTTCCGGGTGATTGGACGGGGGCCGGCAGGCCCCCGGGGGAGCGGACTCGGGCGGGGCTCAGCCGAGGTAGAGGCCCTCGAGCCCGGCCTCGCTCAGGTTGGCGTCTTTCGCCGGGCTGCCGAACGAGGTGAGCCGGTTCTCCACGCCCGAATACGTTTCGCCGCCGGTGCTCACGCCGCCGCCGGCGGCCCTCATGCCGGCCATGTGCGGGGCGGCCATGTGCGGGGCGGGCATCTGCGAGGCGGCCTCGGGCAGCGCCTGTGCGCCGTAGGTTTCGCCGCCGGTGGAGATGTTGGCCGCCTGCGCGCCGAAGGCGAACAGCGCGAGGGTGGCGGGGGCGAGAATGCTGGTGATCGCGTTCATTGAGTTGATTCCTTGCAGTGGGTTGGGTTGTCGACGACGTGCATTGCGTCGATGCAGTGATGGTGGGGGCACGACATCACCGCTTCGTGGTGGCGCGATGTCGGTGCGGCATCGAGTTGATCACGATCAGGTCACGCGGGGCCTGGGGCGCGCAGCGCCGAAGCCGCGCCGCGCCTCGGGCACGCAGCCGCAAAGCCGCGCGGCGCCTCAGCCGCGCAGCGCCCGCATCTGCGCGCGGTAGCCGCAGGGGTCGACGCGCACGTCGATCAGGCAGGGGCCGCCCCCGCCGCTCGCCAGCGCGTGGGCGCGCCGCACCGCGGCGCGCAGCGACGCCGCGGTGGCCGCGCGCCAGGCCTGCCCGCCCAGTGCGCGCATCACGCCGCGAAAGTCGGCCTCGCGCGTGCGCACTCCCGTTGCGGCGAGCCCGCGGTGCTGCTGCTTGATGTCGATCAGAGAGAGCGCCGCGTCGTTGAACACGACCACGATCACCGGCGCGCGCTGCTCCACCGCGGTGGCGAGCTCGCCCAGGCACATCGCGAGCCCGCCGTCGCCGGTGAACGCCACCACCGGGCGCGAACGTTCCTGCAGCGCCGCGCCGATCGCCGCGGGCAGCGCGACTCCCATCGTGGCGAGCCCGTTCGAGATCAGCAGGTCGCCCGGCTCGGCGCAGGGCCACAGCGCGGTCGACGCGAACATGTGCGCGCCGGCGTCGACGGTCGCGCGCGGCATCGGCACCGCGCGCGCCGCGGCACGGGCGCCGCCGCCGCGAGGGCCTGCCGGCGCGGACCCGGTCGCGCGCCGCAGCGTGCGCGCCACCGTCTCCACCACCTGGTGCGCGGCGAGCCCGCCCGCCCCGCCCGCAACCCGGAGCATCTCGCGCATCCGG
>DATCZK010000082.1:0-10130 GCA_036525975.1 Burkholderiaceae bacterium | reverse complement strand
CCGATCTCTTCACCGCGGGCTTCTTCGCCGCGGGCTTCTTGGCCGCGGGCTTCTTGGCCGCGGGCTTCTTGGCCGCGGGCTTCTTGGCCGCGGGCTTCTTGGCCGCGGGCTTCTTGGCCGCAGGCTTCTTGGCCGCAGGCTTCTTGGCCGCAGGCTTCTTGGCCGCGGGCGCCTCGGCCGCGGCCTTCTTCGCAGCAGGCTTGCCGCTCGCTCCCGTGCCCTCTGCCGGCGCCCCCGCCTGCGGCTTGGCCGGCGCCTCGCGCGTGGGTTCTTTCTTTCCCGGGGCGGCCTTGCGCGCGGCAGCGCGCAGCGCCGTCGCGCGTTCGATCATGCGCTCGAGCGCCGCCTCGCGATCGGCTTCCTTCGCGGCGGCATCGGCCTTGCGCTTCTTGCGCTGCTGTGCCCACGCCGGCGGACGCGGCACGCGCGATCCTTCCTTCACCTCCACGCGGCGGTTGATCCAGCGCCGCTCCAGGTCCGACGGGTCGACGAGGGGCTCGTTGGCGCCCCGGCTCACGCACACGATCTGGTGGCTGGGAACACCGTAGCGCTCGAGCAGTTTGGCCACGCGCCGCGTGCGGCGCAGGCTCAACTGCACCTCCTCGTCGGGCTCGTCGAAAGAGCTCGCGTGCCCGGAAACGATCAGCATGCCTGCCGGCTTGTTGTTGAAGCGTTCGGCGGACTGCTTGATCAGCACCCGATAAGGTTCGGCCACCTCCACTTCGTCGCCCTCGAAGTAGATCGTGGTGTTGGCCTTGGGTGCGGTTGGCTCCTCCGCGTGCGCCGCATCCTGCTGCGCCGCGGCGTCGGCCTTGCCCGAACTGCCCGTTGAACCCATCGTGCCAGCCATCGTCAACTCCCTTGCGTTTTCGTCACCTGCACTCGCACCGATTCCCCCGGCGCACGGTTCGGATCGCGAACCGTGCGCGGCCTCGGCGTATTTCCGGCGGGCATCGCCGGGCGACCCTGCAACCGGACTTGCCGCCTGCGCGCCAAACGGCGGGTGCACCCATCTGCGATTCTGACGCATTTTCCTTGCGCGGCACTGCTCGCAGCCTGCCGCGCCCGAAAACTAGTATTGTACCATACATTCTCTCTGCCTGCCCCGCGCGAGCGCGACGCGCGCGTCCGGCCCCCGGGGCTCCGGCCCGCCCGCTACCAGTCGATGGTCTGCGCGATCGCGTCGGCCGAGCGGCGCATCAGCGGCAGGAACTCCATCGCCTGTGCGATCGGGAGCCGCGACACCGGCGAGTGCACGGCCAGCGCCGCCACCAGGCGGTTGTCCACGGTTCGCACCGGCACGGCCAGGCAGCACACGCCGCTCAGGTATTCCTCGTCCTCCACCGCGTAGCCGTTGGCGCGGATGTTGTCGAACTCGTGCGCGAGGCGGGCGCGATCGACCAGCGTCCTGGGCGTGTGCGGAATCAGCGGGCTCACGGCGAGGAAGCGCTCGCGGCTGCGCTTGGGCATGTGGCTCAGGAACAGCTTGCCGCTCGCCGACGCGTACAGCGGCAGCTTCGAGCCGGCGCCGAGCGACACGCGCAGCGGCCAGGCCACCTCGACGCGGTCGAGGTACAGGACCGAATTGTTGTTGGGGATCGCCAGGTTGCAGGTCTCGCCCACCTGCTCGACCAGTTCCTCGAGCACCGCGCGCCGCGCGGCGCGGTTGGGCGAATTGAGCAGGGCGCGCCCGGCGAGCGCATTGAGGCGCTCGGCACAGGCATAGCGCTTCTCGCCCGGCTCGCGCGCGACGAGCCCCGCCTGCTCGAGAGTGGACAGAATCCGGAACACCGTGGGCTTGGGCAGCCCGACTTCGCGGCAGATCTGCGCCAGCTGCACCGGGGCTTCGGCGGCGGCGATCGCTTCCATGATCCGGACCGCGCGCAGGATCGCCGAGCCGCCTGCGGCGCGCGAGGCCCCCGCTTCCGCGCCCGCGAACTGCTCGGTCTTGTCTTTCCGCTCCAGGTTCCGCCCTTCGATCCGCATCGCCGCCCTCCCGCACCCGGGCGGCATTATGCACAAGAATCGGAACCGTTCGATCCGGTTTCGGTCGCGACCGCCGCGCCGGGCCCGACCAAGGCGAGTCCGGCGGCCCGCCGGTCAGCGCTCCACCGTGAGCGCCACGCCCATTCCGCCGCCGATGCAGAGCGAGGCAATGCCCTTGCTCGCATTGCGCCGCTTCATCTCGTGCAGCAGCGTGACGAGGATCCGGCAACCCGACGCGCCGATCGGGTGGCCGATCGCGATCGCACCGCCGTTGACGTTGACCTTGCTCGTGTCCCAGCCCATCGCCTTGTGCACGGCGCAGGCCTGGGCCGCGAAGGCCTCGTTGATCTCGAGCAGGTCGAGATCGGCCGGCTTCCAGCCCGCGCGCTCGAGCGCGCGCCTGCTGGCCGGCACCGGCCCCATGCCCATCGTCGCCGGATCGAGGCCGGCCGAAGCGTAGGACGCGATCCGGGCGAGCGGCTCGAGCCCGAGCGAGGACGCCTTCTTCGCGCTCATCACCACGACCGCGGCGGCGCCGTCGTTCAGGCCCGAGGCGTTGCCGGCGGTGACGGTGCCGGACTTGTCGAAAGCGGGCCGCAGCCCCGCGAGCGCCTCGGCGTTGGTCTTGCGATTGATGTACTCGTCGGCGGCGAACACGATCGGGTCGCCCTTTCGCTGCGGGATCGTGAACGGCACGATCTCGTCGGTGAAGCGGCCCGCGTCCTGCGCGGCCGCGGCCTTTTGCTGCGAGGCGAGCGCGAGCGCGTCCTGCGCGGCGCGGTCGATGCCGTGTTCCCTCGCCACGTTTTCGGCCGTGACGCCCATGTGGTACTGGTTGTAGACGTCCCAAAGGCCGTCGACGATCATCGAGTCGAGCATCTTCCAGTCGCCCATGCGCGCACCGTTGCGCGAGTTGGGCAGCACGTGCGGCGCCATGCTCATGCTCTCCTGTCCGCCGGCGATCACGATTTCGGCGTCGCCGTCTCGGATGGCCTGCGCGGCGAGCATCACCGCCTTGAGGCCCGAGCCGCAGACCTTGTTGATCGTCATCGCTGGCACGTGGTTGGGAAGGCCCGCCTTGATCACCGCCTGGCGCGCGGGGTTCTGGCCGGTGCCGGCCTGGAGCACCTGCCCGAGGATCACCTCGCTCACCTGGCCGCCGTCGAGCCCGGCGCGCGCGAGCAGTTCCACGATCACGGCCGCGCCGAGGTCGGCCGCGGGCGTGCCCGCGAGGGCTCCGCCGAACTTCCCGACTGCGGTGCGGGCGGCTGCGACGATGACGATGTCGGTCATGATTCCTCCTCGAATTGTCTGCTCTGTGCTCGCACACCGACGGCGTCCCTCGACGGTGCTCGCGAGGGCGAGTTTAAACCGTGCCCGAAGCCACCGCCCGAAGCTGGTGGTTCAGGCGATCCACCACCAGCTCGCCCACACCACCGCCAGCAGACCGATCAAACCCGGCAGCACCGCCACCGCGAAGCGGGCGCCCCCGCCCACCCAGGCGGCGATCAGCTTGCTCGCGGTGTTGGTGGAAAAGGCGAGCGCGACCGGCAACCCGCCCTCGGCGACCCCGACGTTGCCGGAATCCACCAGCACGCCCACGGCGGCCGCGGCGGCGTGCACGTCCACCGTTCCGGCTACGGCGGCAGCGGCGATCACGGCGACCGAGCCGAAGTGCTCGCCGGCAACGGCCGCGAGCATCGTCACGCCGGTGAGCAGCGCCGCGAAGGCAAGCGACCCTCGCACGTCGAACACGCGATCGAGCAGCGGCGCCCTGGCTGCAGCGCTCGAGGGTCGCAGCGTCGCGAGCGCCGCACCCACGATCGCCGCCGCAGCGCCGGCCGCGTAGATCGGCCAGATCGAGGCCATCAACTCGCCCGAGACGGTGACCGTGACCAGCCCCAACTGCAGCAGCGTGGCCACGTTCGACACCAGCGCGCCGCCCACGGCCGCGCGCAGCAGCCGCGGATCCGCGCGCGAGCGCGCGCCCATCGCCGCGAAGGTTGCCGTGCTGGAAACGAAGCCCGACGCGAGGCCCGAGAGCGCGAGGCCCACGCGCGCGCCCGACACGCGCATCGCGACGTAGCCCGCGGCCTGCACCGCGAGCAGGAGCACGACCAGGCCCCACAGCGCGCGCGGGTTGACGCCGGCGAGCCACGCGATCGGCTCGGCCGGAACCAGCGGCAACACGATCAGTGCCGCACCCGCGAGAATCAGCGCGTCGCGCACCTCGGCCTCGCGCAACGTGACGCGCGAGAACTCGTGCAATCGCGACCTTGCGGCGAGCAGGATCGCCACTGCCGCAGCCCCCGCGGCGGCCAGCGTCGCGTCGCGCACCGCGGTCACGCCCAGAAGGTAGGTCACGAACAGCGCGAGTTCGGTCGTGAACCCCGGATCGCGCGGGTCGGAGCGCCAGTGCCCGACCACGGCCAGCGCGAGCACGAGCACGGCCCCGGCCGCGACCAGCAGCGGCTCGCCCAGCGCCTGCGCGATCGCGCCGGCGAGCGAAGCCACCGCGAAGGTGCGCACACCCGCCGAATTGCGCGTGGAATCATCGCCCTTGCGCCGCTCGCGCTCGACGCCGATCAGCAGCCCGCAGCCCAGCGCGACCGCCATCGCCAGCCATTCGAATTGCACCGACCGCACCGGGCCAGTATCGCACGCCGGCGGCACGCGGAGCGCCCGCCGACCGCCCGCCGACCGCCCGCCGACCGGACCCGCAAGCCGTCAGCCGAAACGCTCGCGCAACTCGGTCTTGAGCACCTTGCCGTAGTTGTTCTTCGGCAGCGCGCGCACGAACTCGTAGCGCCTGGGGCGCTTGAAGCGCGCGATGTGCTCGAGGCACAGCGCGTCGAGCTCGTCGGGGCTGGGCGCGCGCGCGCCCCGCGACGCGATCACCGCGACCACGACCTCGCCCCACTCGGCGTCGGGCAGGCCGATCACCGACGCCTCCGCCACCTCGGGGTGCAGCAGCAGCACTTCCTCGACCTCGCGCGGATAGATGTTGCTTCCGCCCGAGATGATCATGTCCTTCGACCGATCCTTCAGCGTGAGATAGCCGTGCGCGTCGAGCACGCCCATGTCGCCGGTGAAGAGCCAGCCGTCGCGGATCGCGCTCGCGGTGGCTTCGGGGTTGCGCCAGTAACCGAGCATCACGCTCGGGCCGCGCACGACGATCTCGCCCACCTCGCCCGCGGGCAGGGGCCTTCCCCCGGCGTCGACCACGGCGACCTCCACCGCGCTCTGCGCCACCCCCACCGACGCGAGCCTGGCGAGGTAGTCGGGGTGCGCGGTGTCGGCGAGGTCGGCGCGCGCGAGCGCGGTGATCGTCATCGGGCTCTCGCCCTGGCCGTAGATCTGCACGAAGCGCTGGCCGACCACGTCGATCGCGTGGAGGATGTCGGCCACGTACATCGGGCCCCCGCCGTAGACGATGGTCCTGATGCCGTCGCAGCTCGCGCCGCAGGACTCGACGTGCTCGACCAGCCTGCGCACCATCGTCGGCGCGGCGAACATCGACACGTTGCGGTGGCGCGCGGCGAGCGCGAGGATCTCGGGGGGATCGAACCCGCCCGACTCGGGCACCACGTGGCGCGCGCCGCGCAGCACGTGCGGGAAGCTGTACAGGCCCGCGCCGTGCGAGATCGGCGCGGCGTAGACGATCGCGTCGGCGCGCGAGACCGTGTCCACGTCGGCGAAGTAGCAACAGGTCATCGTCGCGAGGTTGCCGTGCGAGATCATCACGCCCTTGGGTCTTCCGGTCGTGCCCGAGGTGTAGAAGAGCCAGGCGAGCGCGTCGGACGGAACCTGCGCGAGCGGCATCGCCGCGGTCGCGCCGAGCTCGACGAAACGCGCCGACGCGAAGTCCACGACTTCGCAACCCGGCGGCGCCGCGCCCAGCGCGCGCGCGTGCTCGCCGTCGACGAAGCACAACGCGGCACCGCAATCCTCGAGGATGAACTGCGCTTCGCGCGCGTGCAGCTTGGCGTTGATCGGCACTGCCGCGAGTCCGGCCCAGAGGATCGCGAACAGGGCTTCGAGGTATGCGGGCGAGTTCGACGCGAACAGTCCGACGCGCTCGCCGGCCGCGAGCCCGGCGGTCGTGCGCAGCCCCGCTGCGATGCGCGCGGCACGATCGGCCCAAGCGCCGTAGTCGGCGACCTGCGCCTCGCCCATGAACAGGGCGGGCGCGGCGGGATCGCGCACCGCGGTGCGCTGCAGCCAGGTTGCGAGATTCATCGTGCGCGTGCTTCGCCGACAGGGCTTCGATCGCGATCAGTGTACGAGCCGCGACGCGCGCAGGTTCGGATGCGGTCGCGTTCCGATATACTCGCACCGTGAATTCTGCCGGCGAAGTGTTTGAAAATCAACAACTTAGCGCATCCCGGGCGGGAGGAGCGGCGGCGCGCCCGCGAAGCGCCGACAAGCATGCGAGCGGGCCCGCGCGCCCGATGACGATCCCGGGTCGGGCCCGATGCTGATCGCCGCCTGCCTCGTGGTCGCGAGCACGGTTGCCGCAACCATTCCCGGCGAGTTCTTCACGCTGCGCCGGGCGCACTCGACGATCGGGAAGACCGTCCCGGAAGAAGACTACCGGGTGGCGGGCGACGCGCTGGTGTTGATGAACTCGCGCATCGCCAGTTCCGGCTCGGACGCGAGTCCGCTCCCCGGGGCGCGACTGAAGGACGGCATCTGGCATCGGCGCGAGAATCGCAGGCTCGATCGGCTCACGCTCACGCGCGCCCGCTCCACGGGCGACTACGTCTGGTGCAACCACAGCGGATGCCGCGCGCTCGCGCACTGGCTCGGCGCGCCCGCCGGCGCGCAGATCGTCGAGGTGAGAGCCGGCGCGGCGTGCGAGCGGCTCGCCCGCCCGCCCGCGAAGGCGCCCTGATGCCCCGGCCCGGCAAACCCGGCTGGCGCATCGAGGCCGCGGGCGACCGCTGCCTGATCGTGGAATTCGGCGACCGCGTCGACCCGGCGATCAACCGCACCGTGCACGCCTTGGCCGAGCGGCTGCTCGACGAAGCGCTCGAAGGCGTGACCGACGTCGTGCCGGCGTTCACGACCGTGGCGGTTCACTACCGCCCCGAAGCCGTCGCCCTCGGCGCGAGCGGCAAAGCGGAGGACCCGTTGCCGCACGCGCGGCTGAGCGCGGCGCTCGGGTCGATCCTCGAGGCGGGCGTGCAGGCGCGCGACGCCGACCAGCGCACGGTCGAGATCCCGGTCTGCTACGGCGGCGAGTTCGGCCCGGACCTGGACGAGGTCGCCGCCGCGTGCGGGCTCTCGCCCGCCGAGGTCGTCGCGCTGCACGGCGAGTCGCCGCACGTGGTGTACATGCTCGGCTTCGCGCCCGGCTTTCCGTACATGGGCGGGCTCGACCCGCGACTCGCGCGCCCGCGCCGCTCCACGCCGCGGGTCAGGATCGCGGCCGGAACGGTGGCGATCGCGCGCGAGCAGAGCGCCGTGTACACGCTCGAGACACCCGGCGGCTGGAACCTGATCGGACGCACGCCGATCGCGCTGTTCAGGCCCGACGCCGACCCGCCCTCGCTGCTGCGCCCGGGCGACCGCGTGCGCTTCGTGGCGATCAGCGAAGCCGACTACCGCGCGCTGCGCGCCGCGAAGACATGAGCCTGCGCGTCGTCAAGCCCGGCGCGCTCTCGTCGCTGCAGGATCTCGGGCGCGCCGGCTACCAGCGCTTCGGCGTGATCGCCTCGGGCGTGATGGACGAGTGGTCGCACCGCGTCGCCAACCTGCTGGTGGGCAACGCGTGCGACGAGGCCACGCTCGAGATCACGCTGCTGGGGCCGAGCCTCGTGTTCGAGGCGTCGACGCTCGTCTGCCTCACCGGCGCCGACCTCGCGCCGCGCATCGCGGGGAGCGTCGTGCCGATGAACCGGCCGGTGCTGGTTCGCAAGGGCGCGCAACTCGACTTCGGCGGGCGCGTGTCGGGCTGCAGGGCATACCTCGCGGTTCACGGCGGATTCTCGGTGGAGCCGGTGATGGGCAGCCGCAGCACCTACCTGCGTGCCGGGCTCGGCGGCTTCGAGGGACGGGCGCTGCGCAAGGGCGACGTGCTCGCGACCGGGGGTTCGAACCACCTGCGCCTGTACCCCGGACTGGGGGCGGCGCTCGAGGCGAGCGGCGATCCCTTCGTGTCGTTCGCCGAGTCGCGCTTCGCTCCGGTGGATCATCCGTCGCGGCGACTGGCGCGCGCGCGCGGCGCCGATCCGGCGACGGATGCCGCGGCCCCGGGCGACGGCGAGCCGACGATCACGATCCGCGCGATCGCCGGCCAGCAGTGGGAGGCATTCGACGAAGCGGCGCGCAAGAACTTCTTCGGCTCCCCCTACCTCGTCGGCCTGAACTCGGACCGCATGGGCTTCAGGATGGAAGGCCCGGCGCTCGGCCTGCGCGCGCCGCTGGAGATGATCTCGCAGGGCGTGACCTTCGGCACCGTGCAGGTGCCGCCCGACGGGCAGCCGATCGTGCTGATGGCCGACCGCCAGACCGCGGGCGGCTATCCGAAGATCGCGTCGGTGGCCGCGGTGGACCTGCCGCTGCTGGCGCAGTGCCTCCCGCGCGACGCCGTGCGATTCGAGCGCGTGACGCTCGACCACGCGCAGCGCCTTCTGCTGGCCCGCGAACAGGCGCTGAGCGCGGTGCGAGAATCCACCGAACAACTCACCGGCGATTGAGGAGACGACGAGATGGCGCGCATCGACCTGAACTGCGACATGGGCGAGAGCTTCGGCGCGTGGAAGATGGGCAACGACGAGGCGGTGCTCGAGCACGTGACCTCGGCCAACATCGCCTGCGGCATGCACGCGGGCGATCCGGGCACGATGCGCGCCACCGTGCGCGCGGCCCGCTCGAGAGGCGTGGCGATCGGCGCGCACCCGGGCTTTCCCGACCTGCAGGGCTTCGGCCGCCGCGCGATGGCGCTCACGCCCTCGCAGGCCTACGACACGGTGCTCTACCAGATCGGCGCGCTGGCGGGATTCGCGCGCGCGGCGGGCGGGCGCGTGAGCCACGTGAAGGCGCACGGAATGCTCTACAACATGGCCGCGAAGGACGCCGCGCTGGCCGAGGCGATCGCGAGGGCGGTGCGCGACTTCGACGATTCGCTCGTCCTGTACGGGCTCGCGGGAAGCGCTCTGATCGCAGCGGCCGAGGGCGCGGGCCTGCGCGCCGCGAGCGAAGTGTTCGCCGACCGCACCTATCAGGACGACGGCTCGCTCACGCCCAGGTCGCTGCCCGGCTCGATGATCGACGACGTCGACGCGGCGATCGCGCAGGTGAAGCGGATGGTGCTCGAAGGCGTGGTGCGCTCGGTGAGCGGGAAAGACGTGCCGGTGAAGGCCGACACGCTGTGCATCCACGGCGACCAGCCCGGCGCGGTGGTGTTTGCCCGGGCGATTCGTGACGCGCTGCAGGGCGCCGGGGTCGAGGTGAAGGCGCTGGCGCTCTAGCCCGAGCGGCCGGATCCCGATCACCACCCGGTGCTCGGCCAGCCGCCCGCCCACCTTCTCGGCGCCCGCCTCGCGGCACCGGAGCCCCTCGTCCCACGCCCGGACGCCCTGGGCGGCGCCCGGCCGCGGCGAGATCGCCGGGATCGCGACGAGCCGCGGTAAAATTGCGGGTTCTCCGCAATCGCTCGAGCGAGCGATCCGCCCTTCTCGCACCTCGAGCCCCGGAACGCGATCCCCATGCAAGAGAAATACGACGCCAGCGCAGTCGAGTCCGCCGCCCAGCGGCACTGGAGCGCGATCGACGCCTACCGCGCGATCGAGAACGACCCGCGCTTCCCGAAGGGCAAGTACTACGCCTGCTCGATGCTGCCCTACCCCTCGGGCAAGCTGCACATGGGGCACGTGCGCAACTACACGATCAACGACGTGATGGTGCGCCACCTGCGGATGAACGGGTTCAACGTGCTGATGCCGATGGGCTGGGACGCCTTCGGGCTGCCGGCCGAGAACGCCGCGATCAAGAACAAGGTGGCGCCGGCGAAGTGGACCTACGACAACATCGCCCACATGAAGCAGCAGATGCAGTCGATGGGGCTCGCCATCGACTGGAGCCGCGAAGTCGCGACCTGCAGCCCCGAGTACTACAAGTGGAACCAGTGGATCTTCCTC
>DATCZK010000081.1:0-22248 GCA_036525975.1 Burkholderiaceae bacterium | reverse complement strand
CGGCAGGCGCGGCAGGCGCGGCAGGCGCGGCAGGCGCGGCAGGCGCGGCAGGCGACGCGGTCGACGCGTCGGCGGAGCCGCCGGCGGGCGCCGCGGTCGGGGCGCGCCTGGCGCGCAAGGACGCCGGCGCCAAGGTGCGCGGCGAGGAGATCTTCGGCGCCGACGAGGCGCCGGCCGACGCGCTGTGGCTCAGGGTCGTGCGTTCGCCGCTGGCGAGCGCGCGCTTCGAGCTGGGCGACGTGCAGGCCTGGGCGCTGGGCCAGGGGCTCGCGGGCGTGGTCACGGCCGCCGACATCCCGAACAACCGGTTCGCCATCTTCCCCGACCTGCGCGACCAGCCCGCGATCGCCGAAGGCGTCGTGCGCATGCGCGCGGAGGCCGTGGCGGTGCTGGCGGGCCCGCGCGAGGCGCTGGAAGCGGCCGACCTGGCGCGGATCCCGATCGCCTGGCACGAGGACGAGGCGCTCGCATCGCCCGAGCAGGCGCTCGCCGAGGGCGCGCGCGCGGTGCACGCGCGCTGGCCCGACAACGTGCTGTGTCGCGGCCGCGTGTGCCGCGGCGACGTCGAGGCCGCGTTCGCGCGGGCTGCCCACGAGGCCGGCGCCGCGATGCGCACGGCCTACGTCGAGCACGCCTACATCGAACCCGAGGCGGGTTGGGCGCGCTGGGACGGCGAGCCCGGCGCCGAGCGGCTCACCGTGTTCGCCTGCACGCAGACGCCCTACATGGACCGCGACGAGCTCGCCTGGATGTTCGCGATCGAGCCCTCGCGGGTGCGGATCGTGCCCTCCGCCGTGGGCGGCGGTTTCGGCGGCAAGCTCGACATCTCGATCCAGCCGCTGCTGGCGGCGGCGGCGCGCAAGTTCGGGCGCCCGGCGCGCATCGTCTACGAGCGCAGCGAATCGATGGCCTCCACGACCAAGCGTCACCCGGCGGCGATGCGCGCGAGGCTCGCCGCCGACGCCCAGGGCCGGCTGCTCGCCTACGACTTCAGCGGCGACTTCAACACCGGCGCCTACGCCTCGTGGGGGCCGACCGTGGCCAACCGGGTGCCGATCCACGCCTGCGGGCCGTACCGCGTGCCCAACGTGCGCGCGCTCACCCGGGCGGTGTTCACGAACGACGCGGTGTCCGGGGCGTTCCGCGGCTTCGGCGTGCCGCAGTCGACGCTGCTGGGCGAGACGCTGGTCGACGAGATCGCGCTGCGCCTGGGCGAGGATCCGCTCGAGTTCCGCTACCGCAACGCGCTGTGCGTGGGCGACGAGACCGCCACCGGGCAGCGGCTGCAGGCGAGCGTCGGCCTGCGGGCCTGCATCGACGCGCTGCGCGCGCAGTGGCGCGAGGTGCGCGCGCGGGCCGAGGCGTTCAACGCGCGCGCGGCTTCCCGCGCCGGGCCCGTGCCTGCCGGCGGCCTCGAGCAGCGCGGCGGGCCGCAGCGCAGCGTCGCCCCCTCCGACCCGCACGGCGACGCGCCTCGCGCGCTGCGCCGCGGCGCGGGCGTGGCGTGCATGTGGTACGGCATCGGCAACACGGTGATCGCGAACCCCTCGTCGATGAGCGTGGGCCTGCGCGCCAACGGCCGCTTCATGCTCTACAACGGCGCGGTCGACATCGGCCAGGGCACCTACACGGTGATGCCGCAGATCGTGGCCGACGCGCTCGGCGTGCCGGTGGCGCTGATCGACCAGGTCCGCGCCGACACCGACCTCACGCTCGACGCGGGCAAGAGCTCGGCGTCGCGCCAGACCTTCGTGTCGGGCAACGCCGCGAGGCTCGCGGGCGAAGACCTCAGGGCGCGCCTGCTCGCGCTGCTCGGCCTCGGGCCCGACGGCTGCATCGCGATCGAGGGCGACGCGCTGGTCGGGCAGGTGGGGAGCGAGCGGCGCGAACTCCCGCTCGCGGACATCGCCGCGGACGCGCGCGGCGACCTCGCGCTGGGCACAGGCTCGTTCAACCCGCCCACCGTGCCGCTCGACGCCGACGGCCAGGGCGTGCCCTACGCCACCTACGGGTTCGCGGCGCAGTTGGCCGAAGTGGAGGTGGACGTGGAACTGGGCACGGTGCGCGTGCTCTCGATCCACGCCGCGCACGACGTCGGGCGGGCGGTGAACCCCACCCAGGTCGAGGGACAGATCCACGGCGGCATCGCGCAAGGCCTGGGCCTGGCGCTGATGGAGGAGTACGTGGGCGGGCGGACCGACAACCTGCACGACTACCTGATCCCCACCGCGGGCGACATGCCGCAGGTCACCGTGCACCTGGTGGAAGATCCCGAGCCGCTCGGCCCCTACGGCGCCAAGGGCGTGGGCGAACCGGCGCTGGTCGCGACCGCGCCGGCGATCCTCAACGCGATCCACCACGCGACCGGGGTGCGCCTGGCGCAGGTGCCGGCAACGCCCGACCGGCTGCGCGCCGCGATCCGCGCGCACCGCAGCCCGGCGCGAAGCGCCCAAGGCGGTGCCGGGGAAACGCAGGGGAGGGCCCGATGAGCGACGAGCCCGCCGGCGGCGCGCCGGCAACCCGCCCCAACGACCTGGCCGAGGTCGCCAGCGCCGCGCCGCAGCCGCCCGAGGCCGGGCGCGCGGCGCGACCGGGCGCCGGCGAGAAGGTGGAGTGCGACGCGTGCCCGGTGCTGTGCCAGATCACCGAGGGGCGCTCCGGCGCGTGCGACCGCTACGCGAACGTCGCCGGCGAGCTCACGCGCGTCGACCCGGTGCTGCTGCTGCGCCGGCACCTCGACGCGCCCGGTGGCGCCGAGCTGGTCGCGTTCGCAGCCGCCGCCTCGCCCGAAGGCGGCGAGCTGGTGGGCAGCGAGGTGTTCGTGACCGGCGTCGGGGCGGGCACCACCTACCCCGACTACAAGCCCGCGCCGTTCATCGTCTCGAGCGAGATCGACGGCGTGGACACCGTCACCGTCGTCACCGAAGGGATCTTCAGCTACTGCAGCTTCCGGGTGAAGATCGACACCGACCGCTGGCTCGGGCCCGAGCGCGCGCTGGTGCGCCACCGGGGCGAGGCCGTGGGGCACGTGACCACGCAGGAGTACGGCTCGCAGTTCCTGTCGCTCGGCGGCGTGCACCACCTCACCGGCGGCAGCAAGCGCGAGGGGCGCATCGCCTGCGAGCTGATGATGGCGATGGGCAATCGCGAGCCGGTGGCGCTCGAGATCGAGGGCGGCGCGAAGCTCGAGGTGCGCGCGGGCGAAGCGCCCGTCGTCAACGGCGTTCCCGAGCGGCGGATGCGGGTGGGCTGCGGCTCGGCCACGATCGGCATCTTCGCCCAGCAGTGGTTCGGCGAGGTCGACGAGGTCGTGGTGGTGGACGATCACATCACCGGGGTGCTCACCGAGCACCAGGCGGGCAAGTGCCTGGGGATGCAGGCCTCGGGCATCCGGATGCGCGGGCGCAAGTCCACGCCCGGGCGCTACTTCCAGGTGGCGCAGCCCGGCACCGGCTGGGGCGGCACCGACATCACCGACCCGCTCTCGATCGTCGAATCGTGGGACCCGAAAGCGGCCCGCCCCGGGCTGCGGCTGCTGATGGTCTCCACCACCGGCGACGACGCCGAGTATTTCGAGCTCGACGACGCGCTGGTTCCGGTGCGCGCGCCGATGCCCGCGGCGGTGCGGGCCGTGGTCGAGCGGATCGGGGAGAACTGCGAGCCCTCGCTCGCCTCGGTGATGTTCGTCGCGGGCGCGGGCGGCAGCCTGCGCGCGGGGGTCACCGAAAACCCGGTGCGCCTCACGCGCTCGATCAAGGATCTGCTCGTGAACGTGACCTGCGGCGGCGCGCCGGCCTACGTCTGGCCCGGCGGCGGCATCACCTTGATGGCGGACGTGACGCACATGCCGCGCGCGAGCTTCGGCTGGGTGCCCACGCCCGCGATCGTGGCGCCGATCGAGTTCACGATGCGCGCGGCCGACTACGCCGCGCTCGGCGGCCACGTGGGGCGCGTCGTGCGCCTGGCCGACGCGCTCGCGGCGGCGCGCCACCGCAGCGAGCACTGGGATCCGGCCAATCCCTGGCCCGCCGAATTCGACGCCCGCCGGGGGTTCGCGCGATGACCGCGGCGCGCGCCGAGCTCGCCCCGGGCCGCTGGCACTTCCAGCACGGGCCGATCGACCTGGTGATCGGCGCCGACGGCGACGCGCGGGCGATTCGCGCGGCGGTCGACGCCGCGTGGGGTCGCTTCGGCGAGGTGCTCCCCGAGCTGGTGGGCGAGCTGCGGCAGCTGCGCGCGCCGGTCTCGGGCGAGCGCGCGCCGCACGCAACGCTGGCCGGCCGCGAGCGCCTGCGCGGTCCGGTGGCGCTGCGCATGTGGGACGCGTGCGCGCCCTTCGCGCGCGGCACTTTCGTGACGCCGATGGCCGCGGTCGCGGGCAGCGTCGCCGAGGAGATCGTGGCCGCGTTCCGGCGCGACGGCGTGCGCAGGGCGTGGGTCAACAACGGCGGCGACATCGCGCTGCACCTCGCCCCCGGCGAGAGCCTGCGCGTGGCGGTGTGCGCCGACCCGCGCGAGCGCGAGGCGCGCGAGATCGCGCGCAATTCGCTGCGCGTCGACGCCGCCGACCGCGTGCGCGGCATCGCCACGAGCGGCTGGCGCGGGCGCAGCCAGTCGCTCGGCATCGCCGACGCGGTCACGGTGCTGGCGGCCAGCGCGGCGCAAGCCGACGTGGCCGCCACGCTCGTGGCCAACGCGGTCGACGTCGAGCACCCCGCGATCGGTCGCCGGCCCGCGAACGAAGTGCGCGACGACAGCGACCTCGGCGCCCGCCCGGTCACCGTCGAGGTCGGCGAGTTGCCGCCGTCGTGCGTCGAGCGGGCGCTGGACGCGGGCGTGCGGCGCGCGCGTGCGTTCGTCGAGCGCGGACTGCTCGCGCAGGCTTTGTTGTCGCTCGCGGGGCGATCGCGTATCGTGACCGCGATGCTGGAGGTGCACCGATGAAGGCCGTCATACGCAAGCTCGTGGTGAGCGTGGAGGAAACCCACGCCGAGATGGGGCGCGAGATCTCGCCGCCCACCCGCAAGGCGCTCGCGATCGCCGTGATCGCGAACCCTTACGCGGGCCGGTACGCCGAGTCGCTCGACGATCTCGTCGCCATCGGCGAGGAGCTCGGCGCGCTGCTCGGGCAGCGCTGCGTGCAGGCGCTGGGCATCGAACCCGCGGCCGCGGAGAGCTACGGCAAGGCGGCGGTGGTCGGCGAAGCGGGCGAGCTCGAGCACGCCGCCGCGATCCTGCACCCGAAGCTGGGCGCGCCGCTGCGCAAGGCCGTGCAAAAGGGCGCCGCGCTGGTGCCGTCGGCCAAGAAGATGGGCGCCGCCGGAACGCCGATCGACGTGCCGCTGGGGCACAAGGACGCGGCCTTCGTGCGCAGCCACTTCGACGCGATCGAGGCGCGCGTGGCCGACGCGCCGCGCGCGGGCGAGATCCTGGTCGCGGTCGCGGTCACCGACAGCGGGCGCCCGCTGCCCAGGGTGGGCGGGCTGCAGAAGAACGAGATCAAGGGTGAAGACGGCTTGCGCTGAACAGCATTTGGCGCATCGGGTGTATTCAACAACGAGGGGGGATGACGATGAGGCACTGGATCACAGCCGCGGCTCTGGCCGCAACCGCGTTCGCGTCGGCGGCTTCGGCGCAGACGATCAAGATCGGAGAGTTGAACAGCTACAAGGCCTTCCCGGCCTTCGTCGAGCCGTACAAGAAGGGGTGGGAGCTCGCCGCCGACGAGATCAACGCCGCCGGCGGCCTGCTCGGGCGCAAGGTGGAAGTCGTCTCGCGCGACGACAACGGCAACCCGGGCGACGCGGTGCGCGTGGCCGAGGAGCTCGTTTCGCGCGAGAAGGTCGACCTGATCTTCGGCACCTTCCTCTCGCACATCGGCCTGGCGGTCACCGACTTCGCCAAGCAGCGCAAGGTGGTGTTCATCGCGGCCGAGCCGCTCACCGACCAGATCACCTGGCAAAAGGGCAACCGCTACACCTTCCGCCTGCGGCCTTCCACCTACATGCAGGCGGCCATGCTGGTGCCCGAGGCGGCAAAGCTGAAGAAGAAGCGCTGGGCCGTGGTCTACCCCAACTATGAATACGGGCAGTCGGCGGCGGCCACGTTCAAGGAGCTGCTCAAGGCGGCGCAGCCCGACGTGGAGTTCGTCGGCGAACAGGCGCCGGCGCTGGGCAAGATCGACGCCGGCTCGGTGACGCAGGCGCTGGCCGACGCCAAGCCCGACGCGATCTTCAACGTGCTGTTCGGCGCCGACCTCGCGAAGTTCGTGCGCGAGGGCACGACCCGCGGCCTGTTCAAGGATCGCACCGTGTTCTCGCTGCTCTCGGGCGAGCCCGAGTACCTCGACCCGCTCAAGGAGGAGGCGCCGGTGGGCTGGTGGGTCACCGGCTATCCGTGGAACGACATCAAGACGCCCGAGCACGCGAAGTTCCTCGCCGCGTACCAGAAGAAGTACAACGACTACCCGCGCCTGGGTTCGATCGTCGGCTACTCGTCGATGATGTCGGCCGCGGCGGCGATCAGGAAGGCCGGCAGCACCGACACCGAGAAGCTGATCGCGGCATTCGCGGGGCTGCAGGTGGACACGCCCTTCGGCAAGATCACCTATCGCGCGCAGGACAACCAGGCGACGATGGGCGCGTACATCGGCAAGACCGCGCTCGACGGCGGCAAGGGCGTGATGCGCGACTTCCGTTACGTCGACGGCGCGTCGGTGATGCCCTCCGACGCCGAAGTCAAGAAGCTTCGTCCGGCCAACTGATCCGGCGAGCCGCCGGGCGCTCGCCCGGCGGCGGGCGGCGCGCCCGCGAGCTGACCACCCCTCGGGCCACCGGCTTCAACGATGATCTCCGGACTCGCAGTCCAGCTGCTCAACGGCCTCGCGGGCGCCTCCACGCTGTTCCTGATCGCGGTCGGCCTGTCGCTGATCTTCGGCGTCACGCGGATCGTGAACTTCGCGCACGGGTCGATGTACATGGTCGGCCTGTACGTTGCCTACACGCTCGTCGACGCCTTCGGCTCGGGGGCGCTCGGCTTCTGGGGCGCCGTGCTGCTCGCGGCGGCCGTGGTCGGGGTGCTGGGCGCGGTGGTGGAGTTCCTCGTCCTGCGCCGCGTCTACCGCGCGCCCGAGCTGTTCCAGCTGCTCGCCACCTTCGGCGTGGTGCTGATCCTGCGCGACGCGTCGCTGTGGATCTGGGGGCCGGAAGACCTGCTCGGCCCGAAGGCGCCGGGCATGAAGGGCGCGTTCGAGGTGCTCGGCCGCGCCTTTCCCAGCTACGACCTGTTCATGATCTTCGTCGGGCCGGCCGTGCTCGGCGGGCTGTGGATGCTGCTGCACTACACGCGGCTGGGCATCCTGATCCGCGCCGCCACGCAGGATCGCGAGATGGTGGGCGCGCTCGGCGTGAACCAGGCCTGGCTGTTCACCGGCATCTTCGCGCTCGGCTCGGCGCTCGCGGCGCTGGGCGGCGCGCTGCAGCTGCCGCGCGAGCCCGCGCAGCTCGCGCTCGACCTCACCACGATCGGCGACGCCTTCGTCGTCGTGGTCGTGGGCGGCATGGGGAGCATTCCCGGCGCGTACCTCGCCGCGCTGATCATCGCCGAGATCAAGGCGCTTTGCTACGGCATCGGCACGGTGAGCGTCTTCGGCACGTCGTTCGCCTTCTCCAAGCTCACGCTGGTGATCGAGTTCCTCGTCATGGCCGCCGTGCTGATCTGGCGCCCGTGGGGGCTCCTGGGCCAGCCGCAGGGCGCGGTGCGCAGCGCCGCGTCGGCGGAAGCGCCGATCCGGCCGATGTCGGCGCCGGCGGCGCGCTGGGTGCTGGCGCTGATCGCGGCGCTGCTGCTCGTGCCGGCGCTGGGCGAGAGTTTCAGCTACGCGCCGGTGCTGCTGATCGACATCCTGATCGCGGTGCTGTTCGCCGCCAGCCTGCACTTCATCATGGGCCCCGGCGGCATGCACTCGTTCGGCCACGCCGCGTACTTCGGCCTGGGCGCCTACGGCGCGGCGCTGATGCTCAAGGGGCTCGCGCTGCCGATGGAGGCGGCGCTCGTCCTCGGCCCGTTCGTGGCGCTCGCCGGCGCGCTGCTGTTCGGCTGGTTCGCGGTGCGCCTCTCGGGCGTGTACCTCGCGATGCTCACGCTCGCGTTCGCGCAGATCGTCTGGTCGATCGTGTTCCAGTGGGACGAGTTCACCGGCGGCAGCAACGGGCTGGTCGGCGTGTGGCCCTCCGAGCGGTTCGCCTCGAAGAACGCCTATTTCTACCTGACGATCGCGCTGGTGGGGGCGGCGCTGTGGATGCTGCGCCGGATCCTGTTCTCGCCTTTCGGATACGCGATGCGCGCGGGCCGCGACTCGCCGCTGCGCGCCGAGGCCACCGGCATCGACGTGGTGCGCATCCACTGGTTCGGCTTCGCGATCGCGGGGCTGGCGTGCGGCCTGGCGGGCGCGCTGTTCGCGTTCGCCAAGGGCACGATCTCGCCCGAGGTGGTCCACGTCGGGCGCTCGATCGACGGCCTCGTGATGGTGCTGCTGGGCGGCGTGCAGTCGCTCGCCGGCCCGGTCGTGGGCGCGGCCGCGTTCACCTGGCTGCAGGACACGATCATCCGCTCCACCGAGTACTGGCGCGCGCTGCTGGGCGCCACGATCCTCGTGCTGGTGATCGCCTTCCCGCAGGGGCTCGCCGGCGGCTCGATGGCCCTGTTCGCGAAGATCCGCGGCGCCCGCGCGGCGCCGGGGGCACGGCGATGAGCGCGAACCCCGCGCACCGGGGCGACGGCGCCGCGCCGGGCGACGGCGGCCAGGCGCTGCTCGCGGTTTCGGGGCTGCGAAAGTCCTTCGGCGGCGTGCGGGCCGTGGCCGACGTGAGCTTCGATCTGCGCCGCGGCGAGTTGCTCGCGATGATCGGCCCCAACGGGGCGGGCAAGTCCACCTGCTTCAACATGATCAACGGCCAGATCGCGCCCGACGCGGGCCGGATCATGTTTCGCGGCCGCGATCTCGCCGGGATGAAGCCGCGCGCGATCTGGCGGATGGGCGTCGGGCGCACCTTCCAGGTGGCGGCCACCTACGCCTCGATGACCGTGGCCGAGAACGTGCAGATGGCGCTGCTCTCGCGCGAGCGGCAGTTGCTGCGGATCTGGCCGCGCGCGGCGGGCATGCACCGGCGCGAGGCGCTCGAGCTCCTCGGCCAGGTGGGGCTCGCCGAGCGCGCCGACGATCCGTGCGCAACGCTGGCGTACGGCGACATCAAGCGGGTGGAACTCGCGGTGGCGCTGGCGAACCGCCCGAGCCTGCTGCTGATGGACGAGCCCACCGCGGGCATGGCGCCGCGCGAGCGCAACGAGCTGATGAAGCTCGCGCGAAGGCTGGTGCGCGAGCTCGAGATCGCGGTGCTGTTCACCGAGCACAGCATGGACGTCGTGTTCGCGCACGCCGACCGGATCATGGTGCTCGCGCGCGGGGAGCTGATCGCGCACGGCACGCCGGGGCAGATCCGCTCGAACCCGCAGGTGGCCGCCGTGTACTTCGGCAGCGGCAAGCTGGTCGGGGGCGCCGATGGCTGAGCCGATCCTCCAGGTGCAGGGCCTGGACGCGTTCTACGGGCGCGCGCAGATCCTGTTCGGCGTCACGCTGTCGGTGGGCAAGGGCGAGGTGGTCGCGCTGATGGGGCGCAACGGCGCCGGCAAGACCACGACGATCCGCTCGGTGATGGGGCTGGTGGAGAACCGCCGGGGCACGGTGCGATTCGACGGCGTCGACGTGACGCGGATGCACGCCTACCGCATCAGCCGGCTCGGAATGGGGTGGGTGCCCGAGGACAGGCGCATCTTCACCGACCTCACCGTGCTCGAGAACCTCGAGGTGGGGCGCAGGCCGCCGCGCGCCGACGCGCCCGAGTGGACGGTGGACAAGCTGTTCGAACTGTTCCCCAACCTCGCCGAGATGCCCGATCGGCTGGGCAGCAGGATGAGCGGCGGCGAGCAGCAGATGCTCACCGTCGCGCGCACGCTGATGGGCAACCCGCGGCTCGTCCTGCTCGACGAGCCCTCCGAGGGCGTCGCGCCGCTGATCGTGGAGCAGATGGCGCGGATGATCTCGCAGTTGAAGAGCCAGGGCCTGAGCGTGCTGCTGTCCGAGCAGAACCTCCCGTTCGCCGCCGAGGTCAGCGACCGGGTCTACGTTCTGGAGAAAGGGCAGGTGCGCTTCGAGGGCACGATGTCGCAACTGGGCGAGGACGAGGAGGTCAGGCGACAGTACCTGACGATCTAGCGGCGCGGCCGCAGGCTGCGCCCGCACGGCGCGCGCCTCGCGCGCGCCGCCAACGCAAGGCAAAGGAGCGCGCAAATGGCAGTGACAGCGGCAACCGAATCGTCGGGCAAGGTGGTGATCCGCAACGTGGGCCTGATGCTCTCGGGCGACATCGACGCGCCGATCCTCGACGCCGACACGATCGTGGTCGAGGACGGGCTGATCGCGGCGGTGGGCAAGCAGGCCGACTGCGACTGCGACAACCCGCGCCGCGTGATCGACTGTCGCGGCACCGCGCTCGCTCCCGGGCTGATCGACTCGCACGTGCATCCGGTGTTCGGCGACTGGACGCCGCGGCAGAACCAGCTCGGCTGGATCGAGTCGTGCATGAACGGCGGCGTCACGACGATGATCTCGGCCGGCGAGGTGCACCTGCCCGGGCGCCCCAAGGACGTCACCGGCGTGAAGGCGCTCGCGATCACGGCGCAGCGCGCGTTCGACGGGATGCGCGCCGCCGGCGTGGGGGGCGGGGTGAAGGTGCTCGCCGGCGCGCCGGTGATCGAGAAGGGAATGACCGAGAGCGACTTCGCCGAGATGGCGGCGGCGGGCGTGAAGCTGCTCGGCGAGGTCGGGCTGGGGTCGGTCAAGGCCGGCGACGAGGCCGCGCGGATGGTGGCCTGGGCGCGCAAGCACGGGATGCAGAGCACGATCCACACCGGCGGCCCCTCGATACCGGGCTCGGGGCTGATCGACGAGCAGGTCGTGCTCGAGGCCGACGCCGACGTGATCGGCCACGTCAACGGGGGGCACACGTCGCTCTCCTACAAGGCGGTCTGCACGCTGTGCGAGAAGAGCCCGCGCGCGCTCGAGATCGTGCACAACGGCAACGAGCGCATCGCGATCCTCACCGCGAGGCACGCGGTGGAACTGAAGTGCCCGCACCGGGTGATCCTGGGCACCGACGCGCCGGCCGGATCGGGCGTGCAGCCCCTGGGGATCCTGCGGCTGATCGCGCTGATCTCGAGCCTCGCCGACATCCCCGCCGAGATCGCGTTCGGGTTCGCGACCGGCAACACGGCGCGGATGCGCCGCCTGGCGCAGGGGCTGGTCGAAGTCGGCCGCCCGGCCGACTTCGTGTTCGTCGACAAGGCGCAGCACTCGGCCGGGCGCGACCTGCTCGAGAGCGTGCGCCTGGGCGACATACCGGGCGTGGGCATGGTGATGATCGACGGCGTCGTTCGCTGCCAGCGAAGCCGCAACACGCCGCCGGCCACCGAGGTTCCGGCCGTCGTGCAGTGAGCGACCCGCCGCCGCGGCGGCGCCGCGACCGCGACGCGACGCAGGCCCGCATCCTGCGCGCCGCCATCGCCGAGTTCGCCCGCTTCGGCTTCGCCGGCGCGCGCGGCGAGCGCATCGCGCAGCGCGGGCGATCCAGCGAGCGGATGCTCTACTACTACTTCGGCAACAAGGAGGGGTTGTTCCGCGCGTCGCTCGAGTCGGTCTACGCCTCGCTGCGCGACGCCGAGCGCGCGCTCGATCTCGACCAGCTCGCGCCGCAGGCCGCGCTCGAGGCCTTCTGCCGCTTCGTCTGGCGCTACTACGTCGAGCACCCCGAGTTCGTCAGCCTGGTCAACACCGAGAACCTGCACCAGGCGCGGCACCTCAGGAAGTCGGAGCGGCTGCGCGAACTGGTCTCGCCGGTGGTGGGCCAGCTCGACAAGCTGCTGCGCCGCGGCGAGCGCGAGGGCGCGTTCCGCGCCGGCCTCGACGCCGCGGACCTGTACCTGGCGGTGGCTTCGCTCGGCTACTTCGTGCTGTCGAACCAGCACACGCTCTCGGCCGTGCTCGACCGCGACCTGCGGTTGAGCGTGAACCTCCAGCGGCACTGGCGAACCAGCGCCGAGATCATCAGGCGATTCGTGACCGCCTGACGCGCAGCGCGGCTAGCGCTGCTGCAACCGGTCGACGTAGTCGATCAGCGAGAGCACGCGTGCCCTCACGTAGGCCTGCGGATCGTATTCCACGTCGACGTAGTACTCGCCGGCCCTCAACTTGTAACGCGTGCCCCAGATGGGCATGTCGCGGGTGCCGTGCACGCCGACGGCGGTGCCGTCGATCCAGGCGTACAGGCGCGACACCGGCAGCACGCCGCCGTTCTTCCTGGCGAGCACGGTGAGGTCGGTTGGGGCCTTGGAGAGGTAACCCCGGCTGAGCGGGCCGTCTCCCTTCCCGCCGGATCCGTGGCAACTCGCGCAGCTCGACTCGAACTCGCGCTTGCCCCAATCCGGTGTGACATCCTGGGCGAGAGCCGCCCCGAAACCTGCAGCGAGGGTGACCGCAATCGCCGCCGTCAGTGATTGCCTGTTGACCATCGTCTTCTCCTTCGAAAGTGATCCACGACGAATGGCTGGTTCCCTCCACCCAAAAGCGTGCGCGCGCCACCCGGCGCGAGCCATGCGAAATGTCATTGCAGGCCCTACAATGCCGCGATGATCATCGGCTCGCTCCTCGACACCGACCTGTACAAGTTCACGATGATGCAGGTCGTGCTGCACCATTTCCCGGGCGCGCAGGTGGAGTACCGGTTCAAGTGCCGCAACCCCGGCGTGAACCTCGCGCCCTACGTCGGGGAGATCAACGCGCAGATCGAATCGCTGTGCTCGCTGCGCTTCACCGAGCCCGAGCTCGCGTACCTGCGCGGCTTCAGGTTCATCAAGAGCGACTTCGTCGACTTCCTCGGCCTGTTCCAGATGAATCGCAAGTACATCTCGGTGGGCGAGTCGCGGTCGGTGCCGGGCGAGATCGACATCGTGATCAAGGGGCCGTGGCTGCACACGATCCTGTTCGAGATCCCGGTGCTCGCGATCGTGAACGAGACCTACTTCGCGAACACGGTGCCCGAGCCGGACTTCGACGAGGGGCGCGAGCGCCTGCACGCCAAGATCGACCTGATCCGCTCGCGCCACGAGCTCGAAGGCATCCGGATCGCCGACTACGGCACGCGGCGCCGGTTCTCGCGCACCTGGCACGAAGAGGTGATCCTCGCGTGCAAGAAGGGGCTGGGCGACGCCTTCGCGGGCACCTCGAACGTGATGTACGCGATGAAGGACGACGTGCTGCCGCTGGGCACGATGGCGCACGAATACCTCCAGGCCTGCCAGGCGCTCGGGCCGCGGCTGCGCGACTCGCAGATGTTCGGCTTCGAGATGTGGGCGCGCGAGTATCGCGGCGACCTGGGGATCGCGCTCTCGGACGTGTACGGGTTCGACGCGTTCCTGCGCGACTTCGACATGTACTTCTGCAAGCTGTTCGACGGCGCGCGCCACGACTCGGGCGACCCCTTCGACTGGGGCGAGCGGCTGATCCGCCACTACGAGGCCAACCGCGTCGATCCGCGCTCCAAGACGCTGGTGTTCTCCGACGCGCTCACCTTTCCGCTGATGGCGGCGCTGTACCTGCGCTTCCGGGATCGCGCCAAGGTGGCCTTCGGCATCGGCACCAACCTCACCAACGACCTGGGCTACACGCCCCTTCAGATCGTGATCAAGATGGTCCGTTGCAACGGCCAGCCGGTGGCGAAGCTCTCCGACACGCCGGCCAAGAACATGTGCGACGACGAGGCCTACCTGCAGTACCTGCGCCAGGTGTTCCAGATCCCCGGCTGACTATAATCGGCCCGATGAAGCCGACCGACGACATCGACACCTCGCAGGCGCGCGCCCGCATCCTCGGCCGCATCCGTGCCGCCCAGGGGCGCGGCGGGGCGCCTTCCGAGGCCGAGCGCGCGGCCGTGGAGGACCACATTGCGCGGCACGCCCACGGCCCGCAGCCCGGCGTGGGCGCCGACCTCGTGGCGCACTTCGAGGCGCAGGCGCAGCGGATGCAGAGCACCACCGAGCGGGTGCCGGATCGCGGCGCAGTGCCGGCGGCGGTGGCGCGTTACCTCGACGCGAATTCGATCGATCGCAGGGCGGCGTGCTGGGCCACGCTCGCCGACCTCGACTGGGCCGGCGCGGGGCTCGAGGTCGAGGCGCGCGCGCCGCGCGACCAAGACCTGGTCGGCATCACCGGGGTGTTCGCCGCGGTGGCGGAAACCGGCACGCTGGTGCTGCTGTCGGGCCCCGACACGCCCACGTCGATGCACCTGCTGCCCGAGACGCACGTGGCGGTGGTGCCGGCCTCGCGCATCGTGGCGCACTACGAAGACGCCTTCCGCGGCGTCAGGGCCGAACGCGGGCAGCTGCCTCGCGCCGTGAACCTCGTGTCGGGGCCCTCGCGCACCGGCGACATCGAGCAGACGATCGTCGTGGGCGCGCACGGGCCCTACCGCGTGCACCTGCTGATCGTGGAAAACGAGTAGGAAGCGAAATCCGATGGCAACGCGAAAACCGGGACTGCTGATCACCCGGCGGGTCTTTCCCGAGGTGATCGAGCGACTGAAGGAGCACTTCGAACTGGCCGCGAACCAGGACGACGAGATCTGGACGCGCGAAGCGCTGCTCGAGCGCGTGCGAGGCAAGGATGCGCTGTACGTCGTCACGAGCGACCGCGTCGACGGCGAGTTGCTCGACGCCGCCGGGTCGGTGCGCATCGTCGCCACCGGATCGGTGGGTTTCAACCACATCGATCTCGACGCCTGCCGCAGCCGCGGCGTGATCGTCACCAACACGCCCGACGTGCTCACCGAAGCCACGGCCGACATGGCCTGGGCGCTGCTGATGGCGACCGCGCGCCGGGTGACCGAGTCCGAGCGCTGGCTGCGCGAGGGGCGCTGGAAACGCTGGGCCTGGGACCAGTTCCTGGGCCAGGACCTCTTTCGCGCCACGCTCGGGATCATCGGCATGGGGCGGATCGGGTCGGCGATCGCGCGGCGCGCGCGCGGCTTCGAAATGCGGGTCGTCTACAGCAACCGCAGCGTCGCGCCGAACGAGGCCGAGATCGGGGCCACGCGGCTCGATCGCGAACAGCTGCTTCGCCAGGCCGACCACGTCGTGCTGGTGGTGCCCTACTCGAGCGAGACCCACCACCTGATCGGCGCAAACCAGCTCGCGCTGATGAAGCGAACCGCCACGCTGGTGAACATCGCGCGCGGAGGCATCGTCGACGACGCGGCGCTCGCCGCCGCGCTGTCGGCGGGAACGATCGCCGCGGCGGGGCTCGACGTCTACGAGAACGAGCCGCAGTTGCACCCGCGGCTGCTCGAGGTGCCCAACGTGGTGCTCACGCCGCACATTGGCAGCGCGACGCGCAGCTCGCGCCTGGGCATGGCGATGCTCGCCGCCGAGAACCTGGTTGCCTGGGTGGAGGGCGCGCAGCTGCCCACGCCGATCGTGATGCCGTCCTAGGTCTTCGCGGCGGCGCCGCGCGCGCGGGCAGGGCGGCGCGAATTTCCGGTCAGGGGGGAGCGATGTCAGAGATCCGGTTGCAGCGAAAACACACGATCGGCCTGAAGAAGGCCAAGGTCGCGGCGCAGAAGGTCGCCGACGAGCTCGCCCAGGAATACGGCATGACGAGCCGCTGGCAGGGCGACGTGCTCAAGTTCTCGCGCAGCGGCGTCGACGGCGAGCTCAGGGTGAGCAGGGACCAGGTCGTGCTCAACGCCAAGCTGGGCTTCCTGCTCTCGGCGTTCCGCTCGCGCATCGAGGAGCACGTGAACGACAACTTCGACCGCTACTTCGTTTGAAGCCGGCGCGCTAGTCCTTCAGGCCCTCGATCAGGTCCACGTACTGCTGCATCGCCGCCTGCGACGCGGTGCCCTTGAGCTCGCTCCAGGCGTCCCACTTCGCGCGTCCGATCATGTCGGTGAATCCGGGCCGCTTGCCCTCGACGTCTCCGGCGGTCGCCTGCTTGTAGAGCGCGTCGATCCTGAGCAGCGTCGCGTTGTCGGGGCGCTCGCTCAGGTTCTTCGAGTCGGCGACCGCCGCTTCGAAGGCTTTGTTCAGGTCGGACATCGCGTTGTCTCCGGTGCCAGGGTGAGCGGATATTATAGGGAGCGAACAGCGGCGCCCGCGCGCGGCGCCGATCGTTGCGAGGGGGCACTGGTGCGCGAACCGATGTCGGCGGTCGATACAGCCTGGTTGCGGATGGACACTCCGGCCAACCTGATGATGATCGTCGGCGTCGAGATCTTCGATCGCCCGATCAGCTACCGCGTGCTCGCCCGGCGGCTGCGCGAGCGCCTGCTGGCCTACGACCGCTTTCGCCAGCGCGTGGTGCCCGAGGCCGACGGCTTCGCCTGGGAGGAAGACGGGCGCTTCCGGCTGTCTCGCCACGTGCGCAAGGTGAAGCTGCGCGGCAAGGCCGACGACGCCGCGCTGCAGGCGCTCGTGGGCAAGCTCGCCGGCGAGGCGCTCGACCCCGATCACCCGCTGTGGCGCTTCGACCTGGTGGAGAACTACCGCGGCGGGCGAGCCGTGATCGTTCGCATCCACCACTGCATCGCCGACGGCATCGCGCTGGTGCGGGTGATGCTGTCGCTGGGCGACGAGGCGCCCGCCGAGGCCGGCGGCGCACCGGCGCGCGACACGCCCGCGGAACCGGGCGCGGCGCCCGCCGCCCGGCATTCGCCTCCCGCATCGCGGGGGATGTTCGACCCGGTCATGGAGCAGGCGCTGCGTGCCGCCGAGGTCGTCGGCGCCGCGCTGGGCCAGACGCTCGAAATCGCCCGGGACGGCGACGCGCGCGAAGCGGTGGCCGCGGTCGCGGGTCGGGCCGTGATGGACGCGCTGCGAATCGGCCTGATGTTGGAAGATTCTCCCACCAGCCTCAAGGGCAAGCCGCAGGGCACGAAGGCGGTGGCGTGGAACGACCCGATGCCCCTTGCCGAGGTCAAAGCCGTGTGCCGGGTGCTCGGGGTGTCGGTGAACGACATCCTGCTCTCGGGCGTCGCCGGCGCCGTGCACCGCTACCTCGAGCGGCGCGGCGAAGACACCGCGGGCAAGGAGCTGCGGGCGATGGTGCCTGTGAACCTGCGCGGCGCCGACGAGCCGCCCACGCTGGGAAACCGCTTCGGGCTGGTGCCGCTCACGCTGCCGATCGGCATCGGCAACCCGCTCGAGCGGGTGTACGAGGTGCGCCGCCGGATGAACGAACTGAAGGAGGGCTACCAGGGGCCGATCGCGTTCGCGATCCTCAACGCGATCGGGATGGCGCCGCGCGTGGTGCAGACGCTCGTGCTCGACTATCTCGCGCAAAAGGGCACCGCCGTGATGACGAACGTGCCCGGGCCGCCCGAGCCGATGAGCATCTTCGGCCGGCGGCTGTCGCGGATGATGTTCTGGGTGCCGCAGTCGGGCGACATCGGCGTGGGCGTGTCGATCCTCTCCTACGACGGCGGCGTGCAGTTCGGGCTCATCACCGACACGGCGCTGTGCGCGCAGCCCGGGCAGATCATCGACGAGTTCCAGCCCGAGTTCGAGCGCCTCGTGCTGATGCTCTCGATGCTGCCGCGCGAGCTGGTCGGCGCGGGCCTCGACGCGCGCGAGGTGGAGCGGCGGCTGTTTCGCGAGCCCTCCGGGCGCAGGCGGCGCGCATGACTTCGCCCGCCCAGGTGCTGGAATTCTGGTTCGGGGTGCCCGGCTCGCCCGAGGCGCAGCAGGCGCGCCGGGAGTGGTTCGCCAAGGACGCGGCCTTCGACGCCGAGATCGGCCGGCGCTTCGGCGCCACGATCGAGGCGGCGCTCGCCGGCGCGCTCGAGGGCTGGGCGCAGGCGCCGCATCCGGCTCTGGCGCTGATCGTCGTGCTCGACCAGTTCACCCGCAACGTGTTTCGCGACACGCCGCGCGCGTTTTCGGGCGACCCCGCGGCGCTCGCGCTGGCCCGGAGCGTGGTCGACCGCGGCTGGCACGAGCAGCTCGCGCCGCTGCAGCGCGTGTTCGTCTACTTGCCGTTCGAGCACTCCGAGGACATCGTCGACCAGTGCGAGTCGCTGCGCCTGTTCGGGCTGCTGCGCGACGACCCGCAGGCCGGCGGCATGCTCGAGTGGGCGATCAAGCACTACGACGTCGTCGAGCGCTTCGGCCGCTTCCCGCATCGCAACGCGATCCTCGGGCGCGAGAGCACGCCGCAGGAGCTCGAGTTCCTCACCGGGCCGGGGTCGCGCTTCTGAGCGATGATCCCCGAGCCGGCCACCTTCGCGCTGGTATTGCTCGCGTCCTTCGCCGGTTCGGTGATCGGAGGAATCGGCGGATTCGGCACGGGCGTCGTGCTGGTCGCGGTGCTCGTGCCCATCGTCGGCGTGAAGACGGTGGTGCCGGTGCTGGCCGTGGCGGGGGTGCTGATCAACGGCGGGCGCGCGTGGTTCTATCGCGCGCACGTGGACTGGCGCGCCACGCGCACGGTGCTGCTGTGGTCGCTGCCGTTCCTGGTGGCCGGCACGCAGATCTACCTGCGCCTCGACCCGAAACACCTCGGGCTGCTGATCGGCACGGTCGTGCTCGCGAGCGTGCCGGTGCGCCGCGTGCTCAAGGCGCGGGAGATCCGCATCGGCGCCCGGGGGCTCGCGGCCGGCGGCGCGGTGTTCGGGCTGGCCAACGGCTTCGCCTCCGGGGTGGGCGTGATCCTCGTCTCGCTGCTGCTCGGCGCGGGGCTCTCGGGCCAGGCCGTGCTCGCGACCGACGCGCTGATCTCGATCGGGATCGACGTCGCGCGCGCGCTGCTGTTCGGAAAGTTCGCGCTCCTCGACGCCGAGGCGGCGCTGCTCGGCCTCGCGATCGGGCTCGCGACGCTGCCGGGGAGCGCGCTCGCGGCCTTTCTGGTGCGGCGCATGCACGCGCGGCTGCACATCCTGTTCATGGAGGCGCTGATCCTCGCGGGCGGCGCGCTGATCGTGGTGAACAGCCTGCGTTGACCGGGCTCAGTCTGCGAGCCCGCGATCTGCGAGAATTTCCCCAACCGAAAGACGAGGCTTGCGATGCGACAACTCTGGATCTTCCTGCACCTGATCGCGGTCGTCGTCTGGGTGGGCGGCATGTTCTTCGCGCACCACTGCCTGCGACCGGCGGCGCTCGCGCTCAGCCCGCCGCAAAGGCTCGCGCTGATGCGCGAGGCGCTGGGGCGCTTCCTCGGCTATGTCAGCGTCGCGCTGCTCGCGCTGTGGGCGAGCGGGTTGGCGATGATGATCGAAACCGGGTTCGCCGCCGCGCCGCCGGCCTGGCACGCGATGACGGCCGTTGCGCTGCTGATGACGCTGATCTTCGCGGTGATCCGCCTCGGGCGCTTCGCGAAGTTCTCCCGCGCGGTGGCGGCCTCCGACTGGCCCGCCGCGGGCGCGCTGCTCGGGTCGATCCGGATGCTGGTCGTGGTGAACCTGTGGCTGGGCCTGTTCACGATCGCGCTGGCAACGCTCGGAAGGCTGCTCTGAGTGCCGCTCGCCGTCCTCTACGACGATCGCCTCGAGCCGCTCGCCGACGCGCTGGTCGATTGGCTCTCGCAGCCGCGCGGGTCGAATCCGCTCGCGCACGACACCGTCATCGTGCCCGACGTGGGCACCGGGCGCTGGCTCGCGCAGCGCATCGCCTCCAGCCAGGGCGTGTGCGCGCGCGTTCGCTTCGAGCTGCCGGGGCGGTTCTTCTGGCGCACGCTGCGTGAGTTGATCCCGCAACTGCCGGCACGCTCGCCGTTCGAGCCACACGCCGCGCGCTGGACGATCCTGCGCCTGTTCGACGAACTCGGCGCCGCGCCCGAATGCGAGCCTCTGCGCCGGCGCACGGCCGGCGCAGCCATTGCCGATCGGCTCGCGCTCGCCGGCGAAATCGCCGAGCAGTTCGAGCGCTACCTGGTGCTGCGCCGGGATTGGCTCGAGCGCTGGCAGCGCGGCGCCTGGGCGCAGGGCGCCGCCCCGCTCGGCCCGCACGAGGGGTGGCAGCGCTGGCTGTGGCGCGAACTGCTCGAGCGGCTCCCGGACGTCTCGCGCACCCATCCCTACGAGCGCCTGGAGAGCCTGCTCGCGGGGCTGCCGGGCGCCGGCGCCGGGGGCGCACTGGCGCAGCGCGTGGCCGTGTGCGGCGCCGTCGCGATGTCGCAGGACCAGATGCGGGTGCTGGCGCGGCTGTCGGCAACGATGCAGGTCACGGCCTTCGTCGCGGACCCTTGTCGCGAGCTGTGGTCCGACCTGGTCGACCCGAAGTCGCTCGCGCGCATCCGCTCCGAGCGGCCCGACGTCGCGTGGCTGTACCCCGAAGAGCCGCAGGTGCTCGGCCTTTGGGGGCGCGCCCATCGCGACCGCGTCGCGCAGTGGCTGATGATCGAAGAGGCCCAGGACGTGCGGGCCGCGGCCCCGTTTCGCGATCGGCCGCATCCGCTCGACGCGCTGTGCGCAGCCGACGCCGGCGAGGCGGCCCGGGTGGCGGCGTCGATGCCGCGAGACCTCACGCGCCTGGCCGCGCTGCACGCCGCGATCCTGTTGCGCAGCGACCGCCCGTGGGCGCTGCTCGCCGATTCGCGCGGCGATTCGTCGATCGCCCTGCACGCCACGCACGGTTCGGTGCGCGCGGCCGAGGTGCTGCACGACCAGCTGCTCGCGTGCTTCGAATCGATGCCCGACCTGCGCCCCGACCAGGTTGCCGTGCTGTGCGCCGATCTCGACGAATCGGCCGACGCGATCGAGGCGGTGTTCGCCTCGGCTCCGGCGGGGCGGAGAATTCCCATCGGCGTGAGCGGCAGGCGCGCGCGCGTCGATCCGATGCAGCGCGCCGCGGTGGAGTTCCTGGAGTTCGCGCTCGGCGGCGCACAGCTCTCGGCGCTGGAGGGTTGGCTCGCGAATCCCGCGGTGCTCGACGCGCTCTCGCTCGACGCGCAGGGCGCTGCCGCGCTGGTCGACGCCTGCGAGCAGGCCGGGGTGCACTGGGGGTTCGATCCGCAGCTGGGTCCGCAAAAGCACAACTGGCGCGCCGGAGTCGATCGACTCGTGCTCGGCGCGGCGCTCGGCGGGGCGGTGGGGCAGTTCGAGGGCGTCGCGCCGGTCGCGGGCTTGCGCCGCACGGGCGAAGACGCGTTCGAGCGGCTGCTCCTCGCGCTCGACGCGGCGCAGTCGCTGCGGGCGGCGGCGCGCGTGCCGCGGCCGCCCGCCCAATGGTGCGCGCTGGTGCGCGAGACGCTCAACGCATTGTTCGCGCGCGCGCTTCGCTGGGCCGAGTCGCTCGCGCGCGTGCACACCGCGCTGGACGAGCTGTCCGAGAGCGCCTCCGGCGAACCCGGTTGCGTGCTCGACGCGAAGGCTTTCAGGCAGGCGCTGGTCGACGCGCTCGATCGCGGGGCGGGTGCGGCACTCGCATCCGGCGCGGTCACTGTCTGCCCGATGGGCGGGCTGCGCGGGATCCCGTTTCGCGTGGTCGTGCTGTTCGGCCTGGACGAAGCCGCGTTTCCGCGCACCGGCGCGCGCGGCGAGTTCGACCTCATCGCGCGCTCGCCACGCTTCGGCGACCGCGTCGTCGGCACCGACGATCGCGGCGTGTTCCTCGACGCGCTGCTCGCCGCGCGCGAGCGGCTGGTCGTGGTCTACTGCGGCCGCGATCCGCGCGACGACACGCCGCGAAACCCCTCCACGCTGGTCACCGAACTGCGCGAGTACGTCAACGCGCGCCAGCCGGCCGGCCACGATCGGCTCGAGCCGATCGTCCATCCGCTGCACCCGTTCTCGCCTCGCGCGTTCGCCTCGCCCGCGTTCGCGAGCTTCGCGAGCCAGTGGCTGGAAACGGCGCGCGCGTTGCGCTCGCCGCTCGACCAGCGACCGGACGCGCTGGGCCGGCTCCCGGGCATCCAGGGGGCGAACGGCGCCGCGCGCGCAACCGACGCGGCAGTGCGTGGCGGCCCCGAGGAGCTCGCCCACTTGCGCGACGTGCTCGCCGATCCGGCCAGGGCCTATCGTCGCGTCGCGCTCGGCGTGAACCTGCCGCGCATCGCCGGCGCGCCGAGCGAGTTCGAGCCGCTGGCCGCGGGCGAGTTCGACGACCGCCCGCTGGTCGACGACCTGGCGCAGCGGCTCGTGCAAGGCGTCC
>DATCZK010000080.1:0-8722 GCA_036525975.1 Burkholderiaceae bacterium | reverse complement strand
GCGACTCGGACCGACCCGCCGGACAGGCGCAGCGTGGGCCCCGGCGACCATCGCATCGGTGCGAATCGGGGTTTGCGGGCGGGTACTACGTCGCGATGCCTGCGCGGCGGCGCACGCAGGCGACGTAGGCCTCGCCGTCGGGCGGGGTTCCGTGGCGCTGCGCGCGCCACAGCATCTCGCCCAGGCACTCCATCACCTCGTGCGCGGCGGCGTGCGCGCCCACGCGCCGCGCGAGCTGCTCGTGCGCGTCGCGGATGCCCCGGGGCTGGTCCACCGAGAGCTGCTCCGAGATCGCCAGGTGCATCGACAGGTGCAGGAACGGGTTCTCGCGCCCGGTCTGCGGCCCGTAGTCGGCCGCGAGCGCGTCGTCCGCCGCGCGCAGGTCGTCGTGATACTCGGGGTGCTGGGCCGCCCAGTCGGCGGCGATCGTCTCGAGCGCGGTGAGCGGCAGCGCCTCGCCGCGCTTGCGCCAGGCCTCGCAGAAGAAGCGGCGCACGTCCTCGCGGTTCGGGTCGAACATCCCGGCGGTCTCAGGCCGCGCCCGCCGGCGGCGGGCTCTTCGCGCGGTACTCGCACAGGTCGGCGATCGTGCAGCGCCAGCACTCGGGGCGCCGCGCCTTGCACACGTAGCGGCCGTGCAGGATCAGCCAGTGGTGCGCGTCGCGGCGGAACTCCTCGGGCACGCACGCGAGCAGCCGGTCTTCCACCGCGCGAGGCGTCTTGCCCTGCGCGATCCGGGTGCGGTTGGCCACCCGGAAGATGTGCGTGTCCACCGCGATCGTGGGCTCGCCGAAGGCGGTGTTCAGAACGACGTTGGCGGTCTTTCGCCCCACCCCCGGCAGCGCCTCGAGCGCCTCGCGCGAGCGCGGCACCTCGCCGCCGTGGTGCTCGACGAGCATCCGGCACGCCTCGACGATGTGTCGCGCCTTGGCCCGGAACAGGCCGATGCTCGAGATGTACGGGATCAGCCCGTCGACGCCGAGGCGGGCGATCGCGCGCGGCGTGCGCGCCTTCGCGAACAGCACGCGGGTGGCGAGGTTCACGCTGCGGTCGGTGGCCTGCGCCGAGAGGATCACCGCCACCAGCAGCTCGAACGGCGTGCCGAACTCGAGCTCGGTGGTGGGCGAGGGGTCGAGCGCGCGCAGCCGCTCGAAGATCTCGCGTCGCTTGCCGGCGTTCATTCGCCGTGTCCGGCGCGCTCGAGCCGGTCGCGCGCGCGGCGCAGCGCCGATTCGAGCAGCGCGCGCTTGCGGCGCTCGCCCGCGGCGCCGCGGGCCTGCGGCTCGCGCTCGCGCGCGAGGCGTGCACGGCGCGCTTCGTAGTGCGCGCGCGCTTGCGCCGCGTGCCCGTCGGTCCAGGGGTGCGGCTCGTCCGGGGCGCGCATCTCGATGCAGTCCACCGGGCAGGGCGCGAGGCACAGGTCGCAACCGGTGCAGCGTTGCGCGATCACCGTGTGCATCCTCTTTTGCGCGCCGATGATCGCGTCCACCGGGCACGCGGCGATGCACTTCGTGCACCCGATGCACGCCGCCGGGTCGATCCAGGCCACGCGCCGCGGGGCCTCGAGGCCGCACTGCGGGTCGAGCGGCAGCGGCGCGCGGCCGAGCAGCGCCGAGAGGCGCACGATGCCGGCGCCGCCGCCGGGCACGCAGCGGTTGTGCGCGGCCGCCGACGCGGCGATCGCCTCGGCGTAGGGGCGGCAGCCGTCGAAGCCGCACTTCGTGCACTGGGTTTGCGGCAGCAGCGCGTCGATGCGCCCGGCGAGCGAGTGTGCGGTCATCGGTGCGCGCTCACGCGGGCGGGAGTTCGTGGCGTGCGGCAGGTCGCGGCCGGCGGCCCGGGTTCGGCGCCCGGCCGTCGCCGCGCCTCAGGCCGCCTTGCGCGCGCGCCGCTGGCCGATGCGGCGCGGGTACGCGCGAATGAACTCGCGCACCTGCGGATAGATCGTCTCGCGCCAGCGCCGGCCGCTGAAGATGCCGTAGTGGCCGGTGTCCTTGGCGGTGAGGTGCTTCTGGTGCGCCGCCGGGATGTTCACGCACAGGTCGTGCGCGGCCTGCGTCTGCCCCGATCCGGAGATGTCGTCCAGCTCGCCCTCGATCGTGAACAGCGCCACGTTCGTGATGTCTTCGGGGGCCACCCGCATCTTGCGCCCGTCGAACGGGAGCTCCCAGGTGCCGTTGGGCAGGTCGTGGCGCTGGAACACGGTGGCGATCGTGTCGAGGTAGTACTCGGCCGGCATGTCGAGCACGGCGTTGTACTCGTCGTAGAAGCGCCTGTGGCTCTCGGCGTCGTCGAGGTCGCCGCGAACCAGGTCGAGATAGAAATCCCAGTGCGAGGTGAGGTGGCGGTCGGGGTTCATCGCCATGAACCCGGCGTGCTGCAGGAAGCCCGGGTAGACGCGTCGCCCGGTGCCCGGGTAGTTCTCCGGCACCGCGTAGATCACGTTGCGCTCGAACCAGCCGAAGCTGTGGTTCATCGCGAGGTTGTTCACCTCGGTGGGGCTGCGCCGGCTGTCGATCGGGCCGCCCATCATCGTCATCGACAGCGGCAGGCGCTCGTCGCGGAGCGTGGACATCAGCGAGATCGCGGCCATCACCGGCACGGTGGGCTGGCACACCGACATCACGTGCACCTCGGGGCCGAGGTGGCGGATGAACTCCGCGCAGTAGGCGACGTAGTCGTCGAGATGGAACGGGCCGTGCTCGATCGGCACCATCCGGGCGTCGATCCAGTCGGTGATGTAGACGTTGTGCTCGGGCAAAAGCGTGCGCACGGTGTCGCGCAGCAGCGTCGAGTGGTGCCCGGAGAGCGGCGCGAACACCAGCACGGTGGGGTCGTCCGCGCGGTGCTCGAGCGCCTTGGGCAACAGGCGCTCGAACTTGAGCAGCCGGCAGAACGACTTGGAGATCTCGATGCGCTCGGCCACCGTGACCTCGTGACCCGCGATCTCGGTGCTCCTGAGGCCGAATTCGGGCTTCTCGTAATCCTTGCCCAACCGGTGCAGCAGTTCGAAACCGGCAGCCAGCCGGGTGGAGTAGGGCATCATCGAGAACACGCTGTACGGGTTGGCGTACAGCTTGCTCATCGACTCGGCCCAGTCCGTGAACGGCGTGAGCATCGCGCGGTTGACTTCACGCAACTGGTAGAGCATCGGTTCGGGTTCCCCTTTGCAGGCTGGCTGCCAATCTGTCAGTCTAAAAGATGCTGCTGCATTGCACAATGACCGCGCCAGGCAGTTGCCGGGCCGGCGCCGGGCTCAGCATCGCGGCGCTCCGCTCGCGCCCACGCAGCGCGCGATCCAGGCCGCCGTGACCCGTTCCTGCAGCGAATTCTGCCGCAGGCGCTGGTCGAGCATCGCGAAATCCACCCAGTCGAGCGGCTGATCCTGGTTGAAGCAGGAAAACACGTAGCGCGTCGCGCCGCTCACCGGGTCCTTCTGCGGCTGCAGGCACTGGGCGCAGATCTCCTTCATCATGCACTGCATCGGCGAGTTGATCGAGCCGATCGCGACGTGATCGGGGTCGAGCAGCGGGGCGAGCGCGGCGTGGCGCGCGCGCGCGACGGCCGCCATCATCCGGTCCGACCCGATCGCGATCAGGCGCCCGGCCTCGCGCAGCGCGATCTCGGGCCGGCCCAGCTCGCCGCTGCCGTAGGCGCGCATCGCCTCGACGATGTTGCCCACGAAGCTGCGGTCCTGCGCGCGGCGCGGCGCGAAGCCCGGCGCCTCGTCGCAGCACCAGACCACGACGTCGGCCGCGGCCTCGATCTCGTCGACCTTGTAGCGGTCGATCGCCTTCTTGTAGCCGGCGAAGTACAGCACGCGCGAGCCGTGCGCGCGAAGCGCCGCGCCGATCGAGAACAGCACCGCGTTGCCCAGCCCGCCGCCGACCAGGATCGAGGTGCCGCCCGCGTGGGTCTCGGTGGGGGCGCCGGTCGGGCCCATCAGCACCACCGGCTCGCCCGGCGCGAGCAGCGCGCACAGGTCCGACGATCCGCCCATCTCGAGCACGATCGTCGAGACGAGGCCGCGCTCGCGGTCGACCCAGGCGCCGGTGAGCGCGAGGCCTTCCATCGCGAGCAGCGTGCGCTGGCCGTCGAGCTCCACCGCCGGCGCGTAGCTCTCGTAATTCTGCAGCCGGTAGAACTGCCCGGGCAGGAACTTGCGCGCGGCCATGGGCGCGCGCACCACGACCTCGACGATCGTGGGCGTGAGGCGCACGACGCGCTCCACGGTCGGGCGCAGCAGGCCGTGGATGCCGGCGGCGAATTCGGCGAAGCCCTGGCCGCTGGCGGGCGCGCGCTTGCCGAGCAGCCGCGAGATCACCGGAAACCCCTGCTTGGCCGATCCCAGCGCCTTGACCACGTTGCCCGACCAGCTCGGGTGCAGGTCGCCGAAGAACGACAGCATGCGCCCGTCGGCCACGCGCGAGAGCAGCACCTGCGCCACGTCGGGCTTGCTGGTGGCCGGTTGCGGCCTCACCGGGTTGCCCTCTTCGTCGATCGCCTGGAAGAACTTGCCGTCGAGCGAGAAGTGCACGGAATCTTCCCGCGCGAGCACGGTGTTGGGCTGCGTGCCGGCCGCGATGAACACCGACCGTGCCGGCCAGCTGACTTCGTCCGCGTCGTGCCAGCGGCCCGCGTCGTCGCGCCGCTGGCGCGCCAGCGTGATCGAGCGCACCGCGCCGCTGTCGTCCACGTCGATGCGCGAGGGGCTCACGCACTCGACGAAGCGGATGCCTTCCTCCAGCGCCTTCTCCACTTCCTCGTGGTTGAGCGTGTACGAGGGGCTGTCGAGCAGGCGCTTGCGGTAGGCGATCGTGACGCCGCCCCAGCCCTGCAGCAGCTCGACCACCCGCGCCGTGTCCCCCTCGCGCTCGGCGCGCGCGCGCTCGGCGCGGATCGCCCGCGCGTGCGCGATGAACTCGTCGCCCACCTCGCGCTCCTCCGCGCGCCAGGCCGCGCGCACGCTCGCCTCGCCCTGCGTCGCCGCGAGCGCTTCGTAGCGGGCGAGGAACTTCTCCACCTGCACCGCGTAATAGGCGAGCGACTCGGTGGCCGTGTCGATCGCGGTGAGCCCGCCCCCGATCACGACCACCGGCAGGCGCAGCTGCATGTTGGCGATCGAGTCGGTGCGCGCGGCGCCGGTGAGCTGCAGCGCCATCAGGAAGTCGCTCGCGGTGCGCACGCCGCGCGCCAGGCCGTTGGGGATGTCGAGCGTGGTCGGGCGCCCGGCGCCCATCGCCAGCGCCACGTGGTCGAAGCCCAGCGCGAACGCGTCGTCCACGCCGATCGTTCCGCCGAAGCGCACGCCGCCCGCCATCGCGAACGCGTCGCGGCGCTCGAGCAGCAGGCGCACGACCTTGAGGAAGTTCTTGTTCCAGCGCACCGTGATGCCGTACTCGGCGACGCCGCCGAAGCCCGCCATCGTGCGCGACTCGAGCGGCTCGTACAGCTCGGCCACGTCCTCCACCGGCTCGAAGGGCACGCGCGCGCCGCGGCGATCGACGCCCGAGAGCCGCTCGGCGAGCGGCTCGATCTTCAGCCCGTCGATCGCGACCACCGCGTGGCCGTCGTTCATCAGGTGGTGCGCCAGCGTGAACCCCGCGGGCCCCATCCCCACCACGAGCACCTTGTAGCCGGTGGCCGGCGCCGGCAGCGGGCGGCGCAGGCTCAACGGGTTCCAGCGCGTGAGCAGGCTGTAGATCTCGAAGCCCCAGGGCAATTCGAGCACGTCCTTGAGCGTGCGCGTCTCGGCCTGCGGGATGTCCACCGGCGACTGCTTCTGGTAGATGCACGACTTCATGCAGTCGTTGCAGATGCGGTGGCCGGTGGCCGCCACGGTCGGGTTGTCGATCGTGATCGTGGCGAGCGCCGAGATCGGGAAGCCCTTCGACTTCAGCCACTGGAACTCGGAGATGCGCTCCTCGAGCGGGCAACCCGCCAGCGGCACGCCGAAGGTGCTGCGCTTGAACGCCGCCTTGCCCTGCGCGTCGGGCTTTTCGGTGAGGCCGCGCGAGCACGAGTCCTTGCCCTGGTTGTGGCACCAGATGCAGTAGTTCGCCTCGTCGAGCGCGCCGCGCAGGTCGGTGCCCGGGTCGGTGAGCGCGAACCCGGCACGCCGGCGGATGTGCCTGGGGTCGATCGTGAAGGTGCGCAGGCCCTGCGCTTCGCTCTCGCGCGCGTGGCGCAGCAGCGCGTTCGGGTCGACCTTGCCGGGCTGGCGGAACAGCACGCCGTGGCCGTGCCTGAACTGGCCCTCCTCGGTGAGCACCGCCCACGCGCTGTAGCGCAGCGCGAGCTGCACGCGCTCGGCGGCGGCCTCGTCGTCCTGCCAGGCGAGCACCGCGCGCGCGAAGGACAGTTCCTCGAAGGGGCCGCCGGTCCATTGCTCGATGCGCGCGCGCGCGGCGGCGTCGTCGAACCCGTCGAGCTCCGCGGGGTCGACCTTGAGCAGCGCCTGGCGCTTCACGAACTTCCACTTCGCCCTGTACAGCGGCTCGAGCTCGTCGTGGCGGTGGCGCAGGTGGGCGAGTTCGTCGACGACGCCGAACAGCTCGCCCACGAACGTGTCGACGTGCGGCGCCACCTCGAGCAGCAGCGCGGCTTCGTCCTTGTAGACGGCCGGCGGCGACGCGCGCGCGGCCTCGAGCCGGGCCGCGAGTTCGGGCCACGCCGTGGCGAGCCGCTCGAGGAAAGCGGCGTCGAGCCGCTGCAGGCCGTCGCGGCTGTAGAGGTCTGCGAACTCGAGGCCGAATGCGAGCCGCAGGTCCGGCGCGGGGGACCGAGCGGTCGGCGCCGATGCCATCAGCGCTTGAGGTACTGGAGCTTGTCGCGCACGTCCTTCCACTCGTCGGCGTCGGCCATCGGCTCCTTGGTGCGCGTGATGCTGGGCCAGACTTTCGCGAGCTCGGCGTTGAGCGCGATGAACTTCTTCTCGTCCTCCGAGATGTCCTCCTCGGCCTTGATCGCTTCCACCGGGCACTCGGGAATGCACACGGCGCAGTCGATGCACTCGTCGGGGTCGATGACGAGCATGTTCGGGCCTTCGCGGAAGCAGTCGACGGGACAGACGTCGACGCAGTCGGTGTACCTGCAGCGGATGCAGGACTCCAGGACGATGTGGGTCATGGCGCAGCCGGGGTTGTTGATTGACGCGGATTCTACCGTGGAGTAAGTTCGCGGACAATAATGAAGTGTCCGCTTCATTAGAAGCGGGGCGCCTGGGGCTGCCGGCACGGCGGCGCGTGCCGGCGCGAGGAGGGGGCTTGCAGTCCGATCGAAGCGCAGCGGGGGGCGGCTGGCGACGTCCGCAGGGCCTGGACGAGGCCCTCGCGTGCCTGCGCGACGGGCGCTGGACGGTGCTCGCGGGCGGCACCGACCTCTACGCGGGCACCGAGCGCGCGGCGCTCGCCGGGCCGGTGCTCGACATCAGCGCGATCGGGGCGCTGCGCGGGGTGCAGGCGCAGCCGGCCCGCGAAGCGGGGCCCGGGCCGGTGCTTCGCATCGGCGCGCTCGCGACCTGGTCCGAGCTGATCGCCGCGCGCCTGCCGCCGCCGTTGCACGCCCTCACGCTGGCGGCGCTCGAGATCGGCGGCGCCCAGATCCAGAACCGCGGCACCGTGGGCGGCAACCTGTGCAACGCCTCCCCGGCGGCCGACGGCACCGTGGCGCTGCTCGCGCTCGACGCCGAGGTCGAGCTCGCGAGCGCGGCCGGCGCGCGCACGATGCCGCTCGCGCAGTTCGTGCAGGGGGTGCGTCGCACCGCGCTCGCCCGCGACGAACTGCTGGTGGCGGTGCGCGTTCCGTTGCCGGCAAACGGCGCACGGTCCACCTTCCTCAAGCTCGGGCACAGGCGCTACCTGGTGATCTCGATCGCGATGGTGGCGGTGTCGGTTGCCTTCGATTCCCAGCGCCGCGTCGCGCGCGCGGCGATCGCGGTCGGCGCCTGCGCGCCCACGGCGGTGCGGCTCGCCGCGCTCGAGCAACGCCTCGCGGGCGTGCCCGCGGCCGAGGCGGGCAGCGCGCTGGAGCGGATGATCGACGACGACGCGCTCGCGCCGATCGCGCCGATCGACGACGTGCGCGCAACCGGCGCGTACCGGCGCGAAGCGGTCGCGACGCTGGTCGGCCGCGCGTTCGCGAGGGTCTGCTCGCAATGAGCGCGCCGGGCTCGGCTGGCGTGGGCGCGACGGTGGCGCTCACGGTCAACGGGGAAGCGGTGTCGCTGGCGCTGCCGCCGGCGACCCGGCTTTCGGACGCGCTGCGCGTCGCGCTCGGCCTCACGGGCACGAAGGTCGGCTGCAGCGCGGGCGACTGCGGGGCCTGCACGGTGCTGCTCGATGGCGAGCAGGTCTGCTCGTGCCTGGTTGCGCTGGGCCAGTGCGCGGGGCGCGAGGTGCGCACGGTCGAGGGCGCGCGCGCGGGCACGGCGCGGGCGAGCGCCCCCGCCGACGCGCTGTCGCGGCTGCGGCGCGCTTTCGTCGCGCACGGCGCGGCGCAGTGCGGGATCTGCACGCCCGGCATGCTGATGGCCGCGGCCGAAACGCTCGAACGACACCCGCGCCCGACCCGCGCGCAGGTGCTCGACGGCATCGGCGGCGTGCTTTGCCGGTGCACCGGCTACCTGAAGATCGTCGACGCGGTGGTCGCGGCGGGTGAGGCGGGTGAGGCGGGTGAGGCGGGCGCGGCAGGCGCCGCGGGCGACGCGGTCGACGCGTCGGCG
>DATCZK010000079.1:0-4846 GCA_036525975.1 Burkholderiaceae bacterium | reverse complement strand
TGCTTGCCCTTGGGGCCGGTGACCACGTCGAACTGAACCTTCTGGCCTTCCTTCAGGCTCTTGAAGCCAGTGCCGGAGATCGCCGAGAAATGCGCGAACAGATCCTCACCGCCGTCGTCCGGGGTGATGAATCCAAAACCTTTTGCGTCGTTGAACCACTTAACAGTACCCGTTGCCATTTGCTGCCATCCCTGAAAAATACACACCGAAGTGCTGCAACCCTGCGGAAGCTCGCTGGCCCGTTACTCGGTACGTTAGGTTGTTGAGGGCAACAGCGACCAAGGCACAAGACCCTGGGCACGCGCGGATTCTTGGCGAATCGTGGGGCAAAGTCAAGCATTTGCGCGATCGGGGCGCCGAAACCCGCAAATTCGCGCCGAATTGAGACAATTCCGGCGCGCGGCGCGCCGCGCGGGGTGCGGGGCGCGAAACCGGGCAGTGTGACGGCATTCACACTCCCGACGGGCGGCGGGCGATTCGCTGTTGCAGCGGGCTCTCGACTCGTTAGAATGAGATCGATGGCGACGAAGCATGAAACCTCTACCGTCACGCAACGGCAGGAAGAGAAGGTAGAGCCGCCGCCCATGTATCAGGTGATGCTGCTCAACGACGACTTCACCCCGATGGAATTCGTCGTCAGCGTGTTGCAGAAATTCTTCGGCATGGGCCGTGAGAAAGCGACCCAGGTGATGCTGAAGGTGCATCGCGAGGGGCGCGGTGTTTGCGGCGTGTATCCGAAGGACACCGCCGCGACGAAGGTCGACCAGGTAAGCAGTTACGCGCGCCAGCATCAGCACCCGCTGCAGTGCGTGATGGAGGAAGCATGATCGCGCAGGAACTCGAAGTCAGTCTCCACATGGCCTTCGTGGAGGCCCGCCAGCAGCGCCACGAATTCATCACGGTCGAGCACCTGCTGCTCGCGCTGTTGGATAACCCCTCGGCGGCCGAGGTGCTGCGCGCCTGCGCGGCCAACATCGACGACCTTCGCAAGAACCTCACCTCGTTCATCAAGGAAAACACGCCGGTCGTGCCCGGCACCGAAGAGATCGACACCCAGCCCACGCTCGGGTTCCAGCGCGTGATCCAGCGCGCGATCATGCACGTGCAGTCGACCTCCAACGGCAAGAAGGAAGTCACCGGCGCCAACGTGCTGGTGGCGATCTTCGGCGAGAAGGACTCGCACGCGGTCTACTACCTGCACCAGCAGGGCATCACGCGCCTGGACGTCGTCAACTACATCTCGCACGGCATCACGAAGAACCCGCAGCCCAAGGAGCCCGCCAAGGAAGAGGCGGCCGAGAGCGAGCAGGAAGGCGCGGCGCAGCAGCAGAGCGCGCTCGAGCAGTACACGCAGAACCTCAACGCCGCCGCGCGCGAAGGCCGCATCGACCCGCTGATCGGGCGCGAGCACGAGGTGGAGCGCGTGATCCAGGTGCTGTGCCGCCGGCGCAAGAACAACCCGCTGCTGGTGGGCGAGGCGGGCGTGGGCAAGACCGCGATCGCCGAAGGGCTGGCCTGGCGCATCACGCAGGAAGACGTGCCCGAGGTGCTGGCCGACGCCACCGTCTACTCGCTCGACATGGGGGCGCTGCTGGCCGGCACCAAGTACCGGGGCGACTTCGAGCAGCGCCTGAAGACGGTGCTCAAGCAGTTGAAGGCCGCGCAGCACGCCATTCTCTTCATCGACGAGATCCACACGCTGATCGGCGCGGGCTCGGCCTCGGGCGGCACGCTCGACGCCTCCAACCTGCTCAAGCCCGCGCTCTCCTCGGGCACGCTCAAGTGCATCGGCGCCACCACCTACAACGAGTATCGGGGCATCTTCGAGAAAGACCACGCGCTGTCGCGCCGGTTCCAGAAGATCGACGTGAACGAGCCCTCGGTGGAGCAGACGGTGCAGATCCTGCGCGGCCTGAAGTCGCGCTTCGAGGAGCACCACGGGGTGAAGTACTCGTCGTCGGCGCTGTCGGCGGCGGCCGAGCTCTCGGCCAAGTTCATCAACGACCGCCACCTGCCCGACAAGGCGATCGACGTGATCGACGAGGCCGGCGCCGCGCAGCGCATCCTGCCCAAGAGCAAGCAGAAGAAGGTGATCGGCAAGAACGAGATCGAGGACATCGTGGCCAAGATCGCGCGGATCCCGCCCGCGTCGGTCTCGTCCGACGACCGCAGCAAGCTGCAGACGCTCGATCGCGACCTCAAGGCCACCGTGTTCGGCCAGGATCCGGCGATCGACGCGCTCTCGGCCGCGATCAAGATGTCGCGCTCCGGGCTGGGGCGCCCCGAGAAGCCGATCGGCGCGTTCCTGTTCTCCGGCCCCACCGGCGTGGGCAAGACCGAGGTCGCGCGCCAGCTCGCGTTCACGCTGGGCATCGAGCTGATCCGCTTCGACATGTCGGAGTACATGGAGCGCCACGCCGTCTCGCGGCTGATCGGCGCGCCCCCGGGGTACGTGGGCTTCGACCAGGGGGGGCTGCTCACCGAGGCGATCAGCAAGAAGCCGCACGCGGTGCTGCTCCTGGACGAGATCGAGAAGGCGCACCCCGACATCTTCAACATCCTGCTCCAGGTGATGGACCACGGCACGCTCACCGACAACAACGGGCGCAAGGCCGACTTCCGCAACGTGATCATCATCATGACGACGAACGCCGGCGCGGCCGACCTGCAGCGCCGCTCGATCGGCTTCTCGGATAACAAGCAGGCCGGCGACGAGATGGCCGAGATCAAGCGGATGTTCACCCCCGAGTTCCGCAACCGGCTCGACGCCACGATCAGCTTCAAGGCGCTCGACGAGGAGATCATCCTGCGCGTGGTGGACAAGTTCCTGATCGAGCTCGAGGAACAGCTCCACGAGAAGAAGGTGGAGGCGATCTTCACCGAGGGGCTGCGCAAGTACCTCTCCAAGAAGGGCTTCGACCCGCTGATGGGCGCGCGCCCGATGCAGCGCCTGATCCAGGACACGATCCGCAAGGCGCTCGCCGACGAGCTGCTGTTCGGCAAGCTGGTGGGCGGCGGGCGCGTGACGGTCGACCTCGACGACGAGGACAAGGTCACGCTCACGTTCAGCGAGCCGGCTTCGCCTTCGGGCGAAGAGGAGCGCGCCGAGAGCGCGCAGGCCTGAGACCCGCGCTCGCGGGTCGCGCGCGGCGCAGCGTGCCCGAGGCTCCCCCGCCTCCCGGCCGCGTTCCGGGCGGCCGCGGATTGCGCTCGACCGATGTTCGGGGTGAGAATGCACGGCCACTGGCGGCGCGCGAGCGCGCGCCGGAGGCAGCGTCGACGACGCCCGCAAGTGCAACTAGAACCGAGGGAGACAATCATGAAGAGTCGAATCGCGATCCTCGCAGCGACATCGTTCGCCGTGCTCTCGCCGCCGGCGATCGGGCAGGATTCCATCCGCTACGTGGCGGGCAACTGCGCGAACTGCCACGGCACCGACGGGCGCTCGGGCGGGGGCGCCGGAATGCCGGGCATTGCCGGGTTGTCGCGGGCGTATTTCATCGAGCAGATGCGGCTGTTTCGCACCGGCGGGCGGGCCGCCACCGTGATGCACCAGCTCTCGAAGGGTTACACCGACGACCAGATCTCGCGTCTCGCGGATTATTTCGCGAGCATGCCCAAGTGAGGGGGACGACATGACCAAACTCGACATTTCCCGCCGGCGCGTTGCGCAGGCCATCGGTGCGGGCGCCGCGCTCGGCGCGCTCGCGGGCTGTGCCGCGCCCGACATGCGGATGGTGGCTCGGCCCAAGACGCTGGGGCGCGTCGTGATCGTGGGCGCCGGTTTCGGCGGCGCGACCACCGCCAAGTACCTCAAGTACTGGGGCGGCGAGAACATCGACGTCACGCTGATCGACCGCTTGCCGCAGTTCACCTCGTGCCCGTTCTCGAACCTCGTGATCGGCGGGCACAAGACGATAGCCGACATCACGACCAGCTACGACGGGCTGCGCAAGCTCGGCGTGAACGTGGTCGTGGACGAGGTGCGCGCCATCGACGCGGCGAAGCGGCGCGTGACGCTCACGCGCACTTCTGACCAGACCTACGACCGCCTGGTCGTCTCGCCCGGCATCGACTTCAACTTCGCGGCCATCCGCGGCCTGGACGAGCGCGCGCAGATCAAGATCCCGCACGCGTGGAAGGCCGGGCAGCAGACGGTGGACCTGCGCCGGATGCTCGAGGCGATGCCCGACGGCGGCGTGTACGTGCTGTCGATTCCGCTCGCGCCGTATCGCTGCCCGCCCGGGCCGTACGAGCGCATCAGCCAGGTGGCCCACTACTTCAAGACGCACAAGCCGCGCTCGAAGGTGATCGCGCTCGACGCGAACCCTGGCATCACCTCGAAGGGACCGCTGTTCTCGAAGTACTGGAACGACAACCTCAAGGGCATCATCGAGTACCGGCCCAACAGCCCGGTGGCCGCGGTGGACGCCGAGTCGCTCACCGCGATCACCGAGTTCGGCGAGCGGGTGAAGGCGCACGTGCTCAACGTCGTGCCGCAGCAAACGGCGGGGCGCATCGCGCACGAAGCCGGGCTCGTCAACGCCAACAACCGCTGGTGCATGGTGGACTGGATCACGCTCGAGTCCACTGCGGCGAAGAACGTGCACGTGCTCGGCGACGCCACGCTGTCGGCGCCGGGGATGCCCAAGTCGGGCCACATGGCCAACCAGCACGGCAAGGCGACGGCGGCGGCGATCGTGGAGATCATGAACGGCCGCGCCCCGATCCCGCCGATGATGACCAACACCTGCTACAGCTTCGTCGACGACCGCAACGTGATCCACGTGGCCTCGGTGCACCGCTACGACGCCGAGAAGAAGACGATCGTGGCGGTGCCGGGTGC
>DATCZK010000078.1:0-14417 GCA_036525975.1 Burkholderiaceae bacterium | reverse complement strand
CTCGCCGCGCACTACGCGCCGCGCACGCCGCTCGAGCTGGTGGCGTCGAGCGATCTGGCCGGTCGCATCTCGGCGCTGCGCGCGCGCGGCGCGAAACTGGCGGTGATGTCGCGCGCCGCCCCGCGCGCGCCGATCGCCCACTGGGAACCCGCCGAGCAAGACCCGCGCGCCTACGCGCGCGCCCTGTACCGCTCCCTGCGCCGGCTCGACGCGGCCGGCGCCGACCGGATCCTGGTCGAGGCGGTGCACGACACCGGCCCCTGGGCCGCCATCGCAGACCGGCTCGCGCGCGCGCAGGCCACTTTCGAGGAAGCACCGTGATCGACCTCTTCAGCGACACCAAGTCACGCCCCACCGAAGCGATGCGCCGCGCCATCGCCAGCGCCGAGGTGGGCGACGAGCAGAAGTTCGAGGACCCCACCACCAACCGGCTGCGCGAGCGCGTGTGCCAGCTGCTCGGCAAGGAAGACGCGGTGTTCCTGCCCTCGGGCACGATGTGCAACGAGATCGCGATCGCCGTGCACTGCCGCCCCGGCGACGAGGTGATCGCGCTCTCGGGCTCGCACGTCGTGGACTTCGAGGGCGGCGGGCCGGCTGCGCTCTCGGGCGTGATGGTGCGCGCGGTGCAGGGCAGCGGCGGCACCTACGAGGCGGCGACGCTGCGCGCCGCGGTGCGCGCGCCCAGCCGCTACGCGCCGCGCTCGCGGCTGGCGTGCGTGGAGCAGACCGCGAACACGGCCGGCGGCAGGGTCTGGCCGGTGGGCAAGCTGCGCGAAGTGGCCGACGAGGCGAAGGCCTGCGGGCTCGCCACCCACATGGACGGCGCGCGGCTGATGAACGCCGTGGTCGCGAGCGGCGTGCCGGCGGCCGAGCAGGTGGCCGGCTACGACTCGGCCTGGATCGACTTCTCCAAGGGGCTCGGGTGCCCGGTGGGCGCCGCGCTCGCGGGCAGCGCCGAGTTCATCGCCGAGGCCTGGCGCCTCAAGCAGCGCTGGGGCGGGGCGCTGCGCCAGTCGGGGATGCTGGCGGCGGCCGCGCTGTACGCGCTCGATCACCACGTGGAGCGACTGGCCGACGATCACGCCAACGCGCGCCTGCTCGCTGCCGGGCTGGCCGAGCTCGACGGCGTCGGCGTGGACCTCGACGCGATCGACACCAACATCGTGTTCTTCGACGTCTCGGCCACCGGCCTGGGCGCCCAGCGCATCTGCGAGGGGCTGCAGTCGCGCGGCGTGCAGATGGGCGCGTTCGGGCCGACCGTGATCAGGGCCGTCACGCACCTCGACGTAACGCGCGAGGGCGTGCTGCGCGCGCTCGACGCATTGCGCGAGGTGCTGCGCGAACGCGGCTGATCGCATCGAGCGGCGCGCCTCGGCGGCGCTCGCCGCGCTCGAGGCGCACCCGGCGCGGGGCCGCTAGACGCCGAGCAGCGCGCGCAGCGGGGCGGGCTCGTCGAGCAGGCTGCGCGAAGCCGACTCGAGCGCGACCTCGCCCTTGAGGAGCACGACGGCGCGATCGGTCGCCGCCAGCACCGCGCGGTAGTTCTTGTCCACCACGACGGTGGCGATCCCGCAACTGCGCACCTCGGCGATGATCCGCCAGATCTCGCGCACGACGTGCGGGGCCAGGCCCTCGGTGGCTTCGTCGAGGAACAGCACGTCGGGGTTGGTCATCAGCGCGCGGCCGATCGAGAGCATCTGCTGCTCGCCGCCCGAGAGCTGGGTGCCGCCGTGGCCGATGCGCTCGGCGAGCCGCGGAAAGATCTCGAGCACGCGCTCGTAGGTCCAGTCCTGTCGGCCCTCGGGCCCGGGGCGCGCGGCCATCAGCAGGTTCTCGCGCACCGACAGATCGGGGAAGATGCCGCGGCCTTCGGGCACGTAGCCGATGCCCATCCGGGCGATCGTGTGCGTGCGCTCGCGCGTGACGTCCACGCCGCGCACCATGACCCTGCCCACCGAGGCGCGCACCAGCCCCAGCATCGTGCGGATCAGCGTGGTCTTGCCCATGCCGTTGCGGCCCATCAGCGCCACCGCCTCGCCGCGCGCGAGGCGAAAGTCGATGCCGCGCAGGATGTGGCTCGCGCCGATGTGCGCCTGCAGGCCGGTTGCGTCGAGCAGCAGCTCAGCCATGGACGTCGTCCTCGCCGAGATACGCGGCCTGCACCTCGGGGTTGCGCCTGATCTCGGGCGGGTCGCCGGAGGCGAGGATCCGGCCCTCCACCATCACGGTGAGCGTGTCGGCGAGCGCGAACACCGCGTCCACGTCGTGCTCCACGAGCAGGATCGCGTGGTCGCCGCGCAGCTTGCGGATCAGCCCCACCATGCGTTGCGACTCCTCGGCGCCCATGCCGGCGAGGGGCTCGTCGAGCAGCAGCAGCTTGGGCTCGGTGGCGAGCGAGAGCGCGATCTCGAGCTGGCGCTGCTCGCCGTGCGAGAGCGTGCCCGCGATCCGCTGCTCGCGCCCGTCGAGCTCGGCGAGCGCGATCGCCTGCGTCGCGCGCCGGTTGGTCTCGCCCCAGCTCTCGGCGCCGCGCAGCAGCTTCCACGGATGCGGCGCGCGCGACTGGGCCGCGAGCCGGCAGTTCTCGCGAACCGTGAAGCTGCGAAAGATGTTGGTCTTCTGGTAGCTGCGGCCCACGCCGAGCAGCGAGCGCTCCTCGGGCGACATCCCCGTGATGTCGCGCCCGTCGAGGACGATCTTCCCGGCGCTGGGCTCCAGGTCGCCCGAGAGCATGTTGATCAGCGTGGTCTTGCCCGCGCCGTTGGGGCCGATCACGACGTGGATCTCGCCCATCGACACGCCGAGCGCCACGTCGTCGGTGGCGAGCAGGCCGCCGAAGCGCCGGGTGAGGCCGCTCACCTCAAGCATCGCCCGCTCCGCCGGGCGATCCCGGCTTGCGCCGCCGGCGCCAGACGTCGCCCAGCCCGATCAGGCCGCGCGGCATGTACAGCGCCACGAGCACGATCAGCCCGCCCAGCATCAGCTGCCAGTGCTTGGCGAACTGGCCGAACACCGCCTGGTCCTTGAGCACGTCCTCGAGCAGCGCGAAGGCGAATGCCCCCACGATCGACCCGTGCAGCGTTCCCATGCCACCCAGGATCACCATCATCAGCACCGAACCCGACTGGTGCCACGAGAGGATCTCGGGGTTCACGAAGCCGAACTGCAGCGCGGCGAGGTAGCCCGACAGCCCCGCGAGCACGCCGGCGAGCACGTAGACGCCGAGCTGGTAGCGGGCCACCGGGAACCCGATCGCGCGCATCCGGTGCTCGTTCACGCGGATTCCCGAGAGCGCGCGCCCGAAGTTCGAGCCGAGCACGCGGCGCAGGAACAGGTAGACGAGGCCGGTAACGACGAGGACGAAGTAGTAGAACTGCAGCCGGCTCTCGAGGTCGAGCAGCTGGAACTCGCCGATCGCCACGGTGGGCTTGAAGTTGATGAAGATCCCGTCCGAGCCGCCGCCGAAGCCCGTGTCGTGGAACACGAAGTACACCATCTGGCTGAACGCGAGCGTGACCATGATGAAGTAAACGCCGCGCGTGCGCAGCACCAGCCAGCCGGTAACGAGCGCGAACACCGCGCACACGGCGATCGCGGCCGGAAGCGTGATGAAGATCGACATCGGGTCGTACTGCGGCTGCACCAGCGCGAGCGTGTAGCCGGCCAGCCCGAAGAACGCCGCGTGGCCCAGGCTCACCAGCCCGGTGTAGCCCACCAGCAGGTCGAGGCTCATCGCGAAGATCGCGAGGATCATCGTCTTCGTGAGCAGCTGCACGTAGAAGGTGCTGTCGCTGAGCGGAAACGCCGCGAGCGCCGCCGCCACGGCAACGAACACGATCCAGAAGCGCAGGCGTGTCATGGTCTCGTCGCGCGTCGGGCTCAGGCGCGCCCGAAAAGACCCTGGGGCCGCCAGATCAGCACGATCGCCATCAGCAGGTAGACCATCATGCCGGCGAGTTGCGGCAGGAACACCTGGCCGAAGGTGTCGGCGAAGCCGATCAGCAATGCGGCGATCAGCGCGCCGCGGATCGAGCCGATGCCGCCGATCACGACCACCACGAAGCAGATGATCAGCACCTGGTTTCCCATGCCGGGATAAACCGACGAAACGGGCGCGGCCAGCATGCCGGCGAACGAGGCGAGCGCCACGCCGAGCGCGAACACGATCTGGAACAGCAGCCGGATGTTGATGCCGAGCATCTCCACCACTTCGCGGTTGTGCGCGCCGGCGCGGATCGTCATCCCCAGCCGCGTGCGCTTGATCAGCAGGTACATCCCCAGCGCCACCAGCAGGCAAACCGCCGACATCATCAGCCGGTAGATCGGGTACGAGAGCGTTTCGGTGAGCGGGATCGAGTAGTCGAGTGCCTCGGGGATGCTGATCGCCTGCACGTCGTCGCCCCAGATGATCGAGCGCATCTCCTCGAACATCAGGATCAGGCCGTAGGTGAGCAGCACCTGGTAGAGGTGGTCGCGCTGGTAGAAGTGGCGGATCAGCAGCCACTCGAGCGCGAGCCCCAGGATCACCGAGAGCACGATGCCGGTGAGGATCGCGGCCACCAGGCTGCCCGTCATCGTGGCCAGCGACCACGCCAGGTACGCCCCCACCATGTAGAAGCTGCCGTGGGCGAGGTTGATGATCCCCATGATCCCGAAGATCAGCGTGAGCCCGGCGGCGACCAGAAACAGCAACAGCCCGTACTGCAGGCTGTTGAGCAACTGGATCAGGATGTTGGCGACGGCGTCCATCTTTGGCGCGGCGCGAAGGCCTCAAACGCGGGCAGCGCCACCGCCGCCCGTGAGAAGAAGGGGCGCCCGCTCGCGCGGGCGCCCGCCGGTTACATCCTGCAGCCGCGAGCCGGGTCCGCGAGCTGCTTGTGCGCAACGCCCACGTACTTGTTCTGCTCGCCGACCACCTCGCGCAGGTAGAGGTCCTGGATCGGGTTGTGCGCCTTGGACATCGTCCACTTGCCGCGCGGGCTGTCGACCACGACGCCTTCCATCGCCTTGACGATGCCCTTCTTGTCGCCGATGTCGCCCTTCACGGCCTTCATCGCCTGCGCCAGCAGCAGGCCGGTGTCATACCCCTGCACCGCGTAGACGTCGGGCTGCAGCTTGTAGGCGATCGCGTAGTTGCGGCGGAACTCCTCGTCGCGCTTGATCGGCAGCGAGTCGGCGTAGTGCAACGTCGTGAGGATGCCCTGCGCCTCGTCCTTCACGCCGCCCAGCACGCCGTCGGTGAGGAAGCCCGAGCCGAACAGCGGGATCTTGCCCTTGAGCCCGGCCGCCGCGTAGTCCTTGATGAACTTGGCCGCGCCGCCTCCCGCGAAGAAGCAGGCCACCGCGTCGGGCTTGAGGCTCGCGATTTCGGAGAGCAGCGCCTGGAACTCGACGCCCGGGAACGGAACCCACAGCTCCTTCACGACCTTGCCGCCGGCCTTCTCGAAGCCCTCGCGAAAGCCCGCGCCGGCTTCCTCGCCGGCGGCGTACTTCCACGAGATCCAGACTGCGGTCTTGTGCTTGCGCTCCACCATCACCTTGCCCAGCGGGTACGTGGTCTGCCAGTTCGAGAACGAGGTGCGGAAGATGTTCGGCGCGCACATCGGCCCGGTGACGGCGCCCGCACCGGCGTTGGCCACGAGCAGCAGCGTGCCGGACTCGCGCGCGATCTTGGCCATGCCCATCGCCACGCCCGAGTGCACCGGGCCCACCAGCACGTCGACCTTGTCGCGCTCGACCAGGCGGTTGGTGTTCTCGGGCCCCTTGGCCGGGTTGGCTTCGCTGTCCACGGCGATGTAGTCGATCTCGCGCCCGCTGAGCTTGCCGCCCTGCTGGTTGACCGCGAGCTTGAAGCCGTTGGTGATCGCCGCGCCGAGCGCGGCGTAGGTGCCGGTTGCCGGGAGTAGGAGGCCGATCTTGATCTTCGCTGGCTGCGCGTGCACGAACGGTGCGGGAAGCGTCGACGCGGCGGCTGCCGCGCCCGCTCCGATGACGATCTTGCGACGGGTCGTGTTGCTCGGTGTCATAACTTGGGGTCTCCTTCACTCGGTTTGGCTGTTGTGATGCTCTTCGAATCAGCTCGAGGCGACACGGTCGCCCAGGGTGGCGATGAACTCCTTGATCTCCTTCAATACCTGGTCGGGCTGGTCCAGGTGCGGGCTGTGCCCGCAATCGTCGATCCCGACCCAACGCGCACAGCGACCCAAGGCGGCCGCCCGGCGAACCTGCTCCATCGTACCGTATTCGTCCTGCAATCCCTGCATCGCGAGCACCGGGCAGCGCACCTGCGCCACCTGGGCCTCGATGTTCCAGGCCCGGAAGCGCGGGTCGAGCCAGATGTCGGCCCAGCCGCGGAAGGTGGCCACGGGGTCGCGGTGGTACTTGGCCATTCGCCGCGGCAGGTCGCTGTCCGGAAATCGCTTCGAAATGTCGGCGATCGACGCAATCGTGACCGGTTCCACGAACAGGTGCGGGGCGAGCGCCACCACCGCCGCCACGCCCTCGGGGCGTTCGCCGGCGTGGATCAGCGCGATCGACGCGCCGTCGCTGTGCCCCACGAGGATCGAGCGCTCGATGCCGAGCGCGGCGAGCAGCGCCGGCAGCCCGACCCGCGCCTCGTCGTGCATGAAGCCCGGCTCGAGCGGCGCGTCGAAGACGTCGGAGGCGCCGTAGCCGAAGCGCGAATAGACGACGCCGGGCAATCCGGTGGCGGCACAGACGCGGTCGGGAAAGTCGCGCCACAGCGCCGCGCAGCCGAGACCCTCGTGCAGGAACACCAGCACCGGCGGCTGCGCGCCGCGCGCGCGCCCGACCGCGCCGATCGTGCGCACCTCGAGCGCGTGCCCGGCGGCAACGACGGTGCGCGTGCGTGATTCGATCGCCTCCTCCATGATCTATAGGTATTGGCACACGGTTGAATGAGCACTATTCTGCAAGGCATGGGCACTCCCGGCAAGACCGCCGACGAAACGGCTTTCCTCGCACAACTGGGCTTGCGCGTGCGCCGCGCGCGCGCCAGGGCCGGCTTTACGCGTCGCAGGCTGGCCGAGCGCTCCGGCGTGTCGGAGCGCTACCTGGCGCAGCTGGAGTCGGGCGAGGGCAACGTGTCGATCCTGCTCATTCGCCGCGTGGCCGCGGCGCTGGGCGCGGACCTGCACGAGCTGATCGGCCAGCGCGTGGACGTCGGCCGGCGCGGGCGGATCGCGCTGATCGGGCTGCGCGGCGCGGGCAAGTCCACGCTGGGAAAGCGCCTCGCCGAGCGGCTCGAGGTGAGGTTCTTCGAGCTCGACGACGAGGTCGAGGCGGAGATGGGCGCCTCGCTCGAGAGCGTGTTCACGCTGTACGGCCAGGACGCCTACCGCGACGGCGAGCGCCGCGCGCTGGCCAGGGTGATCGAGAGCGCCGAGCGCAGCGTGATCGCCACCGGCGGCTCGCTGGTGGTGGAGCCGCAGACCTACCAGATGCTGCGCAGCCGATGCCTTACGATCTGGTTGCGCGCGAGCCCGCAAGACCACATGGCCCGCGTCGTGGCGCAGGGCGACCTCAGGCCGATCCAGGGGCGCGACCACGCGATGACCGAGTTGCGCACGATCCTCGCGCAGCGCGACCGGCTCTACGCGATGGCCGACGCCACGGTGGACACCAGCGCCAACGACGAGGAGACCTGCCTGCAGCAGCTGCACACGGTGGTGAACGAAATAGGGGAGGGAACGAGATGAGCGGACTATCGAGCGTGAGTTCGGGTTCCGGGGCGCCCCGGGTGGAGATCCCGCGCGAGTACAACGCCGCGCACGACCTGATCGAGCGCAACCTGCGCGCGGGGCGCGCCGACAAGCCGGCGTTCGTCGACGACGCCGGCAGCTGCAGCTACGGCGAGCTCGCGCGCCGCGTGAACCGCTTCGCGTCGGGCCTGGCGTCGCTGGGGCTGCGCGCCGAAGACCGCGTGATGGTGTGCATGCTCGACTCCGTGGACTGGCCGGTGGCGTTCCTGGGCGCGATCAAGGCCGGGGTGGTGCCGGTGGCCGCGAACACGCTGCTCAAGCCGCAGGATTACGAGTACATGCTGCGCGATTCGCGCGCGCGCGTACTGTTCGTGTCGCAGGCGCTGCTGCCGGCCTTCGAGGGGCTGCAGGGCAAGCTGCCCACGCTCGAGCGCGTGATCGTGTCCGAGGCGCCGTCCGCGGGCGGCGCACAGCGCGACGCGTTCTCGGCGCTGCTCGCCAAGGGAAGCGACAACTTCGACCCGGCGCCCACGATCGCCGACGAGGCCTGCTTCTGGCTCTACTCGTCGGGCTCCACCGGCGCGCCCAAGGGCACCGTGCACGTGCACTCGAGCCTGATCCAGACCGCCGAGCTGTACGCGCGGCCGATCCTGGGCATTCGCGAAGACGACCTCGTGTTCTCGGCGGCGAAGCTGTTCTTCGCCTACGGGCTGGGCAACGGGCTCACCTTCCCGATGTCGGTGGGCGCGACCGCACTGCTGATGGCCGAGCGGCCCACGCCCGATTCGGTCTTTCGCCGGCTCACCGCGGCGCAGCCGGCGTCGCTCGGCGGGCGCAGGCCCACGATCTTCTACGGCGTGCCCACGCTGTACGCGGCGATGCTCGCGAGCGCCGACTTCCCGCAACGCGACGCGCTCGCGCTGCGCGTGTGCACGTCGGCCGGCGAGGCGCTGCCCGAGCGGATCGGCGCGCGCTTCACCGAGCTCACCGGCGTGGAGATCCTCGACGGCATCGGTTCCACCGAGATGCTGCACATCTTCCTCTCGAACCGCCCCGGCGAGGTGCGCTACGGCACCACCGGCAAGGCCGTGCCCGGTTACGGCCTGAGGCTGCTCGGAGAGGACGGCAAGCCGGTGGCCGCGGGCGAGGTGGGCGACCTGTACATCAACGGGCCCTCGGCCGCCGCGATGTACTGGAACCAGCGCGAGAAGACCCGCGCCACCTTCCAGGGCGAGTGGACGATGAGCGGCGACAAGTACTCGGTGGACGCCGACGGCTACTACGTCTACGCCGGGCGCTCGGACGACATGCTCAAGGTGAGCGGGCAGTACGTGTCGCCCTTCGAGGTGGAGTCGGCGATCCAGACCCACCCGGCCGTGCTCGAGGCGGCGGTGGTGGGGCGCACCGACGACGACAAGCTCGTCAAGCCGCAGGCCTTCGTCGTGCTGAAGAAACCCGAGGACGCGTCCGACGCGCTCGCCGCCGAGCTCAAGGCGCACGTGAAGGAGAAGCTCGCGAGCTTCAAGTACCCGCGCTGGATCGCGTTCGTGGCCGAACTGCCCAAGACCGCCACCGGGAAGATCCAGCGCTTCAAGCTGCGAAGCTGAACGCGCGCGCATCGTCGCGCCGGATTAGGCACAATCGCGGTTTTCTTGTCTTGGGGAGGCTGGGAGATGGACCGACGCACCTTCATTGCCGGGGCCGTGATACCGGCCGCCGCTTCGCTGCCGTTCGCGGCGCGCGCCGAAACCGCGCAGGAGTGGCCCACCAAGACCGTGAAGATCGTCGTGCCCTTCGGCCCCGGTTCCACGCCCGACCTGCTCGCGCGCCTCGTGGCCGACCACCTCGGCAAGAAGCTCAACCAGGCTTTCATCGTGGAGAACCGCGCGGGCGCGGGCGGCAACATCGGCACCAACGCGGTCGCGCGCGCGGCGCCCGACGGCTACACGATCGGCCTGTCGATCACCGGGCCGCTGGTGAACAACACGCTGCTCTACAAGAAGCTCCCGTACGACCCGTTCAAGGACCTCGCCCCGGTCACGCTCGCGGCGGTGCAGCCCAGCGTGCTCGCCGTCTCGCCGAGCCTGGGCGTGAACACGGCACAGGAGCTGCTCGCGCTGCTCAGGCGCAACCCCGGCAAGTACAACTACGCCTCGCTCGGCGCCGGCACCGTCGCGCACCTCGCGATGGAACTGATCAAGAGCAAGAGCGGCACCTACATCGTGCACATTCCGTACCCGTCCTCGCCGTCGGCGGTGTCGTCGATCGTGGCCGGCGACACGCAGATGGGCACGCTGCCGCCCGCGGCCGTGATGCCGCTCGCACAGGCCGGCAGGCTCAAGGCGCTCGCCGTCACCACGCCCGAGCGCTCGCCGCTGATGCCCGATCTGCCCACCTTCAAGGAAGTGGGCATCCCGGGCGTGGAGGCCACCGCGTGGCTGGGTTTCGTCGTGCCCTCGGCGGTGCCGGCGGCGCTGGTCGCGCGCCTCAATCAGGAGCTCGTGGGCGCGCTGAAGGAGCCGGCCGTGGCCGACAAGCTGCGCGCCTCGTACATGACGGCGGCGCCGGGAACGCAGAAGGAATTCGCCGACTTCATGCAGGCCGAGCTCGCGCGCTGGAAGCCGGTGATCGAGCGCGCCGGGGTGACGCTCGACTAGCCGCTGCTGGCACCGATGACGTACCCGCGTGCCGCTGCGCTCGCGCGGCGCGTGAAATCATTCAGACGGAGAAACGATGCGCATCTTTGAATCCCTTGCCGACCTGCGCGCCTGCGTGGGCGAAGAGGTCGCGGTGAGCGACTGGGAAACGATCACCCAGCAGCGCATCGACCGCTTCGCCGAGGCCACCGGCGACTTCCAGTGGATCCACGTCGACCCCGAGCGCGCCGCCAGGGGGCCCTTCGGCAAGACGATCGCGCACGGCTACCTCACGCTGTCGATGCTGCCGCACTTCTTCGAGCGCTCGATCGAGCTGCGCGGCGTGAAGATGGGCGTGAACTACGGGCTGAACAAGGTGCGCTTCACCTCGCCGGTGCCGGTGGACACCGAACTGCGCGCACGCTTCAGGCTGGTCTCGATCGACGACATCCCCGACAACGGCGCGCAGATGGTCTGGCTCGTCACCTTCGAGAAGAAGGGGAGCGACCGGCCGGTGTGCGTGGCCGAGTCGATTTCGCGGCGGTACGCGTAGCTCGGTTCCGCGTGCGGGTTGACGAGCGCTGTCACCCGCCGCGGTCTTCGCGAGCGATCGCTCGGATCCGATCCCAGTTCTCACCCTGAAGCTCGGGGCGCAGGCCGGTACCCGCGAAGCTGGCCGGGCGCAGCCGAAACTTGCCGTCCTTCGACTTCTTCTGGGCAATCACCTTTCTCAGCCCAAGCTCGATCATCGCGCGCATCGTCACGCCTTCGCGTGCTGCGATGCGCTTCGCCTGCTGAAACAGCGGGTCGGAAATGACGACGGTCGTTCTCATATGAGTTGAATAGCACGAGGAAGTCGAAGTCAACAATCGATGGGAAACTTCGCCTTCAAAGCCGCCACCTGCGCGGGCGTGAGGCACCGGCACGCGCGCCCGTGCAGCGCGAGGTGCAGTCGCGCGGTGGCTTCCAGCTCCTCGACCGCGTCGGCGGCCGCGGACAGGCTCGACCCCGCCACCACCGGCCCGTGGTTGGCGAGCAGCAGCGCGTGGTGGCGGCCGGCGAAACCGCGCACCGCGTCGGCGAGCCTGAGGTCGCCGGGCGGGTGGTAGGGCACCAGCGGCAGCGAGCCGATCCGCATCACGTAGTAGGCGGTGAGCGGCGGCAGCACGTCGGCCGGGTCGACGTTCTCGAGCACCGACACGGCGGTGGAGTAGGTGGAGTGCAGGTGTACGACGGCGTTGCTGCGCGCTCGCTCGCCGTACATCGCCAGGTGCAGGAAGGTTTCCTTCGTGGGCGCGTCGCCCGAGAGGTGCCGGCCGGTGGCGTCGAGCTTCGAGAGCTTCGCCGGGTCGAGCGCGCCGAGGTTCGAGCCGGTGGGCGTGGCGAGGAAGCCGTCCTCGAGCCGCACGCTGATGTTGCCGGTGGAGCCGTGCGTGAGCCCGCGCGCGAAGATCGAGCCCCCGAGCGCGCAGATCGCCTCGCGCAGTTGCGATTCGGTTGCCTTTGCCGTCATTGTGCGTCGCGTCCTTTCATCGCTGCGCTGCGGGGTTGCGTCGCGGCGTTGCGCGGTTTCATTGCGGCGCTGCGCTCAGCCCGCCGCGTCGAGCATCGCGAGCGCCTTCGCGAAGAAGTCCTCCGAGCCGAAGTTGCCCGACTTGAGCGCGATCGCGAGCGGTGTATCGCGTCGCGGTTCGCCCGCGCCGCCGCCGCCGCCGGCACCCGGGGCACCGCGCGAAGCGGCCTCGGTCACCATCCACGGCACGCCCGGATCGATCTGCGGGCCCACGCGCAGCCGCGTCACGCCCAGCGCCTGGACCACCGCGCCCGAGGTCTCGCCGCCGGCCGCGATCAGCTTGCGCACGCCGTCGGCGACCAGCGCTCGCGTGATCTCGGCGATCGCCTGCTCCACCAGCGCGCCGGCTTCGTCGGCGCCGAGCGCGCGCTGCACCGCAGCCACCTCTTCGGGCGCGCTGGTGGCGTAGATCAGCACCGGCTCTCGCGCCACGCGCTCGCGCGCCCAGGCCACGGCGTGGGCCACCACGGGCTTGCCTTCGGCGAGCGCGAACGGGTCGATCCGGAACGCCGGCCGCGACGCGCGCCAGTGCGCCACCTGCGCGTTGGTAGCCTTCGAGCAGCTGCCCGAGACGACCACCGCGGGGCCTTCGATGCGCGGCAGCGCCGCCGCGTTGCCCGCCTCGCGCAGCAGCCCGCGCGCGGCGAAGTTGCGCGGCAGCCCGATCGCCACCCCCGAGCCGCCGGTGACGAGCGCGAGGTCGGCGCAGGCCTCGCCGATCACGTACAGGTCGTCGTCCGAGAGCGCGTCCACGATCGCGATCTCGCTGCCGGCGACCTGCATCTCGTCGAAGCGCGCGCGCAGCGCGGCCGCGCCCGTCGCCACGGTGGAGTAGCGCGCCAGCCCGACCTTGCGTGCGGTCTGTCGTTGCAGCACGCGCACCAGGTTCGGGTCGGTCATCGGCGTGAGCGGGTGCTTCTCCATCCCCGATTCGGACAGCAGCACGTCGCCCACGAACAGGTACCCACGGTAGACGCTGCGCCCGTTCTCGGGGAACGCCGGGCACGCGATCGAGAAGTCGGCGCCCAGTTCGCGCATCAGCGCGTCGGCCACCGGGCCGATGTTGCCGCGGTCGGTGGAGTCGAAGGTGGAGCAGTACTTGAAGAAGACCTGCCGCGCGCCGGCGGCCTTGAGCCAGCGGCACGCGGCGAGCGATTCGGCCACCGCGCTGGCGGCGGGCGTGGTGCGCGACTTCAGCGACACGACCACCGCGTCGGCGTCGATCGTGTCACCCTGGCCCGGGATGCCCACCGTCTGCACGGTGCGCATCCCGCCGCGCACCAGCATGTTGGCGAGGTCGGTGGCGCCGGTGAAGTCGTCGGCGATGCAGCCGAGAAGCATGGCGAGTTCCTGGGGAATGATCCCCGATGTTAGCCGAGCGAAGCAGCCAGACTCTCGTTCGCCCGTGCGCGGTCGTCGGGAACTTCAGTCGCCCTTCTTCGGCAGGTCGATTCCGGTGAGCTTCTGGAACATCCGGATCACCGACGAGTCGTCTTCGCCGCCCAGCCCCGCCGCGCTCGTGGCCAGGTACATCTGGTGCGCGGCCGAGGTGAGCGGCAGCGGGAAGGTGAGCTTGCGCCCCGAATCGAGCACGATGCCGAGGTCCTTGACGAAGATGTTAACCGCCGACAGCGGCGTGTAGTCGCCCGCGAGGATGTGCGGCACCCGGTTCTGGAACATCCAGCTCGAACCGGCGCTGTTCGAGATCACCTCGTAGAGCGCCTTCGGGTCGATGCCGGCGCGGATCCCCAACGCCATCGCCTCGGTGGCCGCCGCGATGTGCACCCCGGCGAGCAGCTGGTTGATCATCTTCACCTTCGAGCCCATGCCCGGCGTGTCGCCCAGCCGGTAGACCTTGGCGGCGATCGCGGCCAGCACGTCCTCGACCGCGGCAAAGGTGTCGGGCGCGCCCGAGGCCATGATCGTCATCTCGCCCGAGGCCGCTTTCGCGGCGCCGCCGGAGACCGGGGCGTCGAGGTGCTTGAGGCCCATGGCTGCGAGGCGCTGGCCGAGTTCCTCGGCGTAGTGCGGGGGCACCGTACTGGAGGCGATCACGACCGAGCCGGGCTCGAGTTTGGCGGCGGCGCCGTCGGGGCCGAACAGGACCGATTCGGTCTGGTCGGCGTTCACGACCAGGATCACCAGCGCGCTCACCTGCGCGGCGAGCGCGGCCGGCGAGGCGTGCGGGGTGGCTCCGTCGGCGGCGATCGAGGCCAGCGCTTCGGGGCGCAGGTCGCAGGCGTGAACTTCGAAGCCCGCGCGCACAAGGGAGCGCGCAACGCCCATGCCCATGGCGCCGAGGCCGATGACGCCAACCGAGTTGCCTTGCCGATCGGACATTGCCGATTTCCTCCATGAAATGCCGCCGGTTTCGCGCCGCGAAAGTTGTCGACGTTTTTTACGCACAACCGATAGTGCGCGCGCAGGTAATTTTTAAGCAATTGAATTCAAACGGAAAATATATCCGGCACGATTTATGCATAAGAT
>DATCZK010000077.1:0-15868 GCA_036525975.1 Burkholderiaceae bacterium | reverse complement strand
AGCCCACCGGTGCCGCCCCGGTTGCCGCCCCCGGTGCCGCCCCCGCCGGCCTCGCCCCGCGCACGCCCGGCGAAGCCAGCGCGGCGCCTGGCGATGCCCCCGCGCCGCGCGCGGTGGCGGGCGCGGGGCCTTTGGAGGCGGCGATGGGCTGGGATCCGGTGAGCGCGGAAACCCTCGCCCGCCGCCTGCCCGCCCTGTCCGTCGACACGATCTCGGCCCGCCTGCTCGAGCTCGAGCTCGAGGGCAGGGCGGAGCGACTGGACGACGGCCGTTACCGCCTGCGCCCGCCGGCGCGCGCGTGAGCCTAAACCATCCGGGCAGGGTTGCGCAGCCGGCAGCCGCGCTCTTATGATTGGCGCCCCTTGCCATGGCTAAGTCACTGATCATCGCCGAGAAACCCTCGGTCGCGGCGGATATCGCGCGCGCCCTGGGCGGCTTCGCACGCCAGGGCGATTACTTCGAGAGCGACGACTACGTGCTGAGCTCGGCGGTCGGCCACCTGGTCGAGATCGCCGCCCCGGATCAGTACGAAGTCAAGCGCGGCAAGTGGTCGTTCGCGAACCTGCCGGTGATCCCCCCGCATTTCGATCTGCACCCGATCGCGAAGAACCAGGAGCGGCTCAAGCTGCTCACCCGGCTGATCAAGCGCAAGGACGTCGACCGGCTGATCAACGCCTGCGACGCGGGCCGCGAGGGCGAGCTGATCTTCCGGCTGATCGTGCAGCACGCCAGGGGGCGCCAGCCGATCGAGCGCCTGTGGCTGCAGTCGATGACCCCGAAGGCCATCCGCGACGCCTTCGCCCAGTTGCGCCCCAACGACGAAGTCGTGCCGCTCGCCGACGCGGCGCGCTGCCGCTCGGAGGCCGACTGGCTCGTGGGCATCAACGGCACGCGCGCGATGACCGCGTTCAACTCGCGCGACGGCGGCTTCTATCTGACCACGGTCGGGCGCGTGCAGACGCCCACGCTGGCGATCGTGGTCGACCGCGAGGAGCGGATCAGGCAGTTCAGGCCGCGCGACTACTTCGAAGTGCGCGCCACGTTCCAGGCGAAGGCCGGAAGCTACGAGGGCCGCTGGTTCGATCCGGCGTTTCGCAAGGGCGAGGACGCCGACGCGCGCGCCGAGCGGCTGTGGGAGCGCGAGCGCGCCGAGGCGATCGTGGCGGCCTGCGAGGGCCACCCCGGCACGGTCGAGGAAGAATCCAGGACTTCAACCCAGATCTCGCCGCTGCTGTTCGACCTCACCAGCCTGCAGCGCGAAGGCAACGGGCGCTTCGGATATTCGGCCAAGACCACGCTGTCGATCGCACAGGCTCTCTACGAGAGGCACAAGGCGATCACCTACCCGCGCACCGACTCGCGTGCCCTGCCCGAGGACTACCTCGCGACGGTGAAGGACGCGCTGGGCGAACTGAAAGCCGCGAAGCCCTACGGCCAGTTCGCGCGCAAGATCCTCGACGCCGGCTGGGCGCGCCCCAACAAGCGCGTGTTCGACAACGCCAAGGTGAGCGATCACTTCGCGATCATTCCAACGATGCAGGCGCCCAAGAGCCTGAGCGACGCCGAGCAGCGGATCTACGACCTGATCGTGCGTCGCTTTCTGGCCGTGTTCTTCCCGGCCGCCGAATACCTGGTCACGACGCGCATCACCACCGTGCAGGCGCACGCCTTCAAGACCGAGGGCAAGATCCTGGTCGACCCGGGCTGGCTCGCCGTCTACGGCAAGGGAGCGCCTGAGCCGGCGACCGAGCGGGGCGCCAGCGCCGACGGCGCCGACAAGGAAGAGGCCGACCTGGTTGCGGTCGAGCCCGGCGAGACGGTGCGCACGCTCGCGGTCGGGCTCGCCGCGCTCGCCACCCGGCCGCCGCCGCGCTACAGCGAGGCAACGCTGCTCTCGGCGATGGAGGGCGCGGGCAAGCTGATCGAGGACGACGATCTGCGCGACGCGATGGCGGGCAAGGGCCTGGGCACGCCGGCCACGCGCGCCGCGATCATCGAGGGGCTGATCACCGAGAACTACCTCGTGCGCGAGGGTCGCGAGCTGATCCCCACCACCAAGGCGTTCCAGCTGCTGCGGCTGCTGCGCGGGTTGGGGGTGGAGGAGCTCACGATGCCCGAGCTCACCGGCAACTGGGAGTTCAAGCTCTCGCAGATCGAGCGCGGGAAGCTCGAGCGCGACGCGTTCATGGACGAGATCGGCGAGGTTACGCGGCGCATCGTCGAGCGCGCGAAGAACTACCAGTCGGACACGGTGCCGGGCGACTACGCGACGCTTTCCGCGCCTTGCCCGAAGTGCGGCGGCGTGGTGCAGGAGAACTACAAGCGATTCGCCTGCACGAAGTGCGATTTCTCGCTGTCCAAGCACCCCGGTTCGCGCGAGTTCGAGGTGGGCGAAGTGGAGCAGCTGATCCGCGAGCGCTCGATCGGTCCGCTGCAGGGCTTTCGCAGCAAGATGGGCCGCCCGTTCGCAGCCCTGCTCAGGCTCAGCGACGAGCACAAGCTCGAGTTCGATTTCGGCCAGCGCGACGAAGACGAAGACGCCGAAGAAGTGGACTTCTCCGCGCAGGCGTCGCTCGGCCCCTGCCCCAAGTGCGGTGCGGGCGTGTTCGAGCACGGCATGCACTACCTGTGCGAGAAGTCGGTGGGGCCCGTGAAATCCTGCGACTTCCGCACCGGCAAGGTGATCCTGCAGCAGGAGGTGGAACCGGCGCAGGTGCGCAAGCTGCTGGCCGGGGGGCGCACCGACCTGCTCACGGGCTTCGTCTCGTCGCGCACGCGCCGCAAGTTCAAGGCTTACCTGGCGCGCGACGCCAAGGGCAAGGTGGGCTTCGAATTCGAGCCTCGGCCGGCGCGCGAAGGCCCTGCAGGAGCGGGCGCAAGGAAGGCGGCCGCCGAAACCCGCGCGCCCGACGCCGGGGCCGCGACGCGCACCGGCGCGAAGAAGCCCGCCGCGAAGAAGGCCGGTGCGAAGAAGGCCGGTGCGAAGAAGGCTGGCGCGAAGAAGGCTGGGGCGGGCAAGGCCGGGGCGAGCAAGGCCGGGGCGTTGACGGGCGCAGCAAAGGCGGCCCCGAAGAAAGCCGGCGCGGCGAAGACGGGCGCAGCAAAGGCGGCCGCGAAGAAGCCCGGCGCGAAGAAGCCCGGCGCCAAGACAGCCGGCGCCAGGAAGGCCGCAGCGGGAAAGGCTGGCACAGCCGCGTCGGGTCGCTAGCGCCGTCGCATCGCGCCGACCGGGGGTGCGCGCAGTGGACCTGCTGCTGTCAGACTGGGTGTTCGGTTACGGCTCGCTGATCTGGAACCCCGAAATCGACTTCGACCGCAGCGAGATTGCGCGCGCGCACGGGTATCACCGCGCGTTCTGCATCTCTTCCACGCGCTACCGCGGAACCCGGGCGGCGCCCGGCGTGGTGCTGGGCCTGGATCGCGGCGGCAGCTGCGTGGGCGTGGCCATGCACCTGCATCACCCGCGGCGGCGCGACTCGATCGCGCGGCTCTACGAGCGGGAAATGCTCAATCGCGTCTACACGCCCACGCTCGTCGCCCTGACCTTGCGCAGCGGCGCGCAGATCCGCGCGCTGAGCTTCGTGGCCAACCGCGCCAGCCCCGACTACCAGCAGCTCACCGAGGCGCAGATCCTCGAGCGCCTGCGCCGCTGCTCGGGCGAGCGCGGCGCCAACCGCGACTACGCGCTGAACACGCTGCGCGCGCTCGAGGAGCGCGGCGTGCACGACGCGCGCCTCGCGCGCCTCGTGCACCGGCTGCTCTCCGGGCAGCTCGGCCACTGAGCGTCGCGGCCGGGGCGCGCGCCGGGCGGTTCGCGGCCAAGGCCGTTCGCCGCCGCTACTCGCCGGCGCGTTGCGCGCGCTCGTCCCCGCCCTCGCGCTCGCCCGGGATCGCGCGGCGCAACTTCACGGGCCCCGCCGCGCGCCGCGCGCGCACCCGGATGTTGAGCATCTCCACCACGACCGAGAACGCCATCGCGAAGTAGACGTAACCCTTGGGCACGTGGGTGCCGAATCCCTCGGCGACCAGCACGACCCCGATCACGACCAGGAAGCTCAGCGCGAGCATCTTCACCGTGGGGTGGCGGTCGACGAACTCGCCGATCGGCTTCGCGCCCACCATCATCACGCCCACCGCGACCATCACCGCGATCACCATGATCGAGACCTGCTCGACCAGCCCGACGGCCGTGATCACCGAGTCGAGCGAGAACACCAGGTCGATCAGCGCGATCTGCACCATCAGCGCGCCGAAGCTGGCGGCCTCTTTCGCGCCAGGCGCGGCGCCGTGGTCGGCTTCGCCGGTGCCCTCGAGCGAGTTGTGGATCTCGTGCACGCTCTTCCACAGCAGGAACAGGCCGCCCAGGATCAGGATCAGGTCGCGGCCCGAGATGCCGCGGCCGAACAGCGAGAACAGGGGCTCGGTGAGCTGCATCACCCAGGCGATCGACAGCAGCAGCGCAACCCGCATCAGCATCGCCAGCGACAGGCCGATCAGGCGCGCGCGCTGGCGCTGCTCCTCGGGAAGGCGGCCGACGAGAATCGACAGGAAGATGATGTTGTCGATGCCGAGCACGACCTCGAGCGCGATCAGCGTCGCGAGCGCAATCCAGGCATTGGGGTCGGACAGCCATTCCATTGCGTTCTCCGTCGATGGGGCTTCGCGCGAGTGCTCGCGCCGCGATCTTAGCGGCACTGCCGCCGCCTCGGGCGCGCGGCTGTCAGCGTAACGTCAAGCTCGAGCGCGCATAGTGCGGGCGTGTCTCCTCCGTCTCCGAGCACGGAGTTGCGCCCGGCCACCGAAGCCGGGCTTCTTTTTTTTCGCCGGCCGGGGCGATAATCCGCGCGGCGCCCGTTCGCGGCCGCCTGCCACGGCAAAGACCCGATGAGACCCTCGAGACGCTCGGCGATCGGCACTGCGTTGCGCGTCGCGCTCGCCGGCTGGGGCGCGGCGCGCGCACCGCGCCGCGCGTTCGCCACGAGCGGCTTCGCGGCCGACCCGTTTGCGCTCGGCGTCGCGTCCGGATGCCCGGAGCACGACTCGGTCGTGCTCTGGACGCGGCTCGCCCCGATTCCGCAGCGCCCCGACGGCGGACTCGACCCCGAGCCGGTGGCGGTGCGCTGGGAACTGGCCGAGGACGAGCGCTTCACGCGCGTGGTTCGCAGCGGCGAAACGGTGGCGCTGCCCGAGCGCGCGCACGCGGTGCACGTCGAGGCCGACGGCCTCTCGCCTTCCCGCTGGTACTGGTATCGCTTCGTGGCCGGCACGGCCGCACAGGCGGCGCGAAGCCCCGCGGGGCGCACGCGCACCGCGCCGGCGCCGGGCGCGCCCTCGGAGCGGCTGGCGTTCGCGTTCGCGTCGTGCCAGCACTACGAACGGGGCTTCTACGCCGCCTGGCGACACCTGGTCGACGAGAGCCCCGAGCTGATCGTGCACCTGGGCGACTACATCTACGAGTCGAACCTCAGCCGCGACCCGGTGCGCAGGCACTGGAACGACGAGCCGACCACGCTCGAGGGGTACCGGCTGCGCCACGCGCAGTACCGCACCGACCCCGACCTGCAGCGCGCGCACGCCGCCGCGCCGTGGCTGGTGACCTGGGACGACCACGAGGTGGACAACGACTACGCCGACGATCGCGCGCAGGACCTCGCGCCCGGCTTTCTGGCGCGCCGCGCCGCGGCCTACCGCGCGTATTTCGAGCACATGCCGCTGCGCGCGCTGGCCGCGCCCGCCGGCCCCGACATGCGCCTGTTCGGGCGCTGGCGCTTCGGCGACCTCGCGCAGTTCCACCTGCTCGACTGCCGCCAGTACCGCAGCCCCCAGGCCTGCCCGCGCCCGGGTCGCGGCGGGTCGAACGTGGTCGTGGACTGCGCCGAACTGGCCGAGCCGCAGCGAACGATGCTCGGGGCCGCGCAGGAGCGCTGGCTCGACCTGGAATTGCGCGCGTCGCGCGCGCGCTGGAACGTGCTGGCGCAGTCCACGCTGTTCGCGCGCTTCGACCTCGACCCCGGGCCGGGCACGCGCTACTGGACCGACGGCTGGAGCGGCTACCCGGCCGCGGCCGACCGGCTCGTGCGATCGATCGTGGACTCGCGCGCCGCCAACCCGCTGCTCATCGGCGGCGACTTCCACGCGCACTACGTGGCCGACGTGCTGTCGGACTTCGGCGATCCGCGCTCGAAGATCGTCGCCACCGAGTTCTGCGGCACCTCGATCACCTCGCCGGGCCAGCCGCAGGTGCGCCTGGACGTGGCGCGGATGGGCAACCCGCACCTGCTGCTGGGCGACGGCACGCGCCGCGGCTACGTGAGCGTCGTTCTCGAGCCGGATCGCTGCACCGCGCACCTGCGGGTGATCGACGATCCGCGCGATCCGCACTCGCCGCTCGCGACGCGCGCGTCGTTCGTGGTGGAGAGCGGCCGCCCGGGGGCGCAGCCGGCGTGACGCGCCGGGCGATGCGGCACGCGATGCGGCACGCGATGCGAGACGCGATGCGCCAAGAGGCGGCGCTTCGCCGGGCGACGGCGCGCGCCCGGTTCGTCGCGCTCCTGGTGCTCTCGCTCGCGCTCGGCGCGTGCGCGCTCACGCCGCGCGAAGCGCAGACGCGCATCGACCGGCTGGTGGCGATCGCGCTTCACGAGTGGCGCGACTGGGGCAGCCAGCAGGTGCGCTCGAGCGACGCCGGCGGATTGTGCGCGGTGTTCGCCGACGGCAGCTGCCGATCGGTGGACGACGGCTGCGGGCGCGAACGCTCGTCGCGCCACTGCGCGCTGGTGAACCGCTACTGGCCGCCGGTGTCGCGGTATCGCCACCCCTGCGCCGAGGTCGACCTGTGCGAGGCGTCGCTGCCCCCCGGCGCGCGGGCGCCGCGCACCGAGCCGTGGTCGGCGGCCTTCGTGAGCCACCTCTATCGCGCGGCCGGGTTCAGCCGCAACGAATTCGAGTTCAGCGACACCCACGCCGACTACGTGCTCGCCGCGCACGAGGGCCGCATGCCGCTGTTCGAGCTCGTGCCGGTGCCGCTCGCGCCGCGTCGCGGCGACCTGCTGTGCTCGGTGCGCGGGCCGGGGCGGGCGGTGGGCCCGCCGATGATCGACTGGATCTCGGCGCAGTCGAGCCCGCGCCCGTTCACGCCGATGCACTGCGACCTGGTGGTGGAGGTGGCGAGCGAGCCGCGCGTGGCGCGGATCGTGGGCGGCAACGTGGAGCAGGCGGTGTCGATGCGCGAGGCGCCGCTCGACGAGGGCGGCCGGCTCGACTGGCGGCCCCCGCCCGCGCCGGGGTGGCTGCTGGTGCTGCGGCTGAGGCGGGCGCCTCCCGATTTTGGCGATCGCGCTGGGCTAAAGTAAGATCGCAGCACAACAACGCGCCGGGGCAGCGCCGGCGAGCGGGGCGGCGCCCCGGCAAACCAGCAGAGGAGCACACGATGAGCAGCAGCCATTTGCGCGCGGCCTGCGCCGCATTGACCGTGTCGGCAGCACTGATCGCGTCGGCCGCGCACGCCGGCACCGTCACGGTCATCACCTCGTTCCCGAAAGAGCTCACGCAGGCCTACAAGTCGGCCTTCGAGAAGAAGAATCCGGGGATCAAGATCGAGATCCTGAACAAGAACACGACCGCCGCGATCGCCACGATCCGCGAGGCGGGCGAGGGCCAGCGCCCGGACGTGATGTGGGCCTCGGCGCCGGACGCCTTCGAGGTGCTCTCGAGGAACAAGCTGCTCGCCCCGGCCAAGGGGCTGGCCAACCCCGACGCGCCCGACAAGGTGGGCAGCTTCCCGCTCAACGACCCCGACGGCTTCTATCTGGGGCAGGCGATCGCCGGCTACGGGCTGATGTGGAACACCCGCTACATGGCCGCGCACAAGCTGCCCAAGCCGGCGGAGTGGTCGGACCTCACCAAGCCCGTGTACTTCGGGCACGTTGCGATGTCCTCGCCCTCGCGCTCGGGCACCACGCACCTCACCGTGGAGACGATCCTGCAGGCCGAGGGGTGGGACAAGGGCTGGACGCAGATGCTGCAGGTGGCCGGCAACATGGCCGCGATCACCGACCGCAGCTTCGGCGTGCCCGACGGCGTGAACAACGGCCAGTTCGGGATCGGGCTGGTGATCGACTTCTTCGGGCTGGCCGGGCGCTACTCGGGGTTCCCGGTTGAGTTCGCCTACCCGACCCGCACCGCGGTCGTGCCGGCCAACATCGCGCTGGTCGCGGGCGGCCGCAACGCCGACGAGGCGAGGAAGTTCATCCAGTTCACGCTCTCGGAGGAGGGCCAGCTGCTGCTGCTCGACCCGAAGATCAGCCGGCTGCCGATCCTGCCCAGGCTCTACAGCAACCCGGCCATGCCCAAGGACTACCCGAACGCCTTCGAGATCGCCAAGCGCGCCAAGGTGAACTTCGACAACGACCTGTCGGGCAACCGCTACTACCTCGTGGTGTCGCTGTTCGACCAGTCCGTGACCTTCAAGCTCAAGGACCTGCAGGCGGCCACGAAGGCGATCCACGACGCCGAGGCCAAGTGGGGCGGCAAGCCCACGGGGGTGGCGGCGCAACTGCTCAAGGAGGCGCGCGACCTGGCCTACACGCCGATCGTGGGAGAGAAGCTCGCCAGCGACCAGGGCTTCCTGGCGCTGTTCGCCAAGAGCAAGAAGGACGCCGCCGTGACCAAGCAGCTCTCGGCGCTGGAGGAACAGTGGGCCACCAGGGCGCGCGCGAACTACGATCGCGCCATCGAGTTCGCCGGACAGGCCGCCGCGCTGAAGAAGTGAGCGCGCTGCGGTGAGCGCCCTTCGGTGAGCTCGCGTCGGTGAGCTCGCGTCGTGCGGGCGCTCCCCGGAATCGGCGCGCTCGCCGCGCGCGCGGCCCGATGAACCGGCCCGCGAGCCGATGACGACCCCGGCGGCGATCGCGGCGCGCCCGCTCGCGCGCCGCCTCCCGCCCGCGGGCCCGCTGCTCGCGGCGGGCCTGATCCTCGCCTTCCTGCTCGCCTTCCTCGTGCTGCCCGTGGGCAGCGTCGTGTACACGGCGTTTTCGGACGGCGCGGGCGGCTTCACGCTGGGGCACGTGAGCGCGGCGATGCAGCAGAGCCTGTTCCGCGAGTCGTTCTGGAACAGCTTCGCGGTGGCGACGTGGTCGGTGTTGTTCGCAACGCTGATCGCGGTGCCGCTGGCGTACTTCACCGTGCGCTTCGAGTTTCGCGGCGCGCTGCTGATCCAGACGCTGGGCGTGCTGCCGCTGGTGATGCCGCCGTTCGTGGGCGCGGTTGCGATGCAGCTGATCTTCGGGCGCAGCGGCTCGGTGAACCTGCTGCTGGGCGAGGCGTTCGGCCTGAACGTGCCGTTCATGCAGGGGCTCACGGGCGTGGTCTTCGTCGAGAGCATCCACTACTTCCCGTTCATCCTGATGAACCTGATCGCCGCGATGCGCAACATCGACGGCGCGATGGAGGAGTCGGCGATGAACCTCGGCGCGCGCGGCTGGCGCCTGTTCCGGCGGGTGATCTTCCCGCTCTCGCTGCCCGGCTACGTTGCCGGCGCCTCGCTGGTGTTCGTGAAGGTGTTCGACGACCTGGGCACGCCGCTGGTGCTGGGCCAGACCAACTTGCTCGCGCCGCAGGCCTACCTGCGCATCACGTCGGTGGGGCTGGACGACCCGCTGGGCTACGTGATCAGCGTGGTGATGATCGCGCTCTCGATCCTCGCGCTGTGGCTCTCGGCGCGCTCGCTCAAGGGGCGCGACTTCGCGACCGCGCAAAAGGGCGGCACCTCGCTGCGCAAGCGCAAGCTGCGCGGCTGGGAGAACGTGGCGGTCACGGCCTGGATCGTCGCGCTGCTCGCGATCACGCTCTCGCCGCACATCGGCCTGCTGCTGATGTCGTTCTCCAAGGTGTGGAGCTTCTCGGTGCTGCCCGAGGGGTTCACGCTCGAGCACTACGAGACGATGTTCCGAGACTCCGGCCGGATGATCACGAACACGCTGCTCTACTGCGGCGTGGCCGCGCTGATCGACGTCGTGCTCGGCGTGGCGATCGCGTACCTGATCCTGCGCACCCGGATCGTGGGGCGGCACTGGCTCGACTGGATCGCGAGCGCCGCGCTCGCGATCCCGGGCGTCGTCCTCGGGATCGGCTTCCTGCGCATCTTCCGCGACGTCGAACTGCCCTTCGGCGGCGGGCCGGTCACCGGCACCGCGCTGATCATCATCATCGCCTACGGCATCCGGCGCCTGCCCTACGCGGTGCGCTCGTGCGTGGCGGCGCTGCAGCAGGTGCACGCATCGCTCGAGGAGGCGGCGCAGTCGCTGGGCGCGAGGCGCATGTCGGTGATCAGGCGCATCGTCGTGCCGCTGATGACGGGCGGGATCCTCGCCGGCTTCATCACCAGCTTCATGACGGCGGCGGTGGAGCTCTCGGCCACGATCATGCTGGTCACGGCCGAGAGCCAGGCACCGATGTCCTACGGCATCTACCTGTACATGCAAAGCGTGGCGGGCCGCGGCCCGGGCGCGGCACTGGGCGTGCTCGCAGTGGTGATCGTGGCGCTGGGTACCTATTTCTCGCACCGCGTCGCCGAGCGCACTGCCGGGCACTCGGGCAAGGGAGCTGGTTAGACGATGAGCAATCCACAACGAGGCATCTCGGTCGAGTGCCGCAACATCGAGCTGTCGTTCGGCAAGACGAAGGTGCTGCGCGACCTCAATCTGAGCATCGTGCCCGGCGAATTCTTCGCGCTGCTGGGGCCGTCCGGATCGGGCAAGTCGACGTTGCTGAGGTTGATCGCCGGGTTCAACCGCCACCAGGCCGGCGAGTTGCTGGTCGACGGGCGCGACATCACCGCGGTGCCCGCGCACCTGCGCAACGTGGGCATGGTGTTCCAGAACTACGCGCTGTGGCCGCACCTGTCGGTGTTCGACAACGTCGCGTTCGGGCTGGTGGAGCGCAGGGCCGGCCGCGAAGAGATCCGCAGGCGCGTGGGCGCGGCGCTCGCCACGGTGGGGCTGGGCGATCTCGCCGCGCGCCGCCCCGGCCAGCTCTCGGGCGGCCAGCAGCAGCGCGTGGCGCTGGCCCGCACGATCGTGATCGAGCCGCGCGTGCTGTTGCTCGACGAGCCGCTGTCGAACCTGGACAAGAACCTGCGCGTGCAGATGCGCGAAGACCTGCTGTCGTTGCAGCGCAAGCTCGGCCTGACGACGATCTTCGTCACGCACGACCAGGAGGAAGCGATGACCACGGCCGACCGCATGGCCGTGCTCGACCAGGGCATCGTGCAGCAGGTGGGCAGCCCGATCGAGCTGTTCGACGAGCCGGTGAACCGATTCGTCGCGCACTTCGTGGGCACGACCAACACGATCGAGGGCGAGATCGTCTCGCGCGACGCGAGCACGATCCGCTTCGCGTCGGCCGACGTGGGCGAACTCGTGGTGCCGGCCACCGCGGCGGCGCCGAACTCGGGCAAGGCCTGCGTCACGCTGCGCCCGCACACGGTGCACCTCGCGCGCGCCCGGCCGGCGGGCGGCGAGGGCTGCGTCTGGGTCGACGGCGAGGTCGAGCACAGCGAGTTCCTCGGCGAATTCGCCCGCTACCGCGTGCGCGTCGGTTCGCTCGCGCTGCTCGCCGACGAGGCGCACCGCCTGGGCGCGCCGCTCTACCGCCCGGGCGAGCGCGTGGCCGTGGGCATCACGCCGCAGGAAACGCGCTGCCTGGCCTGAGCCGGTTGGCGGCCTTCGGCGGCCGGGCGCAGCGTGCCGCGCTTTCGCGCGAGCCCGCGCGGGCGTACGCTAGCAGTATCGCAATTCATTCGAGAACCAGGATGAACCCCATTTCGATGCGCGCGGCTGCCTGCGCGCTCGCCGCGCTTCTCGTCGCCGCCTGCGCGGGCCCGGACCGCTCCGCTTCGGCCTACCGCGACGTCGAGACGCGCCGCCCGATGGCGGTGAGCTACGGCACGGTGCAGGCCGTGCGCACCGTGAAACTCGAGCGCGACCGCCCCACCGGCACCGGCGCCGCCGCCGGCGCGGTGATCGGCGGCGTGGCCGGCTCTTCGATCGGCAGCGGGCGCGGGTCGATCATCGGCTCGGTGGCCGGCGCCGTCGTGGGCGGCGTCGTGGGCAGCCACGCCGAGCAGTCGCTGTCCGATCGACCCGGGCTCGAGCTCACGATCCGCGGCGACGACGGGCGCACCTTCGCGGTGGTGCAGGAGGCGGGCGCAGACAGCTTCGCGCCCGGGATGCGCGTGCGCATCCTCACCGACTCGCGCGGCCAGGTGCGCGTCACGCCCTGAGCGCGCACCCGCGAGGCGCCGCTCGAATGGGTACAGCCGCCGGGTGTCGGGGCGCAATGGAGCCGGCGGGATGCGCGCGCCCACACTCGCCGGGCAGGCTCGCGCATTCGTGAGCCGAGAACCGGAGCCGACGCCGTGCGCCGCCAGGAGCGCCAGGCTCGCGGCTCGCGCAAGCTGGAGGAACACAGGATGAACGGGAACAGAGCGATTCGTTTGATGGCCGGCGCCGCCGTTGCGGCGGCGGCGATTCTTGCCGGCTGCGGCGGCGGCGGCGCCGACACGGGCTCGGGCACGCTGAAGGTCTACCTCACCGACGCCCCCGCCTGCGGCGGCTACGACGCCGTCTACGTCACGGTCTCGAAGGTGCGCGTGCACAGCTCGGCGACCGCGGCAGAGACCCAGGGCGGGTGGTCGGACATCGACATCGTGCCGCCCAAGCGCGTTGACCTCGTCACGCTCGCCAACGGCGTGCTGCTCGAGCTGGGCCAGACCGCGCTGCCGGCCGGCAAGTACCAGCAGATCCGGCTGGTGCTCGGCGACAACGCGACCACGCCCTTCGCCAACGCCGTGATGCCCACGGGCGGCGCGCAGGCCGAGCTCGACACGCCCAGCGCACAGCGCTCGGGCATCAAGCTGCAGGCGAACGTCGACGTTCCGGCCGGGCAGATCGTGGACGTGGTGCTCGACTTCGACGCGTGCCGCTCGGTGGTCACGCGCGGCAACAGCGGGCGCTTCAACCTCAAGCCGGTGATCGCGGTCGTGCCGATGATCTCGGTGGGCGCGATCAGCGGCTACGCGGTCACCGACGCGCCCGCCGCCGACGTGAAGGTGAGCGCGCAGTCGGGCGGCGTCGTGGTCAAGGAAACGGTGGTCGCCTCGGGCGCGAAGTTCAACCTCGCGCCGATTGCGGCCGGGAACTACGACGTGGTCTTCACCGCGGCCGGGCACGTCACCCGGGTGGTGGCGGCCGTGCCCGCGTTCACGGCCGGCGACACGGTGATGAGCACCTCGTTGGCGCCGATCGCGCTGCCGGTGTCGGCCACCGGAACGGTGGGCGGCGCGGTCACGCCCGCCGAAGCGCTGGCCAGCGTGCGGGCGCTGCAGGCGATCGGCACGACCGCGATCGTGGAAGTCGCGTCGGTGAACGCCGACGGGCTGACCGGCGCCTACGCGTTCACGCTGCCCACGGCCGCGATCGAACTCGCGTCACCGGTCTGGCCGGCGCCGCCGATCACCGCGCCGCCCGCGTATGCGTTCACGGCGGTCGCGGGAACCGCCGGGCTCTACACGCTCGGGGCGGCGGCCACCGGCTACGTGACGACGACACCGGCCGCGCCGGGAACGCACGCGGTGACGGTGCCCGACCCCGTCGCGCGGGACTTCACGCTCTCGCCAGCGCCCTGACGGCGGCCTCGAGCGCCTCGAGCCTGCGGTCGCGAATGCCAAGCTGCCGCAGGTGCTCCACCGTGTCGAACAGGTAGTCGCAACTCCGCCCCATCGGGCCGGCGCCGCTCGCCAGGTGCCGCGCCACGGCCTCGTCGTCGAGGCCCGGCGCGTAGCGCTCGTGCGCGCGGTTGGCGCTGAACGTGATCGCCGGCTCGGGGCCCAGCGGGGTGCGCGCCACGGTCCACACGGGGCGGTACGCCATCGTGAACATCTCGCGACGCCACAGCACGTCGAGTTCGGTGGCTTCGGTGCCGGGCTCGAGCCGGTAGGCCACGCCCGTGCAGCTGCCGCCGTTCTCGAGCGACAGCATCAGCCCGGGCCGCTCGGGGCTGCCGCGCCCGGCGCGCGCCCACAGGCAGAAGCGGCGATGAAAGCCGTGGATGCGCGCGGTGCGCCGCTCGCCGAAGTGAAACGCCGGATTCCAGATCAGCGACCCGAAGGCGAACACCCAGACGCGGCCCGGGCGGGGCGCACGGGCGAGCATCGCGCGAACCTGCACGGCGCGCTCGGCGTCGGACATCAGCCGCGCCGAGGGCCCGAGCGTCTGGCGCACCGAGGCGTGCAGGGTGCCGTCGAGGATCGTTTCGCGCGTGAGCGTGATCCTGTTCATGGCCGGTGATTGTGCCAGCCGCGGCCGATCAGGCGCTCGCGGCTGTTGCGGCCGCGCTGCGAGAATGCGCCCGCAGCGCGCGCGAAGCCCACGCGCTCGCCACGCCGCCGCGCTCGCGCTCCTCGCCGGGGGTATCGACAGCGGCCCGGTTCGCCGGATAGGGTGTGGCCGCGCAACCGGATAAAGTAGCGCCCATCGACCCCTCGCTCGCCGATGCAGACAACGCTCCCATCGAACCCCCTGCCCGCGGGAATCACCGTTCTCGCGCGCGCCGCGCTCGAGGCCCCGCGCGCGTGAAGCGCTACGACGTCTTCAACGGCGACGCCGACGGCCTGTGCGCGCTGCACCAGTGGCGCCTCGCGCACCCGGCGAGCGCCACCCTCGTCACCGGCACCAAGCGCGACAACGCGCTGCTCGCGCGCGTGCCCGCGCAGGCCGGCGACGAAGTCACCGCGCTCGACCTCGCGCTGCCGGGCAACCGCGCCGCGCTCGTGGCGCTGCTGGCGCGCGGCGTGCGCGTGCGCTACGTCGATCACCACGAGCCCGGCGAGATCCCCGAGCACCCGCTGCTCGACGCGCTGATCGACTGCGACAGGGCGGTGTGCACCAGCATTCTGGTCGACCGGATGCTCGGCGGCGCGCAACGCGCGTGGGCCGTGGTGGGCGCGTTCGGCGACAACCTGCACGCGAGCGCGCAACGCCTGGCCGCCGCGATGTCGTTGCCGCCCGCCACGATCGAGCGCTGGCGCGCGCTCGGCGAGTGCCTGAACTACAACGCCTACGGGTTGCGCGAGGAGGATCTCGTCTACCACCCGGCCGAGCTCTACCGCGCGCTCGCGCCCTGCGCGACGCCCGACGCGTTCCTCGACACGCGACCGCACTTCAACGCGCTCGCGGCCGCGCGCACCGCCGACCTCGAGCGTGCCGGCGCGGTCGCGCCGCGCTTCGGCACGCCGGGGGCGACGCTTCACGTGCTGCCCGACGCGCGCTGGGCGCACCGCGTGTTCGGCAGCTTCGCGAACCACCTCGCAGCCGAAGACCCCCAGCGCGCGCACGCGGTGGCCACGACGCAACCGGACGGCACGCTGTGCCTGAGCCTGCGCGTGCCCCCGGGCGCGGGGCCGAGCGCGCACGACCTCGTCGCGCCCTTCGGCGGCGGCGGGCGGCGCGGCGCCGCCGGCGTGGACAGGCTGCCGGCGAACCGGCTCGACGAACTGATCGGCGCGCTCGCGACCGCGTTCGGGGCACCGGCCCATGGCTGAGCGCAAGGAACCCACGCTGGGCCCGGCCCTGCCCGACGCCGACGAAGACCGCCCGCTGCTGCCCGACGCCGGCCAAGACCACCCGGTGCTGCCCGACGCCGGCGAAGACCGCCCGGTGCTGCCCGACGCCGGCGAAGACCGTCCGGCCCTGCCCGAGGCCAGCGAAGACCGTGCGGCCCTGCCCGGCGCCGGCCAAGACCACCCGGCCCTCGCTGGCGCCGGGGGGAGCGCCACGCCCGCGGCGGGCGCGGACAAGACCGCCGCGCCGCC
>DATCZK010000076.1:0-2164 GCA_036525975.1 Burkholderiaceae bacterium | reverse complement strand
AGCTTCGCGATCCGCTCGATAAGGTCGCGCCACTGCGCGGGGTCGGAGAAGGTGTGGTCCGCGCCCGGCACCCGGATCAACTCGCCGTCGCGCTCCACTCGCCGGCGCCATCGCCGGTCGCTGCGCAGCAGCGACTCGGTCTCGCCGGCGGTGAGGTCGTTGCCCGAGAGCACGGTGAGCACGCGGCCGCGGTAGCGCGAGAGCTCGGCGAGCAGCTGACCGGGGAGGTCGGCCGTGGGCGCCGCCGCTCGGGTGTCGGGCTCGGCCGACCCCGCACCGCGCCGCGCGAGGTGGCGCAGCGGCTCCAGCAGGTGGCGCAGCGGCACCTTTCCGGTGAGCAGCCGACCCCAGAATTCGCCGGAGAAGATCCGCCTGCCGTAGTAGGTGCGAACCATCGCGTCGGCGTGGCTCGCCTCGCTGCGCACCCACGGGTTGACCAGGCACAGGGCTTGCGGTTCCACCTCGGCCTCGCGCAACGCCGGCAGCGCCAGCACCGCCGCCGACGCGCCGTCGCAAAGCCCCCAGATCCAGAGCGGGGGGGTGTCGGCGGCCGCGCTCTGGCCCGCACTGTCGGCCGCGCTGTGCGGTGCGCTGTCCGGCGGGCGGTCCGCGCTGCCCGCCGCCTCGCCCCCACCGCGCGTCGCAACCAGCACCCGCGCCGCCGCGGCCACGTCTCTCGCCGATTCCTCGAAAGGCCGCGCCTCGCCCGGGCTGTCGCCCCATCCGCCGGCGTCGAATCGCAGCACCGCAACGCCGCGCGCCGCGAGCCCGCGCGCCAGCTCCACGAACATCCGGTGCGAACCCACCCGCGTCTGCGGCTGGCCGGCCACGATCAGCACCAGCGCGCGCGCTGCCTCGGCCGGCGCGCTGATCACCCCCACCAGCGGGCCCTGCACGCCGTCGAACACGACCGCGCTCTCGCTCGCCGCCGTCGTTGCGTTCTGCGCGCTCACTGCTCCACCACGCCGCGAAGAAAGGCCTCGGTGGCCTCGAACGCCGCCGCCGGCGTGGAGGGCTCGAGCGACGCCCAGAACGGCTCACCCTGCACGGTGCGCAAGTTCCCCAGGTAACCGGCGTCGAGCCACTCCTGCGCGAGCCCCGCGAGCCAGAGCGGTGCCACCGCATTCGCGCGAAGCACGCGCTGCACCCCGAGCATCAGCACCGGGCGCGGGGCCGCGCGCGGTGCCACCGGGGCAGGGCGCATCGCGAGCGCCGACAACCCGTCCACCAGGTCGTGGCGCAGCAGGTAGCCGCCGAGGTTGACCGAGGCGGCTGGCTCCTCAGCGACTGGGGCGTCGGAGGCCGCAGCGCCACCAGCCTCCACGCTGCCCTCGGCCTCGCCCGAGCGCGCCACCGCCCCCACTTTCGCCAGCTTCAGCAGCGGCTCGAGCAGCCCCGCGCCGGTGGGCGCGGGTTGCCAGAACATCGTGGCCGAAACGAGCTGGTCGAGCGCGGGCAGCAGGTCGCAGGCGAGCAGCGCGCCCATCCGCGTGCCCCAGAGAACGAAGGCGCCGGGCGCGCGCTCGCGCGCGATCCTGGCCGCATGCAGCAGGTCTGCGCGCCAGTGGTCGAGCGTGGCCTCGCCCGTCTCGCCGGCCGAGTCGCCGGTGCCGAAGGGGTCCACGATCAGCGTCGTCCAGCCGAGCCCGGCCAGGCGGCACGCCTGCGCCACCAGCACGCGGCGCGCGAGCGTGGCCTCGTCGCCGAAGGGCTGGATGCAAAGGATCGACCCCTTCGACGGCGACCCCGCCTCGGGGTGCACCCACAGCGCGAAGCGCGCCCCGTGCGCGAACCCTTCGAGGAATACCGGCTCGATCACCATTCCGGCTAGACCCAAATCGGCGACCCTTCGGCGGCCGCGGTCAGCCCAGCTTTGACTCGACGAAGCGGCGCAGATCCCCAAAAGTCTGGAAAATGTCGGCGCTGACCTCGTCGTCGTCGATCTGCACGCCGAAGTCGTCCTGGATCTGCGTGAGCACGCCCAGCACCGCCATCGAGTCGAGCTCCGGGATCGCGCCCAGCAGCGGCGTGGAGTCGGCGAGCGTTGCCGGGATCGAGCGCTTGCCGATGGCAGACTCGAGAATGGCGCGCAGGGCGGAGTCGATGGTGGCGGTGGTCATGTTCGGGCCGAGGGTGAAGAACGCCCGATTCTAGCGGCAGCGCG
>DATCZK010000075.1:0-31407 GCA_036525975.1 Burkholderiaceae bacterium | reverse complement strand
GACCGCGGTGTCAGGGCTGAGGACGTAGCCGCTGTTCTTGGGATCCCCCATCTGGGCCGACGCGACCGACGCGACCGTCAGCAGCGACGCGGCTACCAGAGAAGTAAGAGCGACCGATTTCTTCATGTTTGTTCCTCTCGTAAGTCAGGGCATATCCGAATCCGACTCCGGGCGGGCCGAGCAATAGCTCAGGAGTCAGCCGGCAGAATCTCGCTGATCCGATTGTGCCACAAGCGGGTTCGACCAACCACTTCGGCCAGTTTCGCTTCAGAAGCGCTCTCGGCCAACTGTCGCTTTCGAACAACACGGCGACCGCGAATCCACACGTCGCGCACGTGCTCCCGGCTGGCGGCGTAGACGAGGTGCGAGACGGGGTCGAAGACCGGGACGGTCTCGGGCCGGCTCAGGTCGACCGCGACCAGGTCGGCGCTCTTGCCGACTTCGATCGACCCGATCCGGTCTGCGAGGCCGAGCGCGCGCGCGCCGGCCAGCGTCATCGATTCGAGCACCTGGTGCGCCGGCCAGCAGGCGGCGTCGCCGCTCGCGCCCTTGGCGAGCAGCGCGGCCGTGTGCGCCTCGCCCAGCAGGTCGAGGCGGTTGTTGCTGGCCGCCCCGTCGGTGCCGATGCCCACGTTGATGCCCAGCGAGAGCATTCGTGCCAATGGAGCGATGCCGCTCGCGAGCTTGAGGTTGGAATGCGGGCAGTGCGCCACCGATGCGCCGTGGGCGGCGAGCAGCTCGAGTTCGGATTCGTTCAGGTGCACCGCGTGCACGGCCAGCAGCTCGGGCCCGAGCAGGCCCAGGCGCTCGAGCCGAGCGAGCGGGCGCACGCCGTGCTGCGCCACGCTCTGCGCGACCTCGTGCGCGGTCTCGTGCAGGTGGCAGTGCACGGGAAGGCCGAGCTCGCCGGTGAGCTCGGCGATGCGCGCGAAACTGGCGTCGGACACCGTGTACGGGGCGTGCGGCGCGAGGCAGAAACTCACCAGCGGGTCGTCGCGCAGCCGGTCGCGCAGCTCCAGGCCCTTGCGCAGGTACTCGCCCGCCGTGGTGGCGTAGGCCGACGGGAACTCGATCACGATGATGCCCACCGCGGCGCGCATCCCGAAGGCGCTGGCGGCTTCGGCCATCGCCTCGGGAAAGAAGTACATGTCGTTCACGCAGGTGACGCCCGAGAGGAGCATCTCGGCGCACGCGAGCAGGCTGCCGTCGCGCGCGAAATCGGCCGACACCAGCTTGCCCTCGAGCGGCCAGATCCGCTCGCCGAGCCAGCGCTCGAGCGGCAGGTCGTCGCCCACGCCGCGCAGCAGCGTCATCGCCGCGTGGCAGTGCAGGTTCACCAGGCCGGGGATCAGCAGGTGGCCCGCGAGCTCGACGCGCTCGGCACCGGGGTGGCGCGCCAGCATCGGGCCCGCCGGCCCGATCTCCACGATCTCGCCCCGGTCGATCGCCACGGCGTGCCCCGAGAGCACGGCCGGGTCGGGCGCCACGGGCGCAATCCATTCGGGTATCAGCAGCTGCATGCCGCGAAGTTAACCACAGCGCGCGCCCGGGCGCGAAACCGCCCCGCAGCGCCCGTGCCCGCGCCTCGGGTGGCGCGAGGGACTGGGCTCGCCGATGATAGAATCGCAGGATTGTGCGCAGCGTGGCGCGCATCGCGTGCCAGCCCAAGCCTCCGGGGGCGCCGGCAGCGCGCGCGGCACACCCCACGGCCTTCTCGCGGGCGCCACCCGGCCCCGAGCAGTACGCGCGCCGCGGGGGCCCGCCGATCTCATCCGTCGTCGATCTCTGCACCTTCCACACCGAGTAACCTCCGCGCATGGACCAGTTCGCCAAGGAAACGCTCCCGATCAGCCTCGAAGAGGAGATGCGGCGCTCGTATCTCGATTACGCGATGAGCGTGATCGTCGGGCGCGCGCTGCCGGACGTGCGCGACGGCCTCAAGCCGGTGCACCGGCGGGTGCTGTTCGCGATGCACGAGTCGAACAACGCGTGGAACCGGCCCTACGTGAAGTGCGCGCGCGTGGTGGGCGAGGTGATGGGGAAGTACCACCCGCACGGCGACAGCGCGATCTACGACACGCTGGTGCGCATGGCGCAGGATTTCTCGCTGCGCTATCCGCTCGTGGACGGGCAAGGCAACTTCGGGTCGGTCGACGGCGACAACGCCGCGGCGATGCGCTACACCGAGTGCCGGCTCGAGAAGATCGCGGGCGAACTGCTGGCCGACATCGACAAGGAAACGGTCGACTTCCAGCCCAACTACGACGGCAAGGAGAACGAGCCCACCGTCTTGCCGGCGCGGATTCCGAACCTGCTCGTGAACGGCTCGGCCGGGATCGCGGTGGGCATGGCCACCAACATCCCGCCGCACAACCTGGGCGAGGTGATCGACGCCTGCCAGCTGCTGCTGCGCAACCCGCACAGCACGATCGAGGAGCTGATCGAGCTGGTGCCGGCGCCCGACTTTCCCACCGCCGGGATCGTCTACGGCGTGGCCGGCGTGCGCGAAGGCTACCGCACCGGGCGCGGGCGCGTGGTGATGCGCGCGAAGACGCACTTCGAGGACATCGACAAGGGCAACCGCAGCGCGATCATCGTCGACGAGCTTCCCTACCAGGTGAACAAGCGCGTGCTGCTCGAGCGCATGGCCGAGCTGGTCAACGAGAAGAAGCTCGAAGGGATCTCGGACATCCGCGACGAGTCCGACAAGTCGGGCATGCGCGTGGTGATCGAGCTCAAGCGCGGCGAGCTGCCCGAGATCGTGCTCAACAACCTGTACAAGAACACCCAGCTGCAGGACACCTTCGGCATCAACATGGTGGCGCTGGTCGACGGCCAGCCCAGGCTGCTCAACCTCAAGCAGATGATCGAGTACTTCCTCGCGCACCGGCGCGAGGTGGTCACGCGGCGCACCGTGTTCGAATTGCGCAAGGCGCGCGAGCGCGGGCACGTGCTCGAGGGCCTCGCGGTGGCGATCGCCAACGTCGACGAGATGATCGAGCTGATCAAGGCCTCGCCTTCGCCGCCGATCGCCAAGGATCGGCTGATGGCGCGCGACTGGGCCGCCGGCGTGGCCGGGGAGATGCTCGCGCGCGCCGGTTCCGACGTGCGCGCGTTCAAGCCCGACGGGCTCGACCCGGCGGCGGGCTTGCGCGGGGAGTTCTACCGGCTCTCCGACGTGCAGGCGCAGGAAATCCTGCAGATGCGGCTCCAGCGCCTCACCGGGCTCGAGCAGGACAAGATCGTGCAGGAGTACCGCGAGGTGATCGACCAGATCACCGACCTGCTCGACATCCTCGCGCGCCCCGAGCGCATCACCACGGTGATCCGCGACGAGCTCGCAGCGATCCGCGCCGAGTTCGGCGAAGGGCGCAAGGACACGCGCCGCTCGGTGATCGAGATGAACGCCACCGAGCTCGACACCGAAGACCTGATCCAGCCCACCGACATGGTGGTCACGCTCTCGCACGCCGGCTACATCAAGAGCCAGCCGGCTTCCGAGTACCGCGCGCAGCGGCGCGGCGGCCGCGGCAAGCAGGCCACGTCGATGAAGGAGGCCGACTGGATCGACCAGCTCTTCATCGCCAACACCCACGACCACATCCTGTGCTTCTCGAACCGCGGGCGCGTCTACTGGCTCAAGGTCTGGGAGGTGCCGCAGGGAACCCGCGGGTCGCGGGGGCGCCCGATCGTGAACCTGTTCCCGCTCGCGGCCGACGAGAAGATCACCGTCGTGCTGCCGGTGAAGGGCTTCGAGGACGGGCGCTACGTGTTCATGGCCACTTCGCTGGGCACGGTGAAGAAGACGCCGCTCGCCGACTTCTCCAACCCCCGCAAGGCCGGGATCATCGCGGTCGGGCTCGACGAGGGCGACTTCCTGATCGGCGCCGCGCTCACCGACGGCACCCACGACGTGATGCTGTTCTCCGACGCCGGCAAGGCGGTGCGCTTCGACGAGAACGACGTTCGCCCGATGGGGCGCTCGGCGCGCGGCGTGCGCGGCATGAACCTCGAACTCGGGCAGTGCGTGATCGCGATGCTGGTGGCCGAAAACGAGCAGCAGTCGGTGCTCACGGCCACCGAGAACGGCTACGGCAAGCGCACCCCGATCGTGGAGTACACGCGCCACGGTCGCGGCACCAAGGGGATGATCGCGATCCAGACCACCGAGCGCAACGGCAAGGTCGTGGGCGCGGTGCTGGTGGAAGAACGCGACGAGATCATGCTGATCACCACCGGCGGCGTGCTGGTGCGCACGCGCGTTGCCGAAATCCGCGAAATGGGCCGCGCCACCCAGGGGGTGACGCTGATCTCGGTCGACGAGGGCACCTCGCTCACCGGCGTGCAGTGCGTGGTCGAGTCCGAGAGCGACGAGGACGAGCTCGAGTCCGGCGACGGGGGCGCGCAGGGCGAATCGGGGCCACCGGAGGGCGGCGGGGGCGACGCGACAGAGGGGCCAGGCCCCGGCGCGCAAGACGCCGGCCACTGAGCGCCGGCGGCGGCGCGCGGCGATGTTCGACGTTCTGCTGCCGGTGTTCCTGCTGATCGCGGTGGGCTGGGCCGCCGCGCGCTTCGCGGTGGTGTCCGAGCCGGGCGTGCAGGCGCTCTCGGACACCGCGTTCATGCTGTTCCTGCCGGCGCTGCTGTTTCGCTCGATGGCGCGCACCGACTTCGCGACGTTCTCGTTCGCGGCCCCGGTGGCGTACTTCGGCACCGGGCTCACGCTCTTTCTCGGCGGGTATTTCCTGCTGCGCCGGCGCGGCCTCGCGGTGCGACCGGCAATGGTCTACGCGATGTCGGCGATCTTCGCCAACACCGTGATGATGGGCATTCCGCTGGTGCGGCTCGCGTTCGGCGAGGAGGGCCTCGCGGTGCTGCTCACCGTGATCGGGCTGCACTCCACGATCCTGCTCACCGCGGCCACGCTGGTGGTCGAGATCGGCGAGCGCAGGGGTGGCGGCGAAGACGACCGCGCGGGTTTCGCCGAGACGCTCGCGGGCGTCGTGCGCTCCACCGTGCTGCACCCCGTGATCCTGCCGATTCTCGCGGGCTTCGCGTGGTCGCTCGCGGGGCTGCCGCTGCCGGGGCCGATCGACGCGACGCTCGCGCTGCTCGGTTCGGCGGCGCCGGTGCTGTGCCTCATCCTCCTCGGGGCCTCGCTGGTGCGCGTCGACCCGGGCGCCGACGTGAGGCTCGCGGCGCGCCTCACGCTGGCCAAGAGCGTGCTCCACCCGCTGGCGATCTACGTTGCGGGCCGCTGGCTGTTCGGGCTCGAACCGCTCGCGCTCGCGGTGCTCACCGTGGTGGCGTCGCTGCCGATCGGCGCGAACGTGTTCCTGCTCTCGCAGCGCTACCGCGCGGGGCAGGCGCCGGTGAGCGCGGGCGTGGCGATGTCGACGATCGCCTCGGCGATCACGATCGCGCCGCTGCTGGCCATGCTCGAGGTGGCGGCGCGCTGAGCGGGGGCCGCCGGGGGTGGGGGGCGCGCACGTGCACGCGGCCGCCGCGCGCTGCGCGCCCGGGCCTTTGCTACCATCTTGCCCCATGGACGAAGCGCGCGAGAACCACCGGAAGCCGCCGCCGGCCGAACCCGGCTCGGAGGGCGACGAGCGGCTCGGCGCGCTGCGGGTGCGGATCGACGCGGTCGACGCGCAGCTGCTCGAGCTGCTGAACCGGCGCGCGGCGATCGCCCAGGAGGTGGGCGAACTCAAGCGCGAGACGAACGCGCCGGTGTTCCGGCCCGAGCGCGAGGCGCAGGTGCTCGCGCGCGTGCGCGAGCGCAACGCGGGCCCGATCACCGACGAAGGCGCGGTCGCGATCTTTCGCGAGGTGATCTCGGCCTGTCGCGAACTCGAGCGACGTCAGCGCGTGGCCTACCTCGGCCCGGCCGGAACCTTCTCCGAGCAGGCGATGACGGCGTTCTTCGGCAGCGGGATCGAGACGATCGCGTGCCCGACCATCGACGAGGTGTTCCGCAGCACCGAGAGCGGCGGCGCCGACTTCGGCGTCGTGCCGGTGGAGAACTCCTCCGAGGGAGCGGTGAACCGGTCTCTCGACCTGATGCTCCAGACGCCGCTTCGCATCTGCGGCGAGACCTCGATCGCGGTGCGCCACAACCTGATGAGCCGCACCGGCGCGCTGGCCGACGTGCGGCGCATCTGCGCCCACCCGCAGGCGCTCGCGCAGTGCCTCGGCTGGCTCGACCGCAACTGCCCGGGCGTGGAGCGCACGCCGGTCGCGAGCAACGCCGAGGGCGCGCGGATGGCGGCCGAGAACCCCGGCGTGGCGGCGGTGGCCGGCGACGCCGCGGCCACGCGCTACGGGTTGAACGTCGTCGCCGCCGGCATCCAGGACGACCCGAACAACCGCACCCGTTTCGCGATCCTCGGGCGCTACGACTGCGATCCCTCCGGTGCCGATCAGACCTCGCTGATCCTGTCGGTGCCCGATCGCGCCGGCGCAGTGCACGCGCTGATCGAGCCGCTCGCCCGCCACGGCGTGTCGATGAAGCGTTTCGAGTCGCGCCCGGCGCGCCACGGCACGTGGGAGTACTACTTCTACATCGACGTGATCGGCCACCAGCGCGACGACAAGCTGGCCGCGGCGCTGGTCGACCTGCGCCACAACGCGGCCTATTTCAAGGTGGTGGGTTCCTACCCGCGGGCCAGCTGAGTCCGCGCCGCGCTCGCCCGGGCAGGCGCTGCCGGCCCGGGGCAGCCGCTTCGGGCCGCGGCCTGCGACAATCCGGCAACCGCCCCCGCGGCGAGCGCTTCTTCCGACGCACCGAGAGCCATCCGCAATGACGATCAACGCCCCCGACTACATCCGACGCATCGCACCCTATCAGGCAGGCAAGCCGATTTCGGAACTCGCCCGCGAGTACGGGCTCGACGAAGAGCGCATCGTCAAGCTCGCGTCGAACGAGAATCCGCTGGGAATGCCCCAGTCGGCGCGGGCCGCCATGCTCGCGGCGGCCGACGAGCTGTCGCGCTACCCCGACTCGAACGGCTTCGAGCTCAAGGCCGCGATCGCGCGCCGCTACGACGTGCCGGCGCAGTGGATCACGCTGGGCAACGGCTCGAACGACGTCCTGGAACTGGCCGCGCACGCGCTCGTGCAGCCGGGGCAGGCCGTGGTCTACGCCGAGCACGCCTTCGCGGTGTACGCCCTCGCCACGCAGGAGGTGGGGGCGCGGGCGATCGAGGTGCCGGCGCGCGACCTCGGGCACGACCCCGACGCGATGCTCGCCGCGATCACGCCCGACACCCGCCTCGTGTTCTTCGCCAACCCCAACAACCCCACCGGCACCTTCGTCGAGGCGAAGGCGGTCGAGCGGTTCATCGAGGCCGTGCCCTCCGACGTGGTGGTGGTGCTCGACGAAGCCTACAACGAGTACCTCCCCCCGGAGCTGCGCTTCGAGTCGGCGCAATGGGTCAAGCGCCACCCGAACCTGATCGTCTCGCGAACCTTCTCCAAGGCCTACGGGCTGGCCGGGCTGCGCATCGGGTTCGGCCTCGCGCAGGCCGAGCTCACCGACCTGCTCAATCGGGTGCGCCAGCCGTTCAACGTGAACTCGCTCGCCCAGGCCGCGGCCGTGGCGGCGCTCGCCGACAGCGAATTCCTCGGGCGCAGCTACGCGCTCAACATGCAGGGGCTCGAGCGGCTGCAGTCGGCGTTCGCGCGCATGGGCCTGCAGTACGTGCCCTCGTTTGGCAACTTCGTGCTGGTGAAGGTGGGCGACGCCAAAGCCGTCTACCAGAGCCTGCTGCGCTCGGGCGTGATCGTGCGGCCGGTGGGCAACTACGGCTTGCCCGAGTGGCTGCGCGTGTCGGTGGGGCTGCCGCGCGAGAACGAGATCTTCCTCGCGGCGCTCGAGGAGGCGCTCGCGTGACCGCAGGCGCGAAGCCCTTCGAGCGCGTGGCGGTGCTGGGCGTGGGGCTGATGGGCGGTTCGGTCGCTGCGGGGCTGCGCGCGCGCGAGATCGCCGGGCGCGTCGTGGCCTACTCCACCGGCGACGACGCCGAGCGGGCGCGGTCGCTGGGGCTGATCGATTCGGTGGCCACCAGTCCGGCGCGCGCGGTGGAGGGGGCCGACCTGGTCGTGCTGGCGGCGCCGATCCCGGCGTTGCCCGGCCTGTTCTCCGAGATCGCACCCGAGCTGCGCCCCGGTGTCGTGCTCACCGATTGCGCCAGCACCAAGAAGAGCACGATCGCCGCCGCGCGCGCGGCCCTCGGCGAGGCCTTCGCCCGCTTCGTGCCTGGTCATCCGATCGTGGGCGGCGAGCGCCGTGGCCCCGACGCGGCACGCGGCGACCTGTTCGAGGGTGCAACCGTGGTCCTGTGCCCTGTGCCCGAGACCGCGCCCGACGCCAGCGAGCGCGTGACGCAAACCTGGCGCGCACTGGGCGCGACGGTGGTCGCGATCGATGCGGGCGAACACGACGCGCTGTACGCGCAGGTGTCGCACTGGCCGCACGCGCTGAGTTTCGCGCTGTGCGCGGCGATCGCTTCGGGCGAGCGCGCCGATTCCGCGCTGCGCCTCGCGGGGGCCGGTTTGCGCGACGCGACCCGGATTGCCGCGGCGCCCGCGGCGCTGTGGGCCGACATCGTGCTGGACAATCGCGACGCGGTTCTGGATTGCGCGCTCGCCTTCGAGCGTCAGGTGCAGGCGATCACCGCCGCGATCCGCGAGGGCGACCGCGCGGCGCTGCTCGCCTACTTCGAGTTGGCCGGCGACTGGCGGCGGCGAATGCGCTGAGCCGGCGCGATGCCGGGGTCAGCGGAAGCCGCGTCGTCCGGGGCCCCCGAGCTTGTGGTTCCACTCGGGGTGAACCATCGAGAAGTAATAGCGCCGCAGCTCGGTGACTTCCTTCACCACCTCGAAGGGAAAGCCCTCGCGGTTGCCGCGCTCGTCGATCATCAGGGAGTCCATCAGCGCGGCGAACGCGAGCGGATCGGGCCAGGCGCGCGCGATGCGGTTGAGCACCCGCGGGAATTGCCCGCGCAGCCCCACCAGGCGCAGCGCCGGCGGCAGCCCCTCGAGCAGCTCGATCGCGGCGGCGTCGATCGTCGGCAGGCGGCTGGTACGCGTGCGCGAGGGCACCGACTCGGGTGCTTCTTTGGTCGACACTGCGACCCGCGTGATCAATTCGGCCACCATGTCCTCGACGTAACGGGTTTTCGGATCCGAGTGTTTCATGCCTGCCCGGTAGAATCAGATGGTATTGGGGGTTCGCTCCCCGTTGGGCACCAAGTGTCGGCGCAGACCCTCCGCTCGGACAGGAACTAGTTCATGGCAAGCTCATTTCGCGTTGGCCCGGGCGGGCGGCTCTCGGGAAGGCTGCGCGTGCCGGGCGACAAGTCGATCTCGCATCGCTCGATCATGCTCGGCGCGATCGCCGACGGCACCACCGAAGTGAGCGGCTTCCTCGAGGGCGCCGACGCGATCTCCACGATGAACGTGTTTCGCGCGCTCGGCGTGCGCATCGACGGGCCCCACGCCGGGCGCGTTACCGTGCACGGCGTGGGCATCGATGGCCTCGCGCCCGCCGCGGGCGCGCTCGATTGCGGCAACGCCGGCACCGCGATGCGGCTGCTGATGGGTCTGCTCGCCGGGCAGCGCTTCGCCTCGACGCTGGTGGGCGACGAGAGCCTCACGCGCCGGCCGATGCGCCGGGTGTCCGAGCCGCTCGGGGCGATGGGCGCGCGCATCGAGACCACCGACGGCACCCCGCCGGTGCGAATCGAACCGGCGCAGCGGTTGCACGGCATCGATTTCACGATGCCGGTGGCGAGCGCGCAGGTGAAGTCGGCGGTGTTGCTGGCCGCGCTGTACGCGCACGGCGAGACCTCGGTCACGGAGCCGGCGCCCACGCGCGATCACACCGAACGCATGCTCGGCGGCTTCGGGGTGGCGCTGCGCCGCGACGGCGCGCGCGTCACGATCAGGGGCGGACAGCGGCTGCGCGCGACCCGCATCGACGTGCCCGCCGACATCTCGTCGGCCGCGTTCTTCCTGGTGGCCGCGTCGATTGCGCCCGGTTCCGACCTGGTTCTCGAGCACGTGGGCATGAACCCCACGCGCACCGGCGTGATCGACATCCTGCGGGCGATGGGCGCCCGCATCGAGGTGATCGGGGCGCGCGAGGTGGGAGGCGAGCCGGTTGCCGACCTCAGGGTGCGATCCGCGCAACTGCGCGGCATCGAGGTGCCGCCCGAGCTGGTGCCGCTGGCGATCGACGAGTTTCCGGTGCTGTTCGTGGCGGCCGCCTGCGCCCGGGGGCGCACCGTGGTCACCGGGGCCGAGGAGCTGCGGGTGAAGGAGTCCGACCGGATCGCGGTCATGGCCGAGGGGCTGCGCGCCCTGGGCGTCGGCGCCCGGCCCACCCCGGACGGCATGGTGATCGAGGGCGCGCAGAGCGAGGGCGCGGTGTTCGGCGGCGGCGTGGTGGACTCGCACGGCGACCACAGGATCGCGATGGCGTTCGCGGTTGCCGCGCTGCGCGCGTCGGACCCGATCCTGATCCGGGACGTGGCCAACGTGGCCACCTCGTTTCCCGGCTTCACCGGGCTCGCGCGCGGCGCCGGCATTCAAGTCGAGCAGGTCGACCGATGAGCACCGCCCGCGCGCGGGCCCCGGTGATCGCGATCGACGGGCCGACCGCGTCGGGCAAGGGCACGGTGGCCGAGCGCGTGGCCGCGGCGCTCGGATGGCACTACCTCGATTCGGGCGCGCTCTATCGGCTCGCGGCGCTGCGCGCGCTGCGCGCGGGCGTCGATCCTGACGACGCCGCCGCGGTGGTCGCGGCGGGCGGCGCGATCGCGCCGCGCTTCGGCGGCGGCAGGGTCGTGCTCGACGGCGAGGACGTGACCGACGCGATCCGCACCGAGCAGGTGGGGGCGCTGGCCTCGCGGATCGCCGTGATCCCGGCGCTGCGCGAGGCGCTTCGCGCGCTGCAGCGCGCAAGTCGCCGGGCGCCGGGGCTGGTGGCCGACGGGCGCGACATGGGCACCGTGATCTTTCCCGACGCCGAGCTCAAGGTGTTCCTCACCGCAAGTGCCGAGTCGCGCGCGCAACGTCGGTATAAGCAGTTGATAGAAAAGGGATTTTCTGCTAATGTGCCGGACCTTTTGCGAGACCTGAGGGAGCGTGACGCGCGCGACATGCAGCGCGAGAGCGCGCCGCTCAGGCCAGCCGAAGGCGCGCTGGTCCTGGACTCCACCGCACTGACGATCGATCAGACCGTCGCTGCGGTGCTCGAGGCCCATCGCGGGGTCTGCGGCGAGGTGCCCGGTTGAAGGGCACGAAGCCGCGGACAAGGGGCGCACCGCGGCGCCGGCTCGCGCCGGGCGCGGTGCGGATTTTGCAACTCCGCTGGGGCTCTCGCGGTGCGCGATGCACCGTCGAAGCGCTGGCGTGTCAATCTAATCGGAATCATCAAATTGAGCACTGCTACTGAAGACACCGTAGTCGAGGAAAGCTTCGAGAAACTGTTCGAGGAATCGCTGTCGCGCCAGGAGATGCGCGCGGGAGAGGTCATCACCGCCGAGGTGGTGCGCATCGACCACAATTTCGTGGTCGTCAATGCCGGACTGAAGTCCGAGAGTTACATCGACATCGCCGAGTTCCACGACGACCGGGGCGAACTCGACGTCAAGGAAGGCGATTTCGTATCCGTCGCGATCGACTCGCTCGAGAACGGCTACGGCGAGACGCGCCTGTCGCGCGACCGCGCCAAGCGCCTCGCGGCCTGGATCAACCTGGAGAAGGCGCTCGAGGACGGCGAACTGGTCGAGGGCACGGTCACCGGCAAGGTCAAGGGCGGACTCACCGTCATGACCAACGGCATCCGCGCGTTCCTCCCGGGCTCGCTGATCGACACCCGTCCGGTCAAGGACACCAGCGCGTTCGAGGGCAAGACATTCGAGTTCAAGGTGATCAAGCTCGATCGCCGGCGCAACAACGTGGTCGTCTCGCGCCGCGCGGTGATCGAACTGACGCAGGGCGAGGAGCGCGCGAAGCTGCTCGAGACGCTGCAGGAGAACGCGATCGTCCAGGGCGTGGTGAAGAACATCACCGACTACGGCGCGTTCATCGACCTGGGCGGCATCGACGGCCTGCTGCACATCACCGACATGGCGTGGCGCCGCGTTCGCCACCCCTCCGAAGTGCTGTCGGTGGGCGACGAGATCACCGCCAAGGTGCTCAAGTTCGACCAGGAGAAGAACCGCGTCTCGCTCGGCATCAAGCAGCTGGGCGACGACCCGTGGGTGGGGATCTCGCGCCGCTACCCGCAGGGCACGCGCATGTTCGGCAAGGTCACGAACATCACCGACTACGGCGCGTTCGTCGAGATCGAGCCCGGCATCGAGGGCCTGGTGCACGTGTCGGAAATGGACTGGACGAACAAGAACGTCAACCCCAACAAGGTGGTCGCGCTCAACGACGAGGTCGAGGTGATGGTGCTCGAGATCGACGAGGACCGCCGCCGCATCTCGCTCGGCATGAAGCAGTGCAGGGCCAACCCCTGGGAGGAGTTCTCCGACAACCACCGCAAGGGCGACAAGGTGAGCGGCACGATCAAGTCGATCACCGACTTCGGCGTGTTCATCGGCCTGCCGGGCGGCATCGACGGCCTGGTGCACCTGTCAGACCTGTCGTGGAGCAAGCCCGGCGAAGAGGCCGTGCGCGAGTTCAAGAAGGGCGACGAGGTCGAGGCCGTCGTGCTGGCGATCGACACCGAGCGCGAGCGCATTTCCCTCGGGATGAAGCAGCTCGACGGCGACCCGTTCGCCAACTACGCCACCACCCACGAGAAGGGCGCGCTGGTCAGGGGCGTGGTCAAGAGCGTGGAGCCGCGCGGCGCGGTGATCGACCTGGGCAACGACACCGAAGGCTACCTGCGCGCCTCCGAGATCTCGCGCGACCGCGTCGAGGACGCGCGCAACATCCTCAAGGAGGGTGAGGAGATCGAGGCGATGGTGATCAACGTCGATCGAAAGACCCGCTCGATCAGCCTGTCGATCAAGGCCAAGGACAACGTCGAAACTGCCGAGGCCCTGCAGCGCATGCAGGCCGAGAGCGGCGCCGCGACCGGCACGACGAACCTCGGCGCGCTGCTGCGCGCGAAGCTCGACGGCGGCAAGGGCGAGTGAGGGGCGGGCTCGGACCTGGCCACGTCGTGGAAACGGAAGACAAACCCGAACTGCCGTCCTCGATGACCAAGTCCGAGCTCATTTCCCGCCTCGCGGAGCGCTATCCGCAACTGGTTGCCAAAGACGCCGAATTCGCGGTGCGCACGATCCTCGACGCGATGGCGAACACGCTCTCGCAGGGGCAACGGATCGAGATCCGCGGGTTCGGCAGCTTCGCCGTGTCGCATCGTCCGCCGCGCGTGGGCCGCAACCCCAAGTCGGGCGAACGCGTGATGGTCCCGCGCAAGCGCGTGCCGCACTTCAAGCCGGGCAAGGAGCTGCGCGAGCGCGTGGACCTGAACGAGCGCGACGACGCCTGAGCTTGTCGCCCCTGGGGAGATCGAAACATGCGTGTCGTGGCCTGGCTGTTCCGCGCGGTGCTGTTCGTCGTCGCGCTGGGCTTCGCGCTGTCGAACACCGGCGTCACGGAGCTGCGCTTCTTCGGGGTGGACGCCGTCTGGCGCGCGCCGCTGGTGGTGTTCCTGCTCGCGTTCTTCGTGGCCGGCGCCGCGCTGGGCCTGCTCGCGGTCGTGCCGAGCGTGTTTCGCCAGCGCCGCGAGGTCTCGCGCCTGCGCCGCGAGATCCGGATCACGGCGAAGAACGCGGCGGGCAACGCGCAGCTCGCGCCGCCCGACGTGCCCCGCCCGGGAGCCGGCGCCGAGCCCCCGGTTCCGCTGGGAATGTAGCGGCGGGCCCGGCGGGCCCGGCGGATCATGGAATTCGATTTCTCCTGGCTGATGGCCATCCCGCTGTTCTTCGGGCTGGGCTGGTTCGCGTCGCGGCTCGAACGACGCGGCGCGCGGCGCGCGCCCACGGGCCTGCCCGACGCGTACTTTCGCGGGCTCAACTTCCTGCTCAGCGAGCAACCCGACAAGGCGATCGACGCGTTCATCGACGTCGTCAAGCTCGACCCTGAAACGATCGAGCTGCACTTCGCGCTGGGCAACCTGTTTCGCCGCCGCGGCGAGACCGAGCGCGCGATCCGCGTGCACCTCAACCTCGCCGAGCGCGCCGGCATCGACCCGCAGCAGCGCGAGCACGCGCTGTTCGAGCTGGGGCAGGACTACCTCAAGGCCGGGTTGCTCGACCGCGCGGAAGACGCGTTCAACCGGCTCGAGGGCGGGCAATACGCGGGTGCGGCGTTGCGCCACCGGTTGCAGATCGCGCAAATGGTGCGCGACTGGCCGCAGGCGATCGCGCTGGCGGCGCGCCTGCAGCGCGACCCGGGCCAGCCGCTCGGGCACGAAGTGGCGCACTTTCACTGCGAGCTCGCCGCGCAAGCGCTCGCGAGCGGGGACGCAGACCGGTTCGAACAGGCGCGGCGCCATTTGCGGGCGGCCACCGCCGTCGATTCCGGGCACCCCAGGCCCGCGCTTCTCGCCGGCGAGCTGGCGCTGGCCGAAGGCGACGCGGCGGCGGCGATCCGCGCCTGGAGCCGGCTCGAGAACGAGGCGCCCGAGTACCTCGCGCTGGTGGCCGACGGATGGATGCAGGCGCACGAGCGGGTGGGGCAGCCCGGGCAGGGCGCCGAACGGCTGCTCGGCGCGATGCGCGACCGCCCCTCCTTCGACGTGTTCGCGGCCATCGCGGCGGCCCAGGCCGGCGCGCGCGGCGACGAGGCGGGCCTCGACTGGGCCGAGAGCGCGCTCAGGGCGCGGCCGTCGCTCCTGAGCCTGGAGCGGGTGCTCGGCATGCGCGCGGCCCGCGCCGACGAGAGCCGGCGCGAAGAGATCGCGCTGATGCAGCAACTGATCGCCCCGCACGCGCGCAACCTCGCCCGATTCGCGTGCTCGAAGTGCGGGTTCAAGGCGCGCCGCCACTATTGGCAGTGCCCGGGCTGCGCGGCGTGGGACACCTACGCGCCGCGCCGCGTCGAGGAGCTGGAGCGCGGGTGAGAACCGGCGAGTTGCACGATCCGCACGCGGGGCTCGCGGCGACCGCGGCAAAGGCTGCGAGCCTGGGGCCGAACCCGGTGCCGGCCGCCGCGGCGCTCTGGGGCGCCGTGGTCTTCTTTCCGGTCGGGGTCAACTACCTCGCTTTCGTGCTGCTCGGCCTGGCGTTCCTGGCGCGCGGCTGGCGGGATCGCGACGGCGACACGAGCCTCGGGGCGAGGGCGCGCAGGATAAGGGCTCACCCGCTGTTCTGGCCGCTCGCGTTGTTCGCGGCGTGGACGCTGCTGGCGGTGCTGCTGGGGCCGCACTACCCCGAGACCCCGAGCAACGCGTTTCACGGCGCGCGCATCGTGGCGACGCTGGCGTGCGCGCTGGCGCTCACGCGCCGCGAGCTCGACCGCGCGATCGGCGGCTTCCTGTTCGGCCTGGCGGTGAGCGCGGCGATCGTCGGGCTGCACCACGCGGTGGGGATGCCGGACCCGCAGCTGTGGGGCGGTCTCACCGTCTGGTCGAACCTGCTGCAGGTGATCGGCAACAAGTCGATCTCGAACGCCGTGCTGTTCGCGTTCGCCGGATCGGCGGCGCTCGCCTGCGCGGTCGATGCGCGCGGGGCGCGCCGCGCCGCGTACCTGCTCGCCTACGCGCTCGCTCTGGCCACCGTGGTCTGGGCGCTGCCCTCGCGCACCGGCGTGGTGATCCTCGTGGCCGCGGCGCCGGTGCTGGCGATTCACCGTTTCAGGGGAAGCTGGCGCAGGATGCTGGCCGTTTCGATCGGGTCGCTCGCGCTGCTCGCGTCGCTGGTCGCGGCCATTCCGGCCGCGCGAGACCGGCTCGACCAGGGCTGGGCCGAGCTGCAGGGCGCGCTCGCGGGCGAAGTCGCGCGCACGAGCTGGGGCTTGCGGCTGAACATGTACCGGCACTCGGCCGACATGGTGGTCGAGCGCCCGCTGCTCGGCTGGGGAGTGGGCGGGTGGAACGACCAGTGGCGCCGTCGCGCGCCCGAGAGCATCGCCGACATGAACATGCCGCACAACGACTTCCTGTGGATGGGCGCGCAGACCGGGGTGATCGGGATGCTCGCGGTCGCGGCGCTCGTGTTCGCGACCGTGGGCCGGATCGCGGCGCGCCGCGACCGGATCGGGCGGCTCGGCGCGGTCGCCACGCTCTGCTGGCTCGTTGCGATCAGCGCGAACTCGGCGATGCGCGACGGCGTGATCGGCCTGAGCATGCTGTGGATCGTGGGGCTCGTGCTGAGGATGCAGACCGAGCCGCGTTCGAACGGGCCGGCTGAACCGCGTCCTCTGGCCGGAGCGCTCTCCCCCTGCGGGCAAGCCGGGGGCGGGAACGGTCCGGGCACGGGCACGGGCGCAGGCACAGGCGCGGGAGCGGGAGCGGGAGCGAACACGCAAGCCGGGCGTACGCCGCGAGCGCTGCTCTACTGGCGGCTCGTGCGGCTGCACCGCCCGATCGGCATCCTGCTGCTGCTGTGGCCCACGATGTGGGCGCTGTGGATCGCCTCGGGCGGCTTTCCAGAGGCCTACCCGCTGGTGGCCTTCGTCGCGGGCACGGTGCTGATGCGCTCGGCGGGGTGCGCGATCAACGACTGGGCCGATCGCGACTTCGACCGGCACGTGGCCCGCACCCGCGACCGGCCGCTCACCGCGGGGCTGATCCGCCCGTGGGAGGCGGTGGCGGTGTTCGTCGCGCTGTCGCTCGTCGCGCTCGCGCTGATCGTGCCCTTCAACCCTCTCACCTGGGCGCTCGCCGTCGTGGCCGCGTTCCTCGCGGTGAGCTATCCGTTCACGAAGCGCTTCCTCGCGCTGCCGCAGGCGTACCTTGGAATCGCCTTCGGCTTCGGCATCCCGATGGCTTTCGCGGCCGTGCTCGGCACGCTGCCCCTGGCCGCGTGGCTGATGCTCGTCGCGAACGTCTTCTGGGCGATCGCCTACGACACCGAGTACGCGATGGTCGACCGCGACGACGACCTGCGCATCGGCATCCGCACCGCCGCGATCACCTTCGGGCGTTTCGACGTCGCCGCCGTGATGACCTGCTACGCGCTCGCGCTCGCGCTGCTCGCGGTGGTGGGCGCGGTCGAAGGCATGGGGGCCGCCTACTACGTAGGCCTTCTCGCTGCGGGGGGCGTTGCCGTCTACCACTACCGGCTGATCCGCGGCCGCGGGCGCGAGGGCTGCTTTCGCGCCTTCAACCACAACAACTGGCTTGGGGCCGTGGTGTTCGCGGGCGTTGCGCTCGATTTCGCCCTGCGCTGAGCGGGGGCGCGCTCCCGCGTGCCGGCGCCCCGCGCGCAAAGGCACGCGAGGCCCCGGCGCACGCCGCCCGGCGCGCCGTCAATCCCGTCCGAACTCGTCGCCCAGTTCCACCGACCGCCGTTGCGCGGCACTCACCGCCTCGACGATGGCCCCGGCCACGTTGCGCGCGCCGAGCACCGCGAGCGCTGCCGCGGTGGTGCCGTTGGGGGAGGTGACGCGTTCGCGCAGCGTGCCCGGCGCATCGGTCGACGCGAGCGCGAGCTTGGCGGCGCCCTCGAAGGTGGCGAGCGTGAGCGTGCGCGCCTGCTCTTCGTTCAGCCCGAGCGCGCGCGCGGCCGCGTCGATCGCCTCCATGAAGTAGAAGACGTACGCGGGGCCGCTCCCGCTCACCGCCGTGACCGCGTCGAGCGCGGCTTCGTCGTCGACCCAAAGCGTCTTGCCGACTGCGGCCAGTACCGCTTCGGCGGCTTCGCGATCCGGTTGCGCGAGACCGGGCAGCGCCGCCAGCGCGGTGACGCCGGCGCCGATCAACGCGGGCGTATTGGGCATCGCGCGCACGATGCGACGGTGCCCGCCCAGCCAGCGCGAGAGGTCGGTGGCGCGGATCCCCGCCGCTACGCTGACCACGAGTTGCCGCGACACGTGCGCGGCGATCGCGCGTGCCACCTCGCGCATCACCTGCGGCTTGACCGCCAGCACGACGATGTCGCCGCCGAAGGCCTGCGCCGACGGCGTTGCGAAGGCACTGACGCCGTAACGTTCGGACAGCTGCGCCGCGGCTTCGGCGCGCGGCTCCACCACCGCGACGTTGCCGCCGGACTCGCCGGCGGCGATCAACCCGCCGATCAGCGCGCCGGCCATGTTTCCGCCGCCCACGAAGGTGATTCGCATCGTCGTGCCTCCCTCAGTCCTTGTTCGCTCGCCGCACGAAGTGGGCCGGCCGCACGCCCAGCGCGGACAGCACCGCCAGGTAGACGAGCGCGGCGCCCGCGACCATTGCCAGCGCCAGCGCGATGCGCGTCAGCGGCTCCGAGCGCATCGCGATCCAGTCCACCCGGTCGACCACGAGCGCCAGAGCCAGCGTCATCGCGGCGCAGGCCGCGAGCACCTGCGCGAGGAACTTCGCCCACCCCGGCGCCGGACGGTACAGCCCGCGGCGCCGAAGCCCGGCGTGCAGCAGCGCGGCGTTGACCAGCGCCCCGATCGAGATCGACAGCGCCAGCCCGGCGTGCGCGAGCAGCGGCACCGTGACGAGGTTGAGCAGCTGGGTGGCCACGAGCACGGCCAGCGCGATGCGAACCGGCGTGCGCACGTCCTGGCGGGCGTAGAACCCGGGCGCGAGCACCTTGATCGCGACGAGCCCGATCAGCCCGACCGAATAGCCGATCACCGCGAGCTGGGTCATCGCCACGTCGTGCGCCTGGAAGCGCCCGTAGTGAAAGAGCAGCGCGGTGAGCGGCTCGGCCATCATCGCCAGGCCCGCCATCGAGGGCAGTGCCAGCACGACCACGAGCCGCATGCCCCAGTCGAGCAGCGCGCTGTATTGCTCGTCGTCTCCGTCGGTGCCCGCTTGCGACAGGCTCGGCAGCAGCACCGTGCCCAGCGCCACCCCCAGCAACGCGATCGGGAACTCCATCAGGCGGTCGGCGAACGAGATCCACGAGACGCTTCCGGGTGCGAGCCGCGAGGCGATGTGCGTGTTGATGATCAGGCTCACCTGGGCCACCGAGACCGCGAGCACGGCCGGCGCCATCAGCGCGAGCAGGCGGCGGGTGCGCTGGTCCGCGAGCGCCGCGCGCAGTCCCAAGCCCACTCTCGGAACCATGCCGATGCGCCGCAGCGCCGGGATCTGGATCGCGAGCTGGGCGACGCCGCCGGCCACGACCCCGGCGGCGAGCGCGTAGATCGGCGGTTCGAAGTGGGGCGCGAGGAACAGCGCGGCGGCGATGAAGCACAGGTTGAGCAGCACCGGCGACAAGGCCGGAATGGCAAAGCGCCGCCAGGTGTTGAGGATGCCGGCCGCGAGCGCCACCAGAGAGATGAACAGGATGTAGGGGAACATCCAGCGCGTCATCACGACCGCGGCGTCGAAGGCCTGCGGCTCGCGCGCCAGCCCCGAGGCGATCAGCCAGACGAGCGCCGGAGCCCCCGCCACGCCGAGCGCCGAGACCAGGACCAGCGCCCAGAACAGCAGCGTGGCGATCCGGTCGACCATCGCGTGCATGGCGCCGTCGCCGCCCTGCGTGCGCGCCTGGGCGAGCAGCGGCACGAAGGCCTGCGAGAACGCGCCCTCGGCGAACAGGCGCCGAAGGAGGTTGGGCAGCCGGAACGCCACGAAGAACGCGTCGGTGAACGCCGACACCCCGAAAACCGACGCGGTGACGTTCTCGCGCACGAGCCCGGTCACGCGCGAGAGCAGCGTCAGTCCGCTGATCGTGGCGGCGGCCCGCAGCAGGTTCACGCCCGCGGGCTCCTGCGCTGCCTTGCGAGCAGCGCCAAAAACAGGTTATGATTCAAGGCTTTCCGACTGGCTGCCGCGCGGGAGTCCCGCAAAATACGTTGGTGGCCGGCGCGAACCGGGCCGCTCGCTGCGATCGGCGCGAGCACACGAACACGACACTAAACCCCAAGCATCGGCAGGATTCTCGCATGGCAAACATCGCCTCCTCACGCAAGCGCGCCCGTCAGGCAGTCAAGCGCAACGCCCACAACGCCAGCCTGCGCTCGGAATTGCGCACGGCCATCAAGGCGGTTCGCAAGGCCGTTGCCGCTGGCGACAAGGCTGCGGCCACCCGGGTGTTCTCGCACTCCACCAGCGTGATCGACAGCATCGCCGACAAGAACATCATCCACAAGAACGCCGCGGCCCGTCACAAGAGCCGCCTCGCGTCGGCCGTCAAGTCGATGGCCTGAGCGCCGGGGGCGCGTTCGGCGCCCCGGGGCGCGGCCCGAACAGGGCCGTGCCCACCCTGATGATCGTCGCGCCCTCCGCGACCGCCGCTTCCAGGTCGTCGGACATTCCCATGGACAGCGTGTCAACGCCCAGCCCCGCGTCGCGCAGCCGTTCGTAGACCGCGCGCACCGCGGCGCACTGCGCACGCTGTGCCGCATACCCCGAGGCCGGCTCGGGAATCGCCATCACGCCGCGAAGCCGCAGGCCCGGCAGCGCCGCCACCGCGCGCGCCAGCCCGAGCGCCTGCTGCGGAGCGCACCCGCTCTTGCTCGCCTCGCCGCTCGCGTTCACCTGGATGCAGGCCTCGAGCGGCGACGCGCCCGCCGGGCGCTGGTCCGACAGCCTGCGGGCGATCTTCTCGCGCTCGATCGAGTGCACCCAGGCGAAGTGCTCGGCAATGGGGCGGGTCTTGTTCGACTGGATCGGGCCGATGAAATGCCATTCGAGCGCCAGATCAGGCCGCTCGAGCGCGCAGGCGGCGATCTTCGCCTGCGCTTCCTGTAGATAGTTCTCTGCGAAGGCTCGCTGGCCGAGCGCCGCCATCTCCAGGACCCTGGCCGCGCTCACCGTCTTGCTCACCGCGAGCACCCGCACCTCGCCGGGGTCGCGACCGGCGGCCTGGCAGGCGGCGCGCAGGCGGTCTGCGAGGCGGTCGTAGCGCTCGCGCAACAGGAGGTCGCCGTTCATCGTCGGATTCTACTGTCCACCGGACAGCGGGCAAGGCGGGGCGCGGCGCCGACGAGAATCGAACGGGATCCGGCGGTGGATGCGCCGGACGTCGCAGGCCGTGCAGCGGGGCGCCGATGCCGGGCGCATTGGAAAGAGCGTGTCGCACTGACACCGGGGATGACATGGACATTGCAGAGCTTCTCGCGTTCGCCGTAAAGAACAAGGCCTCGGACCTCCACCTGTCCGCGGGGCTGCCGCCGATGATCCGCGTGCACGGCGACGTTCGCCGGATCAACCTGCCGCCGATGGAGCATCGCGACGTGCACGGCATGATCTACGACATCATGAACGACGCGCAGCGCAAGGACTACGAGGAAAACCTCGAGTGCGACTTCTCGTTCGCGATCCAGGGGCTGGCGCGCTTTCGCGTGAACGCCTTCGTGCAGCAGCGCGGCGCCGGCGCGGTGATGCGAACGATTCCGTCGAAGATCCTCACGCTCGAGGAGCTCAACGCGCCCAGGATCTTCGCGGAGATCTCGTCGCACCCGCGCGGGCTCGTGCTGGTCACCGGCCCGACCGGCTCGGGGAAGTCGACCACGCTCGCGGCAATGATCAACTACGTGAACGAGAAACTGCACGGGCACATCCTCACGGTGGAGGACCCGATCGAGTTCGTGCACGAGTCCAAGCGCTGCCTGATCAACCAGCGCGAAGTGGGCCCGCAGACGCTCTCGTTCAGCAACGCGCTGCGCTCGGCGCTGCGCGAAGACCCCGACGTGATCCTCGTGGGCGAGCTGCGCGACCTCGAGACGATCCGGCTCGCGCTCACCGCGGCCGAGACCGGGCACCTGGTGTTCGGCACGCTGCACACCTCGTCGGCGGCGAAGACGATCGACCGGATCGTGGACGTGTTCCCGGCGGCCGAGAAGGAAATGGTGCGCGCGATGCTGTCCGAGTCGCTGCGCGCGGTGATCTCGCAGACGCTGCTCAAGACCAAGGACGGTTCCGGGCGCGTGGCCGCGCACGAGATCATGATCGGCACGCCGGCGATTCGCAACCTGATCCGCGAGGCCAAGGTCGCGCAGATGAACGCGGCGATCCAGACCGGCGCGTCGATCGGGATGCAGACGCTCGACCAGTGCCTGTCCGACCTCGTGAGAAAGGGCGTGATCGCGATGGGCGAGGCGCGCTCGGCGGCGCAGGTCAAGGAAAACTTCCCGGGCTGAGCGGCGCGCATACGGCGCGGCTCCCGGGCGGGCGAGGGTTTAAGGGCAGGCAACAGACCAGAGGCATTCAATGGAACGCGAACAGGCATCGAAATTTCTCCACGACCTCCTGCGGCTGATGGTCTCGCGCAACGGCTCCGACCTCTTCCTCACCGCCGAGTTCCCGCCCGCGTTCAAGATCGACGGCAAGGTGGGTGCGGTGTCGGGCACGCCGCTCACGGCGCAGCACACGATCGAGCTCGCGCGGGCGCTGATGAACGACCGCCAGGCGGCGGAGTTCGAGGCGCACAAGGAGGTGAACTTCGCGATCAGCCCGACCGGGATCGGCCGGTTCCGGGTGAACACCTTCATGCAGCAGGGGCGCGTGGGCATCGTGCTGCGCACGATCAAGTCCGAGATTCCGACCATCGAACAGCTGCAGCTGCCCGCCATCCTGGCCGACCTCGCGATGACCAAGCGCGGCATGGTGATCGTGGTGGGCGCAACCGGGTCGGGCAAGTCGAACACCCTCGCGGCGATGATGGGCTATCGCAACGAGCACAGCCACGGGCACATCGTCACGATCGAGGATCCGGTGGAGTTCGTGCATCCGCACCGCAACTGCATCATCACGCACCGCGAGGTGGGCGTGGACACCGAGAGCTGGGAGGTGGCGCTGAAGAACACGCTGCGCCAGGCGCCCGACGTGATCATGATCGGCGAGATCCGCGACCGCCAGACGATGGAGCACGCGGTGGCCTTCGCCGAGACGGGGCACCTCTGCGTGGCCACGCTGCACGCCAACAGCGCCAACCAGGCTCTCGACCGGATCATCAACTTCTTCCCCGAGGAGCGCCGCGCCCAGCTGCTGATGGACCTGTCGCTGAACCTCAAGGGAATCATCTCGCAGCGCCTGATCCCGATGGCGAGCGGCGAGGGGCGCATCCCTGCGGTGGAGATCCTTCTGAACTCGCCGTTCGTGGCCGACCTGATCTTCAAGGGCGAAGTCGGGACGATCAAGGAAGTGATGAAGAAGAGCCGCGAGACCGGGATGCAGACCTTCGACCAGGCCCTGTTCGACCTGTACGAAGAGGGCAAGATCGACTACGAGGACGCGCTACGCAACGCCGATTCGGTCAACGACCTGCGTCTCGCGATCAAGTTGAACAGCAAGCACAGCGAACGCGACCTCACGCGCGGGACGGAGCACCTCGGGGTGCTCTGAGGCGCGCGCCCGCGAACACCTCGAAGCCCAACAGCCGGCACTCGATCGCCCCGTTGAACAGCGGCACCCGCCGCCTGGGCTTGATCCCCATCGCTCCCGGCAAGTCGTTGTCGGGCGAGAGGATCCACACCGACCAGCCGCCGAAGCGCGCGCGCAGGTTCTCGCCGATCTCGCGCCACGCCGCGCTCGCGCGCTGCGCCGGCGCGAGCTCGATGCGTTCCCCATAGGGCGGGTTGGTCACGATCACCCCCGCCTGGTCGAAGGGCGGGCGCGCTCGCGCCGCGTCCTTCGTCTCGACCACGATCCCGGCCTCGCCCACGCCCGCGCGCTGCAGGTTCTCGCGCAGCTGCCCGATCGCGTCGGGATCGACGTCGCTCGCCGCGATTCTGGGCGCGGGGCCGGCGGGGCCGCGCGAGGCCGCGCGCGTGGCATCGCCGCGCAGCTGCAGCCACAGCGAGGGGTCGAAGTCGCGCAGGCGCTCGAACCCGAACGAGCGCGACAGCCCGGGCGCGACGCCGAGCGCACGCTGCGCGGCCTCGATCACGATCGTGCCCGATCCGCAGAACGGATCGTAGAGCGGCAGCGCGGGCGTCCACCCCGACAGCGCGAGCAGGCCCGCGGCGAGGTTCTCCTTGATCGGAGCCTCGCCGCGATCGGCGCGCTCGGCGCGCCACCCGCGCTTGAACAGCGGCTCGCCCGAGAGATCGACGTACAGGTCGACGTTGCGCTCCACCAGCGAGCCGAACACGCGCACTTCGGGGTTGGCCGTGTCGATCGACGGGCGCTCGCCGCTCGTCTGGCGCGCGCGGTCGACGATGCCGTCCTTCACGCGCAACGTGGCGAAGTTCAGGCTCTTGACCGGCGAGCGGATCGCGCTGAGGTCCACGCGCAGCGTCTGGCGCGGGCCGAACCAGCGCTCCCACTCGGTGCGCCGCGCGAGCCGGTAGAGGTCGTCGTCGGCGTGGTAGCGCGCGCTGGCCGCGTGCAGCAGGATGCGGCTTGGAATGCGCGCGTGCAGGTTCGCGCGGTAGCCCAGCGCCTTGTCGCCGGAGAACGAGACGCCGGCCGCGACCGTGGCGTCGACCTGCGCGCCGAGCGCGCGCAACTCGTCGGCGAGCGCCTGCTCGAGGCCGCGGGGGCAGGGGGCGAAGTAGCGCGCCGCGCTCACTGCGCGGCCGCGTGCGCGCTCGCGAGCGCCCGATCGAGCATGTCGAGGCGGTCCTGGCCCCAGAACGGCTCGTCGCGAAAGACGTACCAGGGCACGCCGAACACGTGCCGCTCGATCGCCTCGTGCGTGTAGGCGTCGAACACCTGGTGCGCGTCGGCCACGCGGTGGACGATCGCCTGCACCTCCAGGCCGCAGGCGTGCACGATCTCGTGCAGCGTGGCGGTGTCGGCGATGTCGCGCTCCTCCATCCAGAGCGCGCGCATCAGCGCGTCGGCCAGGCGCATCGCGGCGTCCTGCCCGTGCACCAGTTGCGCGGCGATGATCAGCCTGCACGCCTCTTCGGCCGGCACCGGGAAGTGCTTCGGGTGCAGGTTCAGCCGCACGCCGCGCAGCGAGCTCCATCGCGCCAGCTCCACCAGCCGGTACGACTGGCGCTGCGGAGCGCGCTTGCCCATCGGCACGCCGCCCGAGACGGGAAAGACGCGGCTGCCCACGTCGATCGGCTTGACCCTCACCTGCGCGTTGTGCCGCGCGAGGATCTCGCGCAGCACACCGTGGCCCAGGAACGACCACGGCGAGGTGGGCGTCATGTAGTAATCGACCTCGAGTTGCATCGCGCGCTCAGAACGGCTTGGCCACGACCAGCAGCACCGTGACCAGCAGCGCGATCACCGGCGCCTCGTTGAACCAGCGGTACCACAGGTGCGAGCGGTGGTCGCGCCCCTCGGCGAGCGCGCGCAGCAGGCGGCCGCACAGCAGCTGGTAGGCGACCAGGAACACGACGATCGCGAGCTTCACGTGCATCCAGCCGGCGCCGGCTCCCACGCCGTAGCCGAGCCACAGCCAGGTGCCGAACACGAGCGCGAGCACCATGATCGGGCCGGTGAAGCGGTAGAGCTTGCGCGCCATCACGAGCAGGCGCTCGCGCTCGGCGGCGGATTCGGCGGGCACCATCGCCAGGTTCACGAAGATGCGCGGCAGGTAGAACAGCCCGGCGAACCAGCTCATCACCATCACGATGTGCAGCGTCTTGACCCAGACGAAGCCGCTGAACATGAGCCGCCCGCCTCGCCTCAGACGCGGATCTGGCCGGCGCCCAGCACGACGTACTTCATCGACGTGAGCCCCTCGAGCCCCACCGGCCCGCGCGCGTGCAGCTTGTCGGTGGAGATGCCGATCTCGGCGCCGAGCCCGTACTCGAAGCCGTCGGCGAAGCGCGTGGAGGCGTTCACCATCACCGACGACGAGTCCACCTCGCGCAGGAAGCGCATCGCCCGCGAGTAGTCCTCGGTGACGATCGCGTCGGTGTGGTTCGACCCGTAGCGGTTGATGTGCTCGATCGCCTCGTCGAGGTCGGCCACCACCCGGATCGAGAGGATCGGCGCGAGGTACTCGGTGCGCCAGTCTTCCTCGGTGGCCTCGGCGCAGTCGATCGCGCTGGCGGCGAGAATCTCGCGCGTGCGCGCGCAGCCGCGCAGCTCCACGCCCTTGTCGCGGTAGATGCGCCCGAGTTCGGGCAGCACGCGCGCCGCCTCCGCCTGCGCCACCAGCAGCGTTTCCATCGTGTTGCACGGGGCGTAGCGCTGGGTCTTGGCGTTGTCGGCGATCGGGATCGCCTTGGCGGGATCGGCGCCCTCGTCGATGTAGACGTGGCAGATGCCGTCGAGGTGCTTGATCGTGGGCACCTTCGACTCGCGCGCGATGCGCTCGATCAGCGACTTGCCGCCGCGCGGCACGATCACGTCCACGTGCTCGGGCTGCGTGATCAGCGCGCCCACCGCCGCGCGGTCGGTGGTCTCGATCACCTGCACCGCGTCGGCGGGGAGCCCGGCCGCGCCCAGGCCTTCGCGGATCAGCGCGGCGAGCGCCTGGTTGCTGTGGATCGCTTCCGACCCGCCGCGAAGGATCGTGGCGTTGCCCGACTTGATGCAAAGCCCGGCGGCGTCGATCGTCACGTTGGGGCGCGACTCGTAGATGATGCCGATCACGCCCAGAGGCACGCGCATCTTGCCCACCTGGATGCCGGTCGGGCGGTAGGCCATCTGCGAGATCTCGCCGATCGGGTCGGCCAGCATCGCAATCTGTTCCAGCCCGAGCGCCATCGCCTCGATCGCCTTGTCGCCCAGCTCGAGCCGGTCGACGAAAGCGGCGTCGTGGCCGGCGTTGCGCGCCGCGGCGAGGTCTTTCGCGTTGGCCGCCTTCAGCGCCGCCGCGTCGCGCCGGATCGCGGCCGCCGTGCTGCGAAGCGCGAGATCCTTCTGCGCCGTTGCGGCGCGGGCCATCGCCCGGCTCGCGGCGCGTGCGCGCCTGCCCACGTCTGCAACGTAGGCGGCGATGTCGATCGGCTGGTTGTCCAAGGCTCGGCTCCAGGTCGGGTTGGGTCGGGTCGAGTCGGTTTGAGTCGGTTTGGGTCGGGTCGGTTTGGGTCGGGCCGGGGACGGGACGCGGGCGCCGCGGTCTTCACGACTCGCAGAAAGCGGGCGCGCCGGCGATGGCCATCGCCAGGTGCGCCATCGCGGCCCACGGGTCGCCGGGGGCGACGCCTTTGGCCATTCTATCGACCTCGGCCGCGACGCGCACCGCGCGCTCCACCGCGGCGGTGTCGAGCCTGCGCACCGCGTCGAGGTAGGCGCGGTCGCGCGGCGGGTAGATGCGCAGCGAGCGCGTGAGCTGCGCGGGGTTCTCGCCGCGGTCGCGCGCCTGCGACAGCCGCCACAGGTTGCGGATCGCGTCGGCCATCGCCCACAGCACGAAGGGCGCTGCCTGTCCCTCGGCGGCCAGCCCGTCGAGCGTGCGCAGCGCGCGCGCGGCGTCGCCCGCGAGCATGGCCTCGCCCACGCCGAACGCGTCGTAGCGCGCAACGTCGAGCACGGCCTGGCGCACGTCTTTGCCGGCGAGCTGGCCGCGCCCGAACAGCAGGCCCAGCTTCAGGATCTCCTGTTGCGCCGCCAGCAGGTTGCCCTCCACGCGGTCGGCAACGAAGGCGAGCGTGTCGGGGTCGAGGCGCTGCCCCTGGCGCGCCAGGCGCGCGGCGATCCACTGCCCGAGCCGCGCGCGCTCCACCGGGTAGACCGCCACCGACAGCGCGTTGCGGTCGAGCTCGGCGAACCAGGCGCTGGCGGTGGCGGCGCGATCGAGCCTGGGCCCGCTCACCAGCACGCGCGTGCTCTCGTCGCCCGAGGCCGCCAGCGCCGCGAGCGCGTCGCCCAGCTCCTTGCCCGGCTTGCCCGACAGGCGCAGTTCGATCAGGCGGCTCTCGGCGAACAGCGACATCGTGCCGGCCTGCGCGAGGAGCGCGTCGACGCGAAAGCCGCGATCGACCACCAGCACTTCGCGCTCGGTGTGGCCGGCGGCGCGAAACGCCGCCCGGACCGCGTCCGCCGCTTCGATCACGAGCAGCGCCTCGTCGCCGTGCACCCACGCGAGCGCCGGCAGCCGGCGCGCGAGCGCGGCGTCGAGCCCTTCGAGCTTGACCTGCATGGCCGGGCCCCTCGCGCTAGCGGCGCACCGCCTCGAGGCGGCGCAGCAGCTGGTCGACGACGTCGACCTGCATCTCGCGGTAGAGCATCGCCTCCTCCTGCTCCTTGGGCACGGCCTGGGCGTCGCTGGTGGTGAGGTCGCGACGCAGGATCAGCTCGTTGGGCGGGATCAGCTCGTTGCCCTGCGCGTCGAGCAGGCGGAAGGCGTAGCGCATCCGAACCTGCACCTCGCGGGCGCGGCCGGTGCTGGAGAAACCCACGATCTCCTTCTCGCGCAGTTCGCGGATCGTCTGCAGCCGGACCTCGGCATCGGCTTCGCCGGCAACCACGCGCACGTTCGGGGAGTTGCGGATCTGGCGCGCGAACTCCAGCCCCACGCCCGAGCCCGGCGCGAACGCGGCGTGGATCGTTCGAAACGGCAAATCGGCGCCGGCGCGCATCTTGAACCCGCAGCCGCCCAGCGCGAGCGCGGCCGCCGCGAGCGCGAGGGCGCGGCGCCGGCCGAGCACGCGGCCCGTTGCCGCCCCGCCCGCGTCCGCGCCCGATCTCGCGTCCGATCTCACGCCCGCATCCACGGCCTGTCCCCCTCGCCGCCCGGGAGGGGCGCTGGCGCACGACGGCTCACGCGCCCCCATGCGCCCTAGACCACGACGTTCACGAGGCGGCCCGGCACGACGATCGTCTTCTTCGGCGCGCGCCCTTCGGCGTGGCGCTCGAAGGCCTCGCTCGCGCGCGCCGCCGCCTCGATCGCGGCGCGGTCGGCGTCGGCGGCAACCGAGATCGACCCGCGCACCTTGCCGTTGATCTGCAGCACCAGCTCGATCCGCTCCTGCACCAGCGCCGATTCGTCCACCTCGGGCCACTTCGCGTCGAGGATGTCGCCCAGCGCCGCGGCGAAACCGAGTTCGGTCCACATCGCGTGCGCCACGTGCGGCACCACCGGGTAGAGCACCCGCAGAAGGATCGAGAGCCCCTCGCGCAGCACTTCGGTGGCGGCGGCGCAGGGCGCGAGCTTCGCGCCCTCGAGCGCGTTCAACATCTTCATGCCGGCCGACACCACCGTGTTGTACTGGATGCGCTGGTAGTCGTAGTTGGCCTGCCTGAGCACGGTGTGGATCTCGAGGCGCAGCGCCTTGTGCGCGTCGGCGAGCGCGAGCGAGCCCAGGGCCACGGGCGCCGCGGCCAGCGCCTGCGAGTGCGCGAAACCGAACTGCCAGAGCCTGCGCAGGAAGCGGTGCGCGCCCTCCACGCCGGCGCCCGACCACTCGAGCGTCTGCTCGGGCGGGCTCGCGAACATCACGAACAGGCGTGCGGTGTCGGCGCCGTACCGGTCGATCAGCGCCTGCGGGTCGACGCCGTTGTTCTTGCTCTTGGACATCGTGCCCACGCCGCCGTAGTCCACGGCGCTGCCGTCGGACTTGAGCTTCGCGCCGCTGATGTGGCCCGACGCGTCGAAGGTGTTCTCCACGTCGTCGGGCCAGAAGTACTCGATGCCGCCGCGCTCGTTCTTGCGCGAGTAGATGTGGTTGAGCACCATGCCCTGGCACAGCAGTCGCGTAAAGGGCTCGTCGAAGCCGAGCAGGCCCATGTCGCGCATCACCTTGGTCCAGAAGCGCGCGTAGAGCAGGTGCAGCACCGCGTGCTCGATCCCGCCGATGTACTGGTCCATCGGCATCCAGTAGTCGTTGCGCGCGTCGACCATCGCCGCGTCGTTGTCGGGCGAGCAGTAGCGCATGTAGTACCAGGCCGAGTCGACGAAGGTGTCCATCGTGTCGGTCTCGCGCCGCGCCGGCTTGCCGCACTTGGGGCAAGCGCAGGCGAGGAAGCGCTCGTCCTTGGCGAGCGGGTTGCCGCTGCCGTCGGGCAGCAGGTCTTCGGGCAGCACGACCGGCAATTGCTCGGTGGGCACCGGCACCGCGCCGCAGGATTCGCAGTGGATGATCGGGATCGGCGTGCCCCAGTAGCGCTGGCGCGAGATGCCCCAGTCGCGCAGCCGCCACTGCACCTTCTTCTCGCCCAGGCCGGCCGCGGCCAGGTCGGCCGCAATGGCTTCGATCGCGGCGTCGAACGCCAAGCCGTCGTACCTGCCCGAGTTCACGCAGGTGCCGTTGCCCTTTTCCTCGTACCAGGGCTGCCACGCAGCGTCCGAGAAGGGCTGGCCGTCGACGTCGATCACCTGCCTGATCGGGAGCCCGAACTTCTTCGCGAACGCGAAGTCGCGCTCGTCGTGACCCGGCACGCCCATCACCGCGCCGTCGCCGTAGCTCATCAGCACGTAGTTGCCGACCCAGACCTCGATTCTCTCGCCCGAGAGCGGGTTGGCCACGAACAGCCCCGTTGGAACGCCGTCCTTGTCCATCGTCGCGAGTTCGGCTTCCATCACCGAGCCCTGCTTGGCCTTTTCCACGAAGGCCGCCACCTTCGGGTCGCGCGCCGCCGCCACCGCCGCGATCGGGTGTTCGGGCGCCACCGCCATGAACGTCACGCCCATGATCGTGTCGGCGCGGGTCGTGAACACGTACAGCTTGCCCTCGCCCACCAGCTCGCCGGGCGCGCCGTCGGGCTTCGTTTCGCGGATCTCGTGCGGGAACGCGAAACGCACGCCCACCGACTTTCCGATCCAGTTCGACTGCATCGTGCGCACGCGGTCGGGCCAGCCGTCGAGGCGCTGCTCCACCTGCTCGAGCAGCTCCTCGGCGTAGTCGGTGATCTTCAGGTAGTAGCCCGGGATCTCGCGCTTTTCCACCACCGCGCCGGTGCGCCAGCCGCGCCCGTCGATCACCTGCTCGTTGGCGAGCACGGTCTGGTCGACCGGATCCCAGTTCACGACCTGCGTCTTGCGATAGGCGACGCCCTTTTCGAGCATCTTGAGGAACAGCCACTGGTTCCACTGGTAGTACTTCGGGTCGCAGGCGGCGACCTCGCGGCTCCAGTCGATCGCCAGGCCCATCGCCTGCATCTGGCGCTTCATGTAGGCGATGTTCTCGTAGGTCCACTTCGCCGGCGCCACCTTGTTCTTGATCGCGGCGTTCTCCGCCGGCAGGCCGAAGGCGTCCCAGCCCATGGGATGAAGCACGTTGAAGCCGCGCGCGCGCTTGTAGCGCGCGATCACGTCGCCGATCGTGTAATTGCGCACGTGGCCCATGTGGATCCGCCCGGACGGGTAGGGAAACATCTCAAGCACATAGTATTTTGGCTGGTCGGTGTCCTCAGACACCTCAAAGCACTGGGCATCGTCCCAGCGCTTTTGCCATTTCGGCTCGGTTTCGCGGAAGTTGTAGCGGGACATGATCCCTGTACCCGCGCCACTTACGGGCGCGTTGGAAATTCGTTAACGGACGGCGTCCTGG